>CAYGBT010000001.1:0-174062 GCA_964348275.1 uncultured bacterium
TACGGGAGTGGAAAGCACAGGGGAAGATACGCTATCTGGGGATCACCACCTCGCATGGTAGTCGGCACGCAGAATTCGAAGAGATCATGAAGACGGAACCGTTGGATTTCGTCCAGTTCAGTTATAATCTCGTCAACCGTGTGGCGGAAGACCGGCTCTTCCCCATTGCGGCCGATAAGGGGATCGCCACGCTGATCAACCGCCCCTTTCAGCGGGGCAGCATGTTTCGCAGAGTTAAAGGGAAAAAACTGCCTGCGTGGGCAGCCGAGTTCGACTGCACCAGTTGGGCACAATTCTTCCTCAAGTTTGTCGTGTCACACCCGACCGTGACCAACGTGATCCCGGCGACCTCAAAGCCGAAACACATGGTTGATAATATGGGCGCCGGCTATGGCCGCTTGCCGGATGCGAAGATGCGTGAGCGCATGATCCGGCATTTCGAGTCACTGTGAAAAGTGACCCCAATCGCTGACCTCCTCGTAGCCCACTATCCCATCTCATTGAGGGCTAGGACATGGGGGCTCAATGACCAATGCGCACCCGCTTGAACAGATTCTGAAGACGCGCATCGCCGTCCTCGATGGGGCGATGGGCACGATGATCCAGACGTACAAGCTGGATGAAGCCGGCTTCCGCGGTGAACGGTTTGCGGATCATGCATGTGACGTGAAGGGGTGTAACGATCTTCTGAACATTACCCGCCCGCATATCGTGGAGGAGATCCACCGGCAGTATCTGGAAGCTGGCGCCGACCTCATCGAGACCAACACGTTCAACTCCACCTCGATCTCGATGTCGGACTACCGACTGGAGCCGCTGGTGTACGAGCTGAACGTGGCCGGGGCACAGACCGCTCGGCGCGCAGTCGAAGCCGTGATGGCCAAAGACCCAGGCCGCCCGCGGTTCGTCGCCGGGGCGATCGGCCCGACGAACCGAACCGCGTCCGTCTCCACCGACGTGAATGACCCCGGATTTCGAGCGGTCACCTTCGACCAACTGGTCCACGCCTATGCTGAGCAGGTTCGTGGGTTGATGGACGGTGGGGCGGATGTCTTGCTCGTGGAAACCATTTTCGACACCCTCAATGCGAAAGCCGCCTTCTTCGCGATCGAGCAGCATTTTGAGGAGGTTGGCCGCCGAGTGCCGGTGATGGCCTCCGTCACCTTTATTCAGAAAGGGAACAACCGCACGATGACCGGCCAGACGCTTGACGCCTTTCTGACATCCATCTCCCACGTACCCTTGCTGAGCGTCGGCATCAACTGCTCACTGGGACCTGCGGAAATGTGGCCCTTGATCGAAGACCTGTCACGCATCGCGCCGCTCTTTGTGAGCAGTTACCCCAACGCCGGGTTGCCGGATCCGCTCTTGCCCACGGGGTTTCCAGAAACCCCCGACACGTTTGCGCGGCAACTGCGCGAATGGGCGGCCAACGGGTGGGTGAATATCGTCGGGGGCTGCTGCGGGACAACGCCAGCCCATATCAAGGCAGTCGCCGAGGCGGTGCGAGACTGTTCTCCGAGACGCATGCCACAGGGAGATACCTACACGAGACTCAGCGGCTGCGAGGCATTGGCCATTCGGCCGGATACCAATTTTGTGAACATCGGGGAGCGGACGAACGTCACCGGCTCACCACAATTCGCCAAATTGGTGTTGTCGGGACAACTCGACGAAGCCGTCGCCATCGCCAAGCAGCAGGTGGAAAACGGCGCCCAGCTCATTGACGTAAATATGGACGAAGCCCTGCTGGATTCAGAAGCGGCCATGGCGACGTTCCTGAATCTGATCATGGCCGAGCCGGATATCGCGCGAGTGCCGGTCGTGATCGACAGCTCCAAATGGACGGTGATCGAGGCGGGGCTCAAGCGTGTGCCCGGAAAACCGGTTGTGAATTCGATCAGCCTGAAAGAGGGAGAGGACGTCTTCAAGGACCAGGCGCACCTCATCAGGCAGTACGGGGCGGCTGCGATCGTAATGGCATTCGATGAGGCGGGACAGGCCGATACGCTAGAGCGGAAAATCGAGATCTGCGCTCGCGCCTACCGGATCTTGACGGAGGAAGTCGGCTTTCCGCCGCAGGACATCATTTTCGATCCCAACATTTTGACGGTCGCGACCGGGATTGAGGAGCATAACAGTTACGCCGTGAACTTTATTGAAGCGACGCGGTGGATCAAAGCCCATCTGCCGCTGTGTAAGGTCAGCGGGGGCGTGAGCAACATTTCCTTTTCCTTCCGTGGCAATAACGTCGTCCGCGAGGCGATGCATTCGGCGTTTCTCTATCACGCGATCACGGCCGGACTGGACATGGGGATCGTCAATGCAGGCCAGTTGGCGGTGTATGAAGAGATCCCCAAGGACCTCCTGGAGCTGGTCGAGGACGTCCTGCTGAATCGCCGCCCTGACGCCACCGAGCGTTTGGTGGCCTTCGCGGAAACGGTCAAGCAGCAGGACAAGGCGATCGCGGCGGAGGATGCATGGCGCCGGCGCGCCGTCGAGGAACGCCTGTGTCACGCCCTGGTCAAAGGAATTGTAGACTTTATCGATACCGATGTGGAGGAGGCCAGAAAGAAATATCAAAAGCCCCTGCGGGTCATCGAGGGTCCTCTGATGGACGGCATGAACGTCGTCGGGGACCTCTTCGGCTCGGGCAAGATGTTCCTGCCCCAGGTCGTCAAGAGCGCCCGTGTCATGAAAAAGGCGGTGGCGTATCTGACGCCGTTCATGGAGGAGGAAAAGCAAGCCGGTGGAATCCAGAAGGCGCAGGGAAAGGTCTTGCTTGCCACGGTCAAGGGCGATGTGCACGACATCGGCAAGAATATCGTCGGGGTGGTCCTCGGGTGCAATAACTACGACGTGATCGATCTCGGCGTGATGGCGCCATGCGACACGATCCTCCGGACGGCCCGGGAACACGGCGTGGATATGATCGGGCTCAGTGGACTCATCACCCCCTCGCTCGATGAGATGGTGCACGTCGCGCGGGAGATGACCCGAGAGGGCTTTGCCATCCCGCTGCTGGTCGGCGGGGCTACGACCAGCAAGGCGCACACGGCGGTCAAGATCGCACCCGCCTACAGCGCGCCAGTGGTGCACGTGCTGGACGCCTCGCGCTCGGTCGGTGTCGTCGGCCAGCTCGTGAGCGCCGACCAGCGGGCTGAGTTCGTCGAGAAGAACCGCATGGACCAGGAGCAGATCCGCTCTGCGCGTGAGGACCGGGAGCCCAAACGGTTGCTCACGTTGCAGGAGGCGCGGGAGCGAAGGGTGCCAATCGCCTGGACAGTCGAGGACATTCCCACGCCGTCTTTCATCGGTGTCCGAGTGCTCGATGCACTCGAGCTGGGCCAGCTTGTGCCTTACATCGATTGGTCCCCGTTTTTCCATACATGGGAGTTGAAGGGGCGTTACCCGAGGATCCTCGAGGACCCCACCGTCGGCCCGAGGGCGAAGGAACTCTTTGAGGACGCTCAGGCCTTGCTGCGGGGGATCGTCAAGGACAGGCTGCTGACGGCGCGTGGGGTGTACGGGCTCTTTCCCGCCAACAGCGTCGGCGACGACATCGAGCTGTACACGGATGAATCGCGTTCCGCTGTTCGACTGACGCTCCATACGCTCCGCCAGCAGATACCCAAGGCCGAGGGGAAACCCAACCTGGCGCTGGCGGACTTCGTGGCTCCCAAATCAAGCGGGCTGCCCGATCACATTGGGGCCTTTGCCGTGACCGCCGGGATCGGGGTGGAGGCCCTGTGCGAGCGGTTTGAACGGGCGCATGACGACTACAACTCCATCATGACCAAGGCGCTGGCCGATCGCTTGGCGGAGGCCTTCGCCGAATGGTTGCACGAGCGGGTCCGGGCGGAATGGGGATACGGAGAAGCGGAAAAGCTGACGAACGAAGACCTGATCCGGGAACGATACCGGGGCATCCGGCCGGCGCCGGGCTATCCCGCCTGTCCGGACCATACGGAGAAAGGCCTGATCTTCGATCTGCTGCAGGCCGAGAAGAGCGCGGGGATCTCTCTCACGGAGAGCTTTGCGATGTACCCGGCGGCCTCGGTGAGCGGCCTCTACCTCGCGCACCCACAGGCCGTCTATTTCGCGGTGGGCAAGATCGGCCGCGATCAAGCCATGGATTACGGGACGAGGAAGCGGATGGACCTGCGGATCGTCGAGCAGTGGCTCCGACCGAACTTGAGCTACGATCCGGACGCCGAGAACGTATAGCAGTCCGAGAAAGCAGCATTAGTCAACAAAAGACGTGACCCGTCCGACCCGAAGGCCGGACCAATGGTCTATGGTTTCACCGCTAATGCCGTGGCGAGTCTCACTATCATAGCAGTCCTGACAATTTCTCTATTTACGAATCCTCCACAAATAGCCCTGGCGGAGAAAGAGGCGACCGGAAGGATGGTGACGATTCCGGCGGGGCCGTTTACGATGGGGAGTGATGCGGGGCCGGACGATGAGCGACCCGCCCACCCGTTCGACCTTGACGTCTTTGCCATTGACCGAACGCCGGTCACGAACAGAGAGTTTGCGGCATTCCTCAATGCGGTCGGCCCGGTCAATGCTCAAGGGGAGAGACGCTTTGACTTCGATGATCGAGACGCTCGCATCCATCAGACCGACGGCAGGTGGGTGGCGGAAGCCGGCTTCGAAGATCATCCGGTCGTCGAGGTCTCGTGGTTGGGCGCCAGGGACTATTGTGCCCAGGCGGGGAAGCGGCTTCCAACCGAAGCGGAATGGGAGAAGGCCGCGCGGGGGACAGACGACCGCCAGTATCCCTGGGGTGATACCCCGCCGGACCGGACCCGGGCGCACTTTCACGCGGGGTGGAACGAGACATTGCCCGTCGGAAGGCTTCCAAAAGGCGCCAGCCCCTATGGCGTTCTCGATCTTGCCGGGAACGTCTGGGAGTGGGTGAACAGCGCGTATCGCCCCTATCCCTACACGGCCGATGATGGCCGTGAGGACTTAAGGCCCGGCCCCGTCCGTGGAACCCGGGGCGGCGGCCATGATTCACGCCCCGAGGAGCTGACGACGACGCAGCGCGGCCGGAGCCTGTCCCGCAATCCTCGCGCGGGCCACCACAACATCGGCTTCCGCTGCGCTCGGTAGACGGCGAAGATTATCAATGGATGACCCCAAGCTCGAGGAGGATCAAGCGATGAAGTACCGTGAAATCGCCATCACACGGAGACATTTCTTGAAGGCCACGTGTGCGATGTCAGCCATCATGGCACTGCGGCCGCATGAATTGTTGGCTGCAAGAGCTCCTGTGATCAAGCGCGCCATCCCATCTTCCGGCGAGCGGCTTTCGGTCATCGGCTTGGGGACGTCCCGTACGTTCAGTCATCATGTCAGCAGAGAACAATTGGGCGAGGTCATGCAAGCCTTCTTCGATCATGACGGCCAATTGATCGATTCTTCCCCGATCTACGGTCCTGCCGAGGGTTTGGTGGGCGAATTGCTCAAAACCACGAAGAACTCCGAGGGATTGTTCGTCGCGACGAAAGTCTGGACGTACGGGAAAGAATCCGGGATCAAAGAAATGCAGCAATCGATGCAACGGATGGGCGTCGATGTGATCGACCTCATGCAGATCCATAATCTCCACGATTGGGAGGTCCATATTCAGACGTTACGGGAGTGGAAAGCACAGGGGAAAATACGCTATCTGGGGATCACCACCTCGCATGGTAGTCGGCACGCAGAATTCGAAGAGATCATGAAGACGGAACCGTTGGATTTCGTCCAGTTCAGTTATAATCTCGTCAACCGTGTGGCGGAAGACCGGCTCTTCCCCATTGCGGCCGATAAGGGGATCGCCACGCTGATCAACCGCCCCTTTCAGCGGGGCAGCATGTTTCGCAGAGTTAAAGGGAAAAAACTGCCTGCGTGGGCAGCCGAGTTCGACTGCACCAGTTGGGCACAATTCTTCCTCAAGTTTGTCGTGTCACACCCGACCGTGACCAACGTGATCCCGGCGACCTCAAAGCCGAAACACATGGTTGATAATATGGGCGCCGGCTATGGCCGCTTGCCGGATGCGAAGATGCGCGAGCGCATGATCCGCCATTTTGCGTCACTATAAACGGTGGCTGCTCGCACTCGCCGGAAGTTTCTATCGACCTGATATGAAAAGAGGATCGCGAGCCTTTAAGGAGGATCGTCATGGCCGAACAGAAGATCATCGCGGTGGTGGGTGCCACCGGTGCTCAGGGCGGCAGTCTGTTCCGCGCCATCGTGAGCGATGGGAGTAGCAGCTTCACCGCACGTGCGCTGACGAGAGACGTCAATGCTGAGAAGGCGCGAGCACTCGCACAACTAGGCGCCGAAGTCGTCGCAGCCGACGTCGACGACGTCGAGAGCCTCAAGAAGGCGTTCACAGGCGCCTACGGGGCGTTCTGTGTCACCTTCTTTTGGGAGCATTTTTCGCCGGAGAAGGAGTCCGCCCAGGCCAAGGCCATGGCGGGAGCGGCGAAGCACGCCGGCCTGAAGCACGTGATCTGGTCCACCCTCGAGGACACGCGCAAGTGGGTGCCGCTGAGCGACGAGCGCATGCCGACCCTCATGGGCAAGTACAAGGTGCCGCACCTTGATGCCAAGGGCGAGGCGGATCAGGTGTTCACCGCGCTTGGCGTGCCGACTACGTTTCTGCTGACATCGTTCTACTGGGAGAACATGATCTACTTCGGCATGGGCCCCAAGAAGGGCCCGGACGGCAGGCTGGCGATCACATTTCCCATGGGCGACAAGAAGCTTCCGGGCATTGCCGTCGAGGATATCGGCAAGTGTGCTCTGGGCATTTTAAAGAAGGGCCGCGAGTTCATCGGCAAGACGGTCGGTATCGCAGGCGAGCATTTGACCGGCGCGCAGATGGCGGCCGCCCTCACCAAGGAGCTGGGTCGAAAGGTGCGTTACAACGATGTGCCGCCCGAGGTGTACCGGAGCCTGGGCTTCCCGGGCGCCGACGATCTCGGCAACATGTTCCAGTTCAAGCGCGACTTCAATCAAGACTTCTGCGGTGCCCGCAACCCCGACGTTGCCCGATCCCTCAACGCGTCGCTGCAAACCTTTGAGGGGTGGCTCGCGCAACATAAGAGCCGCATCCCACTCGAGTAGCAGGCCAGCGGCTGGGAAGGATGCTGAGACCGCAGAAAGGGCCGTGGCCGAAGGGGAATCGGGTTTGACAGGGGGGTTGGGCGGCGGTACAAGAACAGCAAGGGGGAACTGGAGGTCGAGATAGCAGTACCGAGCCCACGTCCGGCACGATCACTGGGGTTTCAGACATATCTGATGCCCTCTCGGGCGAAGCACGGCTCGGGTGTGCGTTCTTGCTTCTTGGAGAGATGGAGAAGTTGGGGTGTCGTTAGGCAAATTAGGCAAGTCTGACACGAACCCTGCGGTTCGTTGGAGATGAGCAAATGAACAGAATATCCTCTTCCGTCAAGGTCGCAGTAGTGCAGGCGGCCCCTGTCTTGTTTGATCGTGAAGCCACGGTGGAAAAGGCGTGTCAGCTGATCCGCGAGGCGGCAGCACAAGATGCGCAAGTCGTCCTTTTTCCCGAAGCCTTTATCCCTGCCTATCCGCGTGGTTTGAGCTTTGGCATGGTGGTGGGGGCCCGCAGTCCGGAGGGGCGACGTACGTGGCAAGTGTATTGGGAGAACGCGGTTGAAGTCCCCAGTGCCGTGACCAAGGAATTAGGAAGTGCCGTCCGTGAGGCCGGCGTCTATTTGGCGATGGGTGTCATAGAGCGGGATAGCCAGTTTAGCGGCGGGACACTCTATTGTACGTTGCTTTACTTTGGTCCGGATGGACAGGTACTAGGCAAACATCGCAAGCTGAAGCCGACCGGTGCAGAGCGGTTGATTTGGGGAGAGGGAGATGGCAGTACGTTGCCGGTCCTGGAAACGGAGTTAGGGAGAATCGGTGGGCTCATCTGTTGGGAAAACTACATGCCATTGGCACGGATGGCGATGTACGGCAAAGGGGTTGAAATCTACTTGGCCCCCACGGCAGATGCACGGGACACGTGGCAGTCGACTCTACGACATATTGCGTGTGAAGGGCGTTGTTTTGTGCTGGGGTGCAATCAGTTTGTGACGAGAGATATGTATCCCGCCGGCCTGCCGGGAATGGTCGAGTTGAGTGAGCAGCCGGAGGTGATGTGTCGTGGTGGGAGTGCCATTGTCTCTCCGCTCGGCGAGCTTCTTGCGGGCCCTCTCTATGATCGAGAAGGGATCTTGTTCGCCAACCTTGATCTGGGAGAGATTATCAGGGGCAAGGTGGATTTTGATGTGGTGGGCCATTACGCTCGTCCCGATGTGTTCCAGCTGATCATAAACGAGCTGAGCGCATTGCCGGTGAGGAGCAAACAGGAAGGAAATCCCGCCTAATCTATGGCCAGAACGGACCGGCTTTGTGGGTCGGTGAGCTTGGACGTTAGGCCGACTCACTCTGTATCCGCAGCGGAAATGCAACGGAAATCGGTTCAGAGAACAATTTTGTTGCAGAAGCAGATTGAAGGGAAGGTCGGGACGCGTCCTATGCGTCAATCTCCGGGACGGCCCAGAAAGGCTCGACCGGTGACCCACGAAAATGTCCTCTGCCCCATCCCGTCATTGCAAAAAGGAATGCTACGATGAGTCCGAGGGACCGAAGTCTTGGTATCGGAATCCTCATCTTAACCTTGATGATCGCGAGTGGGTTTCAAAGCCAGCAGCAAGAGACAAGGCCTCCGAAGTTCATTGACCGAGGGGCATGTCCGTTCGAATGCTGCCAGTATGGCGACTGGCGAGTGGAGAAAGAAACGCCGATCTATGCAGAACGCGACCACCAGTCCCGCATGGTTGGCACGCTCGAGGCGGGGACTAATGTGGCGGCTCTCACGGGGGAGGTGCATACCGTGCCAGTCAGATTCGTTGTCAAGCGTAAGAGGTGGCGGTATGTCCCAGGTGATGTCTTGTGGGTTTACACCTACCTCGGCGAGGGCTATTTCAAGGTCAGGTACAAGGGCAAACTAATCGAAGTGGACCTGGAGTTTAGCCCGTAGGAAATACTTCCGAGTCACGGTGCGAACGTGGGAGTGGCTGTTGGGGGGAGCTCGATTCGAAGCTTCAGTGGGTATGGTGGGTCCAAATACGCAGGCGAGATGGCGTGACAGGTTGGACGGACGAACCGGCACATTTCAGTGGAGCGGACGCCTGCAGGTAAATCGGAGGTCGGCGGCCTGGCTCGCTCGCTTGAAAAGCGGCTGGGAAGGGCGCTGAGGCTCCAGAAAGGGTGGTGGCCGAAGGGCAGACCTAAAGCAATCTACCCTGATTCGATTTTCTACGGTCACACTTTGTGGAGGTGGGGGTTGACGGATGGCTTACGACGAAAAACTAGCCGACCGAATCCGGAGAGTGCTGGGCAAGCGCATAGCGCTCACCGAGAGGAAAATGTTCGGGGGTATCGCATTCATGCTTCGCGGCAACATGTGCTGTGGTGTGCTGAACGATGAGCTCATCTTGCGCATCGGGCCCGGGCAAGGCGAGAAAGCCCTCAAAAAGCCTCACACGAGGCCGTTCGACTTCACCGGGCGTCCCATGAAGGGATTCATCATAGTGACCCCTCGTGGCCACAAATCGGACGAAGCCCTCCAGAAGTGGGTACGGCTGGCTACCAAGTTCGCTTCGTCGCTGCCGGCAAAGTAGACAGAGCTGTCAAGACTAAGGAACACTGAGACTGATGGCCCAATCTCCTTTCGAGGAAAAAGGGGTTGGCCGTCGTTTTTCATGGGAACGGTCGTGATGCCACGGAAACAGGGTGGCCGAACGGAATTCCGGTTGACAGGGGCGACGGGCGACGGTACAAGAAAGTCACCAGAGGCAACTCTCTGGACAGTCGCTTGTCTGATTCTGGGAAGGGCACTTAACTCTCGACACTCAACTCTTAACAGGTAGTTGAAATGCAACCGGGGGTCGGCATAGCAGGTCCGAGCCCACGTCCGGCAACGTCATCGGCGCACCAGATAGTTCCGACGCCCTCGCGGGTGTACAACGCCCCGCAAGGGCGTTTTTGTTTTTTTTGGGGAGGCCTACAGGTTTATGGAGAGACAAACCTTCGAGAGCATGAATTAAGGAGGGTGCCGTGGCGACGCTGCGATTTGTCGAAGAGGCTGACGCGAACACTGAGGTCAACCAACTGTACGGTCAGATCAAAGCTGGCTTTGGCGCCGGTCGTGTCCCGAACGCTTACAAGGTCCTAGCAAACAATCCCCGTATCCTGGAGGCGGCGATAGACAATCGTCGGCGGATCATGGATGACGGACAGCTCGATCCGAAGTTGAAGGAGTGGCTCGCTTGGGCCACGGTGACCCTCGTCAATAATACGTTCGGGATCAAGATCCATACCGCTCGGCTGAAAAAGATGGGCATCTCCAACGCCGAGATCCTTGAAGCGCTCGCGGTCCTTCAGTACTTCACCGGTATAAGCACCGTCATCAACGGTCTAGGTTTGGCCGAGGACGTCAATCCGGATGTACTGGAGTACCTACGGCAAAACCCCTAGCGGCGGCTGAAGGGGCTGAGACCGCGTAAGGGGGGATGGTCGAAGGGGAGGCCCGACACTGGAGGAGGACGCCATGCATGCGGGCGTTCGACCGCATTAGGCGCACCGAAAGGAAGCGAATGCTATATCACATCCTCCTCCTGGCGACCGCACTGCTCCTTTTGGACACGGCCCACGCGACCGCTGGTGACGTCTCCTCACGCTCGGCGGAAAAAGCGGCATCGTTCATCAAGGCACTCTCAGCGCAATCACCGGAGCATGACGGGACACCGCTTCGGATGTACGAGATTCGCGACCTCGACCACGACGGCACCTTTGAGGTTCTGGAGCACGTGAGTGCATACGAAGACGCCCCAGGCTTCCTGAACGCAGAGCTCGATTCGGCTTTTCGGTGGGTAAAAGTGTATCGGTATAAGCAGGGCGGGTTCGTCGAGTCCACCGGCTCGTTTCGCTTTTTTCTGACGCTGCGCCGCATCCACTACGAACATTGGCTTCGGGTTCTCGATCAACCGGAGGCCCTCGACCCAGACAGCCGGAGTCTCGTCGAAAAGAACCGGGATCGCTTCAAGATGATACTCCGTAGCTATCTGGATCGTATTCGACGCTTGGCCGGATAGCCTGCTGTCCCTGCTAATTCCTGTCGATCGCCTTGACACTCCTGGAGCCGCCAGCGATACTGAGGCCACTGTTGTGTTGTCGGGTGGCTGATTTTGGGATGGACCCTCGACTCTCAACCCTCAACTTTCAGCAGCTACTTGAAGGTTGGCGCACCACAAATTCATGACGCCCTCGCGGGCGAACCACCGCCCCGAGGGCGTTTTGTTTTCTGGAGAAGTGTGAAGGGTTAGCGGTGTGGATACTGCTGCGAGAAAAGCAACGGTTCGGGCGAAGAGAGGAAAAATGGAAATTCAAGGCCTGGCCTCGCCGTACGGCCGGGTTTTCGTGTTATTGACCGTCTCGCTGACGCCGGTCATCGCGGGTGAGGTCCAGCGCAGGTCGTTAGAATAATGCGGCAGCTCGTGCACCCCCTAGCAAGAGCAAGATGCAAATAGCATGGCCTGGCCCGCCAGCACCTCCTTCGTGGATGGCTCGGAGTCAGGAGGAAGTGAGTCAACAAGAGGCTTGACCCGAACCGATGCCCCCATGTGAATGTGCATTCGAGGAAACTGATGAGAGCAATCGTAACCAAGAAGTATGGGCCAGTTGAGGTGTTAGAGCACCGGGAAGTGGCGAGACCTGTCATCACAGATGAGGAAATATTGGTTCAAGTGGTCGCCTGTTCGGTGAATCCAGTGGATTGGAAAATCAGAAGAGGAGATGCGAGGTTGTTGACCGGTCGGAAGCCGCCTAGAATTTTGGGATGCGATTACGCTGGGATCGTCGCAGAGGTAGGGGGACAGGTCACAAACTACAAGAGTGGAGATACCGTGTGGGGGATGGTGAACGCATTGAGAGGGGGGACGTATGCAGAATTTGTCGCAGTGAAGAGAGAAGAAATCGGTCCGAAGCCCAACAACCTCAGCTTTGACGAAGCGGCGTCCATACCGTTGGTGGCGTTGACCGCATATCAATCGTTGGTTTACAAGGGACGGCTCAAGAAGGGCGATCACATTATAATCAATGGGTGTTCAGGGGGTGTGGGTCTTGCAGGATTACAAATTGCAAAGGCGCTTGAGTGCAAGGTCACTGGAGTCTGTAGCACCGATAATCTGCACTTAGCGAGAAAGCTAGGGACCGATGAGGTCGTTGATTATACAAAAGAAAATGTGCTTCGCACGGCAGAATCCTGCGATATTTTTTTTGACGCCGTCGCCAATCAATCGTTTTTCCGGGCAAAAACCATGCTGAAGCCGGGTGGAGCGTACGTGACCACCGTGCCTTCGTTTCAATCGATGGTTATGGGTCCGCTGATCAACTGGGTCGGTACCAGAAAAGTGAAATATGTCTTCGTCAAACCCAACGCACACGATCTGGCGATACTGAAGGAAATGGTAGAATGCGGGAAGGTGGTTCCTGTTGTCGAGAAAGTCTATTCTTTAGAGCAGGTTCGCGAAGCACATACTCGTAGTGAAACTGGACGAGTGGTGGGGAAAATCGTGTTGAAAGTCGCTTACGGGCAGCCGCGATGACATGGACGCTTTCCTGGCTTCTGTTCGCATGGATCCTGATCTTTCTGATGGCGCCCGCCGAGGCTATAGCGGGTGAGCAGGATTTCCTCGCCGCGGCCAGGTCGACGCTGGCGTCCCAGGTCGAGCGCGGCCTCCCGGATGAGGAGATCGATGTGTGGCTCACCGACGTGATCGGGCGGGAGGTGGCGATGTCGTGGGGGATCAATGATTGCGGAGAGCAGACCGGCGATCCTCTCCGTGATGTGGAGCGAGATTTCCCGGTCTGTGGCGAGCTTGAGGCGACACTCGACCCGGGCCGTTCGGTCTATCTCTACTTCAGCGTGGGGACCGAGAGTCTTGGGGTGCTCGACGGGCGAGACCTCTGGTTCGCTGGGATTCTGGAGTCCGGTGGCACGCTGACCTTTGAAAGCTTGTCCGCCCTGGCCGAACACCTCAGAAGCGGGCAGCGATGAGCCGGCGGAAAAGCGGGCGGGCGGACGGCAAGTCCATTGGGAGTAACGGTGGGGTAGGGAAGCGATAGGGTGGCGGCATTGGCTCGCTCGCTGGAGAAGCACATGGGAAGGGCGCTAATCACACGGAAAGGGGCTTGGCCGAAGGCAATTCGGGTTGACAGGGGGTCGGGGTGACGGTACAAGAGCCGTAAGGTGGAACCGGAGGTCGATATAGCAGCGCCGAGACCCCCTCCGGCACAAGCGACGGCGCATCAGAAAATCTTGACGCCCTCGGGTTGAAGTTTGCCCCCGGCGGGCGTTTTTGTTTTGACGGACACCGGTATCGCGGTTATATCAAATTACCAATGTCTGACCCCAAAAATGACTTAGGTTATAGGTTTAACAACCTATGGCAAGCCCTCAGATAATAATTCTGGTCTCACTAGCTGGCGTCTCAATCGTCTATGCTTTTATATGCGACATCCGGTTGTCTCGAAAGGCCAGTAAGCTCCGGAACTGGCTCCAGAAAGAGCGTCCTGAGCTTTGGTCGAAGTTGAATTTCTTTGCCAGAAATTGGAATGGTGGCCACCCAGGCGTAAAGCTACTCTATCGCATGAAGGTTGTTGGTCTTCCATGGTTTGATCACCAATGTGAACAATTACATGCATTGGAACGGAAGCTTCTTTGGGGGATCATAATAGGTGCGGTTTGCATAGGTTTGGCAATTGCAGGCTCCAAATTTTGGGGTTGGCAGTGGTGACACAAACGCGAATCTTTTGCACGTTTCGGGTGTAAATAGGGGCAAGTTTCCACTTTAGACGGGATTGATGACAAGGGTGATCTGTGGGGTCCCAGCCAGGAGGACGCCATGAATGCTCTCAGTCCGTCGGGAAAAGGGACCGGATACCTATCGAAGGCTAAGGGATTGATTGGGTTGCGGCGGAGTTGGAATTCTTTCGAAGAGGAGGGAGGGAGAAGTTTGGTAAAATCATACCGGGTTGCGCGTAGCGCCTCGCCCCCGTGCTCCGGAGGAGGAAGTTGACAGTGCGCTCGCCGTTGCGGTATTGGAACGGCCGTGGGTTGAACGCTCGTATCAGAAGGAACCACGACCATGGATCAGATTATGTCGTCTAGCATCGTGACAGTGCTTCTCTGGGTCGGTGTCGGCGTGCTCGCACTCGTCATGGCCGTGTGGATCCTGCGGTGGGTATTGGGCGTGAACGAAATCTTGAACGCGCTGCACGCCATCCGTGACGAGCTCCAAATCCTCCGCGACCAGCAGGTCGGTGCGAGACCATCTTCCACGCCCAAACCCGACGCGGCACGATCCGATGTCCCCCGAACCGAACCGTCCCCCCTCGATATGCCGATTCCGGATGATTGGCGCCTCGGCTGGCAAGACAAAAAGTAGCGGTCGGGTCTCCGCTTGACTCATGTTCCCGGTAAAAAGCGGGCCGGAAATGAAAGCGCCCTCTGGGGGGTCATGACTCGAGGGGGGTCTTGAGTGTCGCACCGAGGTTTCTGCTCAGGAAAAGGGGTCTCCATTTGCCTTGACACCAACCGCCTGCCTCCTTAACCTGCTGCCATTCAAAAGGGAGTTCTTATCACTCATGCTTTCCACTGAAGCCGACGCCCGCTACCGCCCCGTGGTTATGGGTACCCACGGCATGGTGTCGAGCGGCCATCCGCTGGTCTCGTTGATCGCCACGGAAGTCCTGAAGAAAGGTGGTAACGCCGTGGACGCCGGAATCACGGCCCTCTTTACGGCCATGGTGGTGGAGCACACCCACCACAGCCTTGGCGGGGAGTCGGCGATCCTGTACTACTCTGCCAAGGACAAGAAGGTCTACGCCATCAACGGGGCGGGCCCGGCGCCTAAGCTGGCCACGCGCGAATACTTCGAGAAGCTGGGCACCATCCCCAACGAGGATAGTTTCCTCATTGCACCCGTCCCGGGCACGCTGGATGGTGCGGTCTTGACCCTGGACAAGTTCGGGACCCTGAACCTGGCCGATGCCATGCAGCCGGCGATCGACCTGGCAGAGAAGGGCCATCCCATTGACCACATTATGGTCAAGTGGATCACCAACTCGAAGGCCTTTCTCTCGAAATGGCCGGGGTCGGTGAAGGCGTTCCTGCCAGGGGGGAATCCGCCCAAGCCCGGCGAGATCTTCGTGCAGCCCGAGTACGCTGCGACCCTGAACAAGATCCGGGATGGAGAGACTCAGATCCTGTCGAAGGGGCGGAGCGCGGGCATGCAGGCGGCTCGGGACGTCTTCTACAAGGGGGAGATCGCCCGTGCCCTGGACAAGTTCTCCCAGGAGAACGGCGGCCTCATCCGCTACGACGACCTGGCCAGCTACCAGGCTAAGATCGAGGAGCCCTGGAAAACGACCTACAAGGGCTACGAGATCTATAGCTGCGGTTCCTGGACCCAGGGCCCCATGATGCTCCAAGTCATGAACCTGCTGGAACCTTTCGACATGGGGAGCTTCAAGCACAATAGCCCGGAGTATATGCACGTGGTCATCGAGGCCTTCAAGCTCGGCTACATGGACCGCCACAACTTCTACGGCGACCCCTACATGGTCAAGGTGCCGGCCAAGGGCTTGGTGTCCAAAGCCTACGCCGAGGAGCGGCGGAAGCTCATCGATCGAACCAGGGCGGCGATGGACATACCGGTCGGCGACCCCTGGAAGCACGAGGGAAGCGCTAGCCGACCGGCCAATCTGGGTCCGGTCCTGGCGCGCGGGTCAACAGCCACCGAGGAGCGAGAGCCGCGGGGCGACACCACCTCCCTGGTGGTCATAGACAAAGACGGGAACATGTTCTCGACCACCTCCAGCAACAACATGGGTGTCCGGCGGAGTGGCGTGACCCCCACGGGCCTCGGCTTCGTGCTGAGCGGTCGGCTGCGCCAGTTCTCCCTGGATCCGCAGAACCCCAACGTCATCGCTCCGGGCAAGATTCCCCGAATCACCCCTACGCCTCACCTGGCCTTGAAAGACGGCAAGCCCTTCATGGCCTGGACCACGCCGGGTGAGGACGTGCAGACGCAAGCCAACCTCCAGGTGTTCTTCAACGTCGTGCACTTTGGGATGGACGTGCAGACGGCGGTTGAGGTGCCGCGATTCCGCTCGCTCCACGGCCCGGCCCCCGAGTTCCCGCAGGAGATGCTGAAGGGCGAGGTCCGGGCAGAGCCCCGGATCGCGCCGGAGACCATCAAGGCCTTAGAGGGAATGGGCCACAAGATCCGGACTGAGCCTGACTGGGCCGAGCCGCGCGGAGGCATGGTCATCATCGTACGGGACGACAAGACCGGCGTCCTCTCGGGCGGGGCGGACCCGCGGCGGAGTTGCTACGTGATCGGCTGGTAGAGCGGACACCGGGCCGGGGGAGTAACTGGAGGGCATGCCCCCGGCCCGGCAAACCAAGGACAGGCTGACGGTCGGGTCTTGAATCTTTACAGTAGTGGTTTTGCTACTTTTTATCAGTAACTTGGTTAATATTTTCTCGAAAAATAATTAAGTATTTAGCTGCCTATCTGCCCGACGACTTCTGCCGTTTCTCCCTCCTGCAATTTTCTGCTTGACAAGGGATAGATAACAGAGGTTATCCATAAGGTCCCACCAGGAGGTGGCCCCATGAAGGCTCTCAGTCCTAAGCAGCGCCAGGTGCTCGAAACAATCCTCCGCTCGCTCCGGGAGCGGGGAATCCCCCCCGTCCTCGAGGAGATTGCCGAGGCGATCGGAGTCAGGAGCCGGTTTGGGGCCTTTCGTCACGTCCGAGCGCTCGAACACAAGGGCTACATCCGCCGCCTGCCGGGTCCCCGAGGCATTCAGGTCCTGAGGGACTCAGCCGGCAACCCGCTCCCCCCTGAAGAACAGGTGGGATACCTCCCCGTGTACGATCGAGTGACCGCCGGGCCGCCGGTGCTTGCGCGAGAAGAGATCGTCGATTACGTCCCAGTGCCGGCCTTCTGGCTGGGCGGCGGCGAGGGTTTTGCCGTCAGGGTTCTCACCGATAGCATGGCTCCCACCGTGGCTCCCGGTGATATCGCCGTCGTGCGTCGGCAGCAGGCGGCCACTCCGGGGGATATCGTGGTGGCCCTCCTCGGGGACGAGGCGGTTCTCAAGCGCTTCGCGCGTGGGGTCGAGGCGATCCTCCTCCTCTCGGATAACCCGACCTACGCCCCCATGCGGTTGGCGCCGGGAAAAGCCCTTCGAGAGCCTCAGGATGAAGCCCTTCGAGAGCCTCAGGGCGAGGATATCCGGATCCTCGGCAAGGTGGTTGGTTTGCTCCGCCGATTCGACGGGGCAGTCTAGGTTCGGACACGGGGTATTCGGCCGGGCCTAGAGCTCTTGAGCACCCCGAGTGTCAGCGGTATCATCGAATTAGGAGGAATTTCTTTCCGCAGGGGTCTCCGACATGCTCCACCCGTCTCCCCGTAGGGCCGTCACTACCAGCAGTCCAGAGATCGGCGAGCTGCCCGGGGCAGAGCGTCTGCCGAGGCTCATCCAGGGCCTGTTCGCGTCCCCTCCGGAAGGCATGGTCGCCCTCATCCGTGGCCCCGAGATCGTGCTCTCCCTGGCGACCTTTGCCGCGGGGCTCTACGCCCTTCGGGGACACAAGGTCCTCTTGGTCGATGCGAGCAACAGCACCGATCCCTACATCGTCTCTCGCCTGGCCCTGGCCGCGAGGCAAGACCCTCAGCAGATTCTGTCCCGGATCCACATTATCCGCACCTTTACCGTGCACCAGTTGGCCGCGTTAGCCTTCCGCCGACTGGAGCCGCTTATTCGGAAACATGTTCCGGGGCTGGTGATCCTTTCAGGGGTGACCTCGCTCTTTGCCGACGCCAACGTCCCCCTCAAGGAAGCGCGATGGCTGCTCCGGGAGATCGCGACCGAGGTGAAAAGGCAAGCCGAGATGGGGTGCAAGGTCCTGGTGGCCGCGGCGGAGGTGCCACCTGAGTCCGGGCGAAGGCATCTTTACCTCCCCTGGTTGCACGTGGCGGCCAGGAGTATCCGAATTGACCCTTCGACGAGCTCAGGGCAGGGCCTCATCTTTCGGCAGGAAAAACCGTTTACGCGCCGGACCGAAATCCTCCCGGTCGACCAACTCGTTGCATTCCTGCGGTGAGCATAGTCGAACCGTGAGGTGAACCATGGATCGAGCCGTGTAGGGTGGGCTCAGTCGAATCCCCTGCGGTGAGCTTAGGGTGAGCTTTGTCGAACCCCCAGGAGGTAAGTCATGGGTCGAACCGTCATGAGCATCGTCCAGGCCTTTCAGCACGAGCGAGAGTCCTGGGGAAAGTTCCGCAGAGCACTCACGCGGGGTGACCGCGAGACCTTCGATCGTCTCTTCCAGCATGCCAGGCAGCACGCTGCCGAGGCGGCGTACGCGTCGAGGCCCACCCCTTTCGAGGCGGTGGTGATGGCTATCTTATTGGAGCATGAGAAAGCACTCCAAGAGATCCGCGGCCGTCTCGACAAGCTCGAGGCAGGCCGCCTCGAACGACTCGAGGCAGCCTTGCATCGAGGGCAGGATGAAGAGCAGGGGATGGCTCTTTGATATCTATCCCGCCAAGAGCGAAATGGTCCTCTGGTGGATCACCGAGGCAGGGGAGCGGTTGCGTCTGGAGGATCCCTTTGCACCCGCCTTTTACGCCGAGGGAGAGGCGCGGGACCTGCAACCGCTCATCAGAGAGCTTGAGGACAAACCCTCGATCGCGAGGCTCGAATGGGTCAAACGATGGGACCTCGTGAGCCAGGAGAAGGTCGAGGTCCTGAAGATCGCCCTGGCGGACCTGAACCAATACTCCGTGCTCCCTAACCGCCTCTTCCTGGAACACCCGTGGATCGTCTTCTGGAACTGCGGGATCCACCTGGCGCAACTGTATTGCTACGAGCGGCAGCTTTTCCCCCTGGCCTTTTGCCGGATCGAACACCAGAAGGGAGTGCTTCAGGGTGTCGAGTGCCTGGATGATCCCTGGGCGTTAGAGTACGCCCTTCCCCCTCTTCGGATCATGGAGATGCGTGGCGCAGGCCCGCTCGGCCGCTTCTCGAGGCGGCTCGACGCGCTACAGATTCGGGTCGGGGGGGAGACATATGATCTATACGATGGGGAAGAGGCCGAGCTGCTGCATGCGTTCAAGGGCCTGCTCGAGCGGTACGACCCCGACCTCGTCTACACCGAAGAGGGGGATGCCTTTCTCTTGCCCTTGCTGCACAGGCTGGCGAGGAAGCACCGAATGGAGCTTCCGCTCGACCGCGAGCCGGTCATTCGTAAGCCGCCGCGAGAGGGACGCAGCTTTTTCAGCTATGGCCGGGTGATCTACCTGACCCCGCCGTTTCTCCTGTACGGCCGCTGGCATATCGATCTTTGTAACTCGTTCATCTACCATGATGGGGAGCTTCCCGGGCTGCTCGAGGTTTGCCGGGTTGCCAAGGTCCCGGTCCAGCGACAGGCCCGTCTCTCGACGGGTGTCGCCATCACCTCGATGCAGATGGATGAAGCCACCCGGATGGGGGCGCTGATTCCCTGGAAGAAGGCCGAGGTGGAAGAGGCCAAGACGCTGGCAGAGCTCCTCACGGTGGATAAGGGCGGCATGGTCTACCTGCCACCGATGGGGCTCCACGAGAACGTGGCAGAGATCGACTTCGCCAGCATGTATCCCTCCCTCATGGTGGCCTACAACATCTCGCCCGAGACCGTGAACTGCGAGTGCTGTCCGAAAGGCGCGGTGCCGGAGGCGGGGTATAGCCTCTGCCAGCGGCGGGAAGGCCTCGTCCCACGCATCCTGTGTCCCCTCCTCGAAAAGCGGCTCAGGTACAAGACCCTCAAGAAGGCGAATCAGGGCGAGGCGCGGCGGCGCTACGATCTGCTGCAGGCGGCGCTTCGCTGGTGCCTCCTGGTGAGCTTCGGCTACCTGGGGTACAAGAATGCCCGCTGGGGGCAGATCATGGCCCACGAGGCCGTCACGAGCCTCGGGCGTGAGATGCTGCTCCGGGCGCGGATCATTGCGGAGGCCTCTGGCTTTCGCGTGATCCACGCCATCGTGGACTCGATCTACGTACAGAAGCCGGGCCTCACGGAGGAGGTGCTCGAGGCGCTCTGCCAAGAGATCATGGAGGCGACGAAGATTCCCATTGCGCTCGAAGGGATCTACCGGTGGATCGTCTTTTGCCCGTCCCGGGAGTCCCCGGAGATCACGGTGCCGAACCGTTTCTACGGCGTCTTTCAGAATGGGGAACAAAAAGTCCGTGGGCTGGAGCTGAGGCGGCACGACACGGCCCCCAGGATTGCCAGGGCCCAGCAAGCAATGCTCGACTGCCTGGCCCAGGCCAGAAATGCCACAGAGTTTTTGACTCGGGTTCCCGAGGCTCTCGAGATACTCCGGCATCATGTGGAAGATATTCGTGAGGGGCGGGTGCCGTTCGAGGAGCTCGTCATCACCCGCACCCTGTCGAAAGACCCGATGCAGTATGTCCGGGAGGATGCCGGGGCCGTCGCCGCCAAGGCGCTGGCCCGGGCCGGGGTGAAGCTACATCCAGGGGAGCAGATCGGCTATGTCATTCTCGACCAGAAGGCCAAGGTGAAAGGGGATCGGGCCCGGCCGGCACTTCTGCTGACCGGAAACGAAACCTATGACAGGGAAAGATATGTCGAGTTGCTCCTGCGGGCCGCCGAGACCCTCCTCGGCCCCGTCGGTTATTCTGCAGACCGGCTCCAGTCCTACCTCAGTCCCTCTTGAGCCCTCGGACTACTTCGATATGAGGTTCGAGAGTGGGTAGATTTCGGGCCCGTCCGCTTCATGGTGCGGGAATCGCAAGGTGTGCCATAGTAATTGGGCAGTCCAATTCTACTTTAATGGCTGCCTTGCGGTTTCGAGTATATGGGCGTGACTCCACAGGTTCGTATTTCGCTTGCAGTGGCACTTGGACTCGTGCTGCCAGTCGTCGTCTCGTGCGAACAATTCCCAAATCTCTCGTCACCATCATTCTATTCGAAGGACGGAATCTCGTTCAGGTATCCTGGGAACTGGACCGTCTCGGAAGACGTAACTAAAGAGGGCGACTCTGAGTACCGATATCTGTTTGTGAAGTCTCCGGGAGACGCTATTCTAATCAGTCAGCGGTACCGCCCCGAAGTGGATCTCACACCCGAGGAGTTTGCGTCGGACTTCAAGGCTATTCGTAACGCCGAAGCAGAAGATGTATTCCGAGTTGGGCGGTTTCGTCCAATAAAGGTCCAGTCGCGAAGTGATTTTCAAGTTCAAGCGACCATCGCAGGGGAAACACGCGAGGGGATCGGACAAGCGTTCGTCATCTCGGCACTGGGCGAGAAGATTACACACTTCTCCACTCTTTTCACAATCGATCATCGAAACCAGACTATCTTTGTGGTCGCGCAGGCGCCTCGCGAGGACTGGAAGCTGGTGGAGCCTGCATTCCAGCTTGTTCAGTCGTCGCTCAGAATCGAATGATCCCTGCGTGGCCTCGGGACGGTCACCGAGCACCTATTTGGATGACGTTCATCACCATCGCTGTGTTGGTAACGCTTGGGCTGCTCTTCTAGAATGGCTGGCTTGGTATGGCAATATTCGGAGCCATTTGCATGGTCCGATGTAGAAAGCAATACACATCTTCTATTCTCTCATTTTCGTCTGTGCCTGTATCTGTAAGACGATTTTAGCGAATACTCAATGCCAACAGGAGTAGTCGGGAGATGATTAGAAAATACGCCGCGGAAGGAGAAGGAGCATGTTTTAAAAAAGTCGGCCTTTGGTGTGTGGTGTCATTGAGTGCTCTCGTGCTCTTTGGCTGCAGCGAGCGTTTTGACAAGGGGAGAGGCACATACATCCACAAGGGGAAAGGGTTGTCGATCCAGTTCCCTGCAGGGTAGAACGAGACAGAAACTCCTGTGGGAGCTCTTGTCAGCGGTGCAGATCCAGACAACAAGGCAAATATTAGTGTCATGGTCCAGGATCTGCCCGGAAGTGTAAACTTTGATCAATACCTCAAACAGGCATCATCACAACAAGGCAGGGCGGGTGCGCGTGAACGTGAAGAGGGTGACATAACAATGGATGGAGTTGCAGGATACTGGTCGATACGGGATGTCAGCATACGCGGGGTGACATTTACCTCTATCAGCTATTTTGTCATGAGGGGAAACAGAGTGTATTCGATCATATGCACTGCCAATGCAAAAGATTTTTCTGATTTCGAAGCTACCTTCGATGAGGTAGGGACAAGTTTCAGATTTCTTTCATAGAGAAAGATCAGAGGGGGGTGCGGGGCTTCGTCTACCCAGATTTGGGGTGACCGACACAATCCCGTCCGCTGCCACAGCCTTCAGCTCCTCTCCACTGACGGCTCCTATAATCCCCCGAATGTCCGCCCCCTAAGCACTTTCCATAGCCTTGGGGTACCTGTCCGGCAGCCGCCGTATCTTGTGGTAGCTTTTCCCTGGGCCCGAAGCGCCTGCCTCGTTAGCCTGCTGCCGTCCAAGAGGGAGTTTTGATTACTTTTCCTAGGAGTTTTTCTCGGGAGAAGGCGATCCCGGACGGTGCGACCTCGCGGCTCTGCGGTGGTACTGTACGGGACCTTTGCCGGTAACATCAGACGGTCCCCCTGACCATTCTGCGGAAGCCTGGAGACGATCCGCATGCACGGGACGTCGCTAGCAGATGATGGTATAAAATTTGCACCTTTTCAGCCAGTCGCGTGATACACGACGAGGTCTCCGCTTGAGTCTGTCGGACCGTAAACACATAGACACGAGAAAGGAGGGAAGTTTCGGTCTCACGTTCGCCTCGCGAGTGAATGTAAAACAATCGGGAGGGATTCCCATGCGCGCATTTTCACGCGTCATGCAGGGTGCATTTCGTCAGCGTCGTGCGTCCGTTGCGGTTGCTCTGATGGCGGTGATGGCCTTTGCGGCGTCATGCGTTTCGAGCGGAACCCACAAAAAGGCAGTGGCCGAGCGAGATGCTCTCGCTCGTGAAAAAGGGATGCTAGAAAGGAGGGTTGAAGAACAGGAGAGACGGATTCAAGAGCTTGATTCGAAAGCTGCAACTCAAAGTGAAGAGCTCTCGCAGCTTCGTCAGGCCCACGCGGCTGAGCTGTCGCAGCTGCGTCAGGCTCGCACCACTGAGGTTTCGCAGCTTCGTCAGACCTACGACACGCTCATTTCAAAGCTCGAAAGTGAAGTCGCGTCTGGCCAGGTTGTCATCAAGCAGTTGGAAGAGGGCTTGAGCCTCAACCTCACGGAGCAGATCCTGTTCGCATCGGGGTCGGCCGAGCTGGGGGATCGCGGTCGCGAGGTACTCCTGACGGTATCGGCGGAACTCGGGAAGGTTCCCTATCAAATCGTCGTTGGGGGCCATACCGACAACGTTCCGATCCGCGGTGCGTTGGCCAGTCGATATCCTACCAATTGGGAGCTTGCCGGAGCGCGTGCGGCCCGGGTCGTACGCTTACTGGAGGAGGCAGGAATCGAAAGCAACCGGCTTCACGCTGTGTCGTTTGGCAAGAATGATTCCGTGGCTTCCAACGATACGCCAGAGGGCCGGGCGCAAAATCGGCGAATTGAAATTCGGCTCAGGCCGGTCGTGACAGGTGAATCAAGCTCCGCCACGCCGAGCTCCGGAGGTGGACAGTAAGATCATGCGGAAAAGGTTGGAGGGATGAAGGTGTAGGATATCTTGGGGAGGGGGTCATGGTGCGATGGGTGTGATTGGTGAAAGGGGACAGGTGGATCTTACCCTGATCTTTCGGACACAAGAGAAGGAGACAGGTTGATGGCTTCGAACTGCACCGGACTCCGATAGTTCAGCGTGGAATGGCGGCGCGTTCGGTTATAGAACACCTCAATATACTCAAACAAGCTGGCCCGACCCGGGGTGAAGCTACACCTGGGGGAGCAGATCGGCTATCTTATTCTCGACCAGAAGGCCAAGGTGAAGGGGGATCGGGCCCGGCCGGCATCTCTGCTGACCGGAAACGAAACTTAACGTAAGATATGAACAATTGCTCCTCCGGACCGCCGAGACGTTGCTTGCCCCGGTTGGTTATCCCGCCGACCGTATCCGGCCTGGCCTCGATGAGATGTAGCCGCGATGCCCGTCATCACGGCTGCGCTTGGGAGCCCACCGATCCCGCAGCCTTTGCCGATTTCCACAACTTGAGGTTCAAGAGCTCGACAAAGAGCGAGAAAGCCATGGCGAAGTAGATGTACCCTTTATCGATTTTCATGCCCCAGCCCTCCGCAATGAGCATCACACCTACGAGTATCAGAAATGACAAGGCCAGCATCTTGATCGTCGGGTGGTGCTCAACAAACCGAGTCACAGCTCCCGCGAATGCCATCATCACTGCCACCGCTGCAACGACAGCAGCCACCATGATCCTGAGGTCCTTGGCCATTCCTACAGCGGTGATGACGGAGTCCAGCGAAAATACAAGGTCGATGAGCAGGATTTGCAAGATTGCAGCAAGGAAGGAGCCAGGTACTTTTCGTCTCGGCGCGTGCTCGGAAGTGCCTTCAATCTTCTCGTGGATTTCGTAGGTTGCCTTTCCCACGAGGAAGAGCCCCCCGAGAAGTAAAATGACTTCCTTGCCGCTGAAACCGTGGCCGAGTACGGCAAAAAGTTCGGCCTCCAGTCCCATGATCCACTTGATCGTGAACAGCAGCAGGATCCGCATGATCATGGCCAGAGACAGCCCGATGAACCGAGCGCGAGCCTGAACCGCCTGGGGCAGCTTACCGGTCAGAATGGCTAGAAAGACGATGTTGTCGATGCCCAGGACGATCTCTAGGCTCGTGAGGGTCAGGAGGGCCACCAGATTTTCAAAGCTAAAGAGGCCTTCGAACACAGCTCGTTCTCCTTTCTGGAGGATGTTTCATTGCTGCCTTACGACCGCTTTATAACATCAGAACCGCTGTTGTTCCCAGCTATCGCTTGTGTCCTCAAGGTCATCGACCGCCTGTAAGCTCTCACGGTCATTCCGAAAAGCCATATTTTTTCAGGGCGGATCGAGTGTGGTATGCATCTTGCTCCGTACTTTCACGAAGCGGTGACTCTGAGGCGGATCAGCGCCGGGACCTCTCGGAAAGTTCAGACTTCTATCTAAATTGGAGGAGAACAAGCGCATGAAACGAATGAACGTGCAAGTCTGGCCGTGCCTACTTGGGATCGCTTTGGCAGTGCTTTCTGGATGCGCGTCGAAGGTGCTGATGCCTCCTAAGGTCAACCTCACAGTCTATAACAAAATCGGGATGATTCAGTTTTCCTCCAATGCCGAGGGCAACCTCCAACAGTTTGCCTCTCAAAAGTTCCTCCAAGCTCTTCAGTCATCGCAACCTGGCGTACGCGTCCTGGAGCTTGGCGACGAGAACAAAGTGCTGCGGACAATTCAGCGCGGGCAATTGGATCCGGCGGCGATCCAGGCGATAGGCATGGAGTATGGTGTCGACGCAGTCGTCTTCGGGCGGTTAGAGATTAGCAACGTGAAGCCCAAAGTCAAACTTTCTACGGTGTTGACATCTATGAGCGCTCGGGCCGATGTCGACGCAGCACTCAGCGCAAGGCTCTTGGAGACCGACAGTGGCGTCACACTTTGGACCAATTCAGTCCGTGGGAGGCAAACCGTGGGGCATGTCTCATTGGTGTCAAACGGCGACATCCATTTTGGCGCCCGTGACCCTGAAAGCGCATACGGGCGACTGGTTCACTGGCTAGTGGTCAGAGCCACTCGGGACTTCCGCCCATATTACGGAGAAAAGTAAGCGACGCGGGGTGTGACTTCCACGCCCAGCGTGCTGCCTGCCTGGCCCTTACCTTGTTCAACAGCCCCAAGGCGCAGGCGAGAGTTGAAGCATCGCCGGGGGAAAGCGAATGAGGAGGGCCACGTCCGCCCGTGAGGGTTATGGTGATGCCGTACTTTCGGCCAAATCGGATTTACCTCCGGGCTGCCGAGACCCTGCTCGCCTCCGTCGGCTGCGCGGCCGAACGGATTCAGTCCTGTCTCGGGACCTTCCGATAATCGCAAAACACCAGATGTTGCGACGCTTTTCCCTTGACACACACGCGCTTTTCTCCAACACTCGCCGCTTGACAAAGGGAGTTCTCATCATAGGGATCGCGCTCGGGGAAAAGACCCTTACAAGGACCGAGCTCCTGTACCCATTGGAAAAGAGGGCCGAATCCGCAACACGAATGCGTCCCCTAGGCTTGTGTTCTTTCCACGTGCTTACACGAGACCTTGGGCGATCATGGCGCGGGCGACCTTGATGAATCCGGCGATGTTGGCGCCGTTGACCAGGTTTCCAGGCGAGTTGAACTCCTCCGCAGCCTCCCTGCAGTTCACAAAGATGGTTTTCATGATCTGCTGCAACTTGGCGTCCGTCTCCTCGAACCCCCAGGCTTCCCGGCTCGCGTTCTGTTGCATCTCCAGTCCCGAGGTGGCTACGCCGCCGGCGTTGGCTGCCTTCCCCGGCCCGTACGCGATCCCCGCTTGGATGAATACCTGCACCCCTTCCGGCACGGTCGGCATGTTCGCCCCCTCGCCGAGGGCGATGCAGCCATTCTTCACCAACTTCGTGGCGTCCTTGCCCGTGATCTCGTTCTCGGTTGCCGAGGGGAACGCCACGTCGCACGGGATGTCCCAGATGTTCCCGTTCGGTGTGTACTTCGCGCTCTTATGATACTCGCAATAGTCCTGGATCCGGCGCCGCTCGATCTCTTTGAGCAACTTGACCGTCTCGAGGTTGATCCCCTCCTCGTGGTAGAGCACGCCGTTGGAGTCGCTCATCGCGATGACCTTCGCGCCGAGCTGGGTTGCCTTTTCGTGGGTGTAGATGGCGACGTTCCCTGAGCCGGAGATGATGACCTTCTTTCCCTCGAGGCTGTCTTTATGGTATTTGAGCATCTCCTCGACGAAGTAGACGCACCCGTACCCGGTTGCCTCCATCCGCACCTGGCTCCCTCCGTAGACGAGCCCCTTCCCGGTAATGACGCCGGCCTCGAACTTGTTGGTCAGCCGCTTGTACTGTCCGAACATGTACCCGATTTCGCGCATGCCGACGCCGATGTCGCCTGCCGGGACATCGGTGTGCTCACCGATGATCCTCCACAGCTCCGTCATGAAACTCTGGCAGAAGCGCATGATCTCGCCTTCCGACTTCCCCTTGGGGTTGAAGTCCGAGCCGCCCTTGGCCCCGCCGATGGGGAGCCCGGTCAGGGAGTTCTTGAAGATCTGCTCGAATCCGAGGAACTTAATGATCCCCAGGTACACGGAAGGGTGGAACCGCAGTCCCCCCTTGTACGGCCCCAGCGCGCTGTTGAACTGCACCCGGAATCCTCGGTTGATGTGAACGTCTCCCTTGTCGTCCTGCCAGGGTACCCGGAAGATCAGCTGCCGCTCCGGCTCGCAGATCCGCTCAACGATCTTCGCCTCGCCGAACTCCGGGAGCTTCACGAACACCGGCCCGAGAGACTCGAGAACCTCGCGGACCGCTTGGTGGAACTCCGCCTCGCCCGGGTTCCGCTTGACCACATCCTGAAAGATTAGCTCCAGTCTCTCCGTCAGCGCCATTTTCTTCCTCCTTGTCCTTACGGTGTTGGGATTCGGAACTTGGGACAGCTCGAATGCACGTGTGGTTGGATCACCCCAAAGCGCCTGGCGCTTCGTTAAGAAAATCTGAATTGAAGGCGGACGGCCATGAATATCCTATCGATGGATTGGACATGGTCGGATTAATAAGCCATTTTTGGATGAACTCGTGAAAGACCGTCTCGACGTAAGGCTTCGGAACCTTACCCCGGCCGTCGTTCCCGCCCTGGTGCACAAGATCCTGGAAATTGATGAGTTCAAGGGTTGGTGCCTGGGTAGGGAATGCCCTGCGCCCTTCCAGCCTGGGGAGGCGCATGAAGCGCGTTGTGCTGAACTCTGCCGGTGCCTGCCCCCGGATCGAAGGGACAAGGCTTTCCCCTGCCGAAGCACGGACCTTATTTGGGGGGGGCGGATCAAAAAGCCGGAGGAGCGGGACTCGCCCCTGATCGCCGGGTGTGCGGGGTTGCTGCGCACGGTGTTCGACGAGCACTGGGACATAAAGTTCGACGAAAGGCTCATCCTCCAATTCCATGTTCGCTTGTGCAAGAATTCCTCGAGGTGCCAGGCGCAGCACAGCCCCTATACCGGGCAGCCGCGCGACACTCTAATCTCCGAAAGCTAGCTACGTACCCTAATCTTTTTCGGTGCGGACCGCGTGATGACCAACCGGCTCGTCAGCCGGGAACTCACCATTCCCCGGGACACCGTGAAGCAGGTCCTGAACCGGCTCGTCGAGCCGAACCTGCTCCAGCGTGCCGGGGTTGCGAGGGGAACCCGGTACCGGCGTCGCGGACTGCGGCTGTGATGAGGTACCTTTTTTCCTACCGGCTCCCGAGGTAGCAGACCGCTCTCTGGCTGAGGGCGTTCGCGCTCAGATAGAGCCGCCTTCCGCCCGTTGCCGCGGGAACGTCTACAACACGGATAACCCTCTCCCAATGCCCGTCGTCCGGGGACAGCTCGGCCATTCTGTTCAGATTCCCGAGGAAGAACTCCTCGTTCAGGTAATTTTCCTTTCTCCCGGGGAACACGGCGAGGTACAGCATATCCGCCTCGACGAGGTCGTTGAAGAAGTGGGTCCCGAGCGAAACGTCCGGGACCACGGCATCTACCATGCCGACCACCTCGCAGAGCACGGACACCGTGTTGATCTCCGCGAAAGAGGCGGGGACCCCAAGGGAGGGCGTGCTCGTCCCCCACCGCCCGGGACCGAAGAGCATGATGATCGGTTTTCGGCCCCCCGGCTCCTCCGCGTGCGTCAGCCGCCCGATCGCCCGGGCGATTGAGTACCGGTCGGTGATCGGTAGCTTCGCGTACTCCGAAGGGACAACGTAGATTAGCCGGTCCACCGGCGTGAACGAACTCTGCCCGACGATCGTACCGCGCGCGTCAAGGATGACATCCTTCTCGGCGAGGTTGTGGGGCAAGGGACCGATGCTTCCACCCTCTCGGACCTGCAGCGGGCGGCATTGGACGAGGTGGATCCGGTAGTTGTTGTGGGGGAAGAAGTTTGCGGTGAACTCAATGTCAACGGGGTAATTGTACGCCTCACGCAGCTCACGCATCATCGCGCGCATGTCCTCCACGAAGGGGGTTTCGGACAGAAGCTTCTTAAACGTCAGGACCCAAGTCGAGGCGGCGCGAGGTCTCCTTTCCGCGTCGCCGTGCGCGCTTCCCCTCCGGGAGGCGAACAGCTCGATCGGAAGACCGGGGCTGTTCCGGACGACTTCGTCGATGTGCCGGGAGTCGAAGCGGTCCTCCTTCAGGTTGAGGACGTCCACGCGGCGCTGGGCGTACTCCACCACTTCATCGAAGTTCGCCTCCGGACGGCGCAGTGGGGCGTTCAGGGCGACGATCCGGGTGTAGTCGTCGTCGGAGCGGTTGACCGCGCGCGTCCCCAGCCCGAACACGAGGCGGATGACGCCCGCCTCCGGGTCGATGTGCCCGCTCCACACGTACGGGTTAAATGACAGCCCGACCCCCGACACCTGCGGGTAGAACAGGTCCCCGTGAATGGCGCCAGACACCCGCTGCACTAGGATCGCCATCTGCTCATCCCGATCGAGCAGGCCTCGGTGGGCACGGTACAGAAGCGCCTCCTCGCTCATCGTGCTCGCGTAGACGGTTTTGACCGCCGCGAGGAAATCAGCCAGGCGCTTCTTGGGGGTCCCCTGGTTCGGGCAGAATACGCTTTCGTACTTCCCCGTAAAGGCGTTACCGAATCCGTCCTCGAGCAGGCTGCTCGACCGGATGATGATCGGGGATTGGCCGAAATACTCTAACATGGCGATGAACTGCTCCCGGATAAACGGCGGAAATTCACCGTTGAGAATCTTCTGCCGGGCCTCTTCGGCGCCTTCCAAGAAGGATGAGGGGATCCGCTGGCTCCTCCGGACGTGCCAGCAGCCGTTCTGCACCAAATAAGTGTAAAAGACGTCCGCTCCGATGTAGTACGAGTCGTGGGCCTCCAGCCGCTCCAGCCATCGCCGCTGCCTAGAGAGGATGGCCCGGGCAAGAAGCATTCCCACGGACTTCCCGCCGATGAGCCCCGTCCCGATCATTCGCTTCCGGATGGTGAAGATGTCGGACAGGTCCAGGTACTTCGACGCAAGCGCGATGAGGCGCTCGTCGCGGCTGAGCATCATCCGAAGGAGCTGGTGAAAGATCCGCTCCGCTTCGTCCTTGGGGAGCGCTCCCGTCCGGACGCTTTCCAACACCTCCCGGGCCTGGAGGAACTTACGGTCCCAGATGTCGAGGGTCCGGGAGACTGAGTCGGTCCGCTGTTCGGTCATCTCGGCAAGAATTTCGGAAAGCACAGCGCTTTCGGTTACGGGATGGAAATCCCCGTTGTCCCAGACGTGGGGAAAGTACATGGTGGGGGAGTACCGGTTCTGGACCTTGAGCGGGCGGACGTAGAGCTTCCCCTCGTCCCGGAACGTGTCAATCAGGATCTGGGTCGTGTCGCGGATGGCGGCGACCGCGTCGAACGAGTGACAATCCCGCAGTAGCGCGAAGTAGGTCACGGTTTCAAGTTCGTACAGGTAGGGGCAGGTTACCATGAAGAAGTTACCGAGCATCAAGTCGCCGTACCAGTCGGCCGCTAGGTCCGAGAGGCAGTCGAAGACATAGAACGTTCCCGGTCCGGACTTTTCGATGACCTCGTGGATCTGCGCGGTAAACGTCTCGAACCCCACCTCGGGGTTCAGGCGGTGGGTCTCCGCCCGGCTGTCGGCCGCCACGAGCTCCGGATGCCGCGCGAAGCGAAAGTAAACGAGCTTCTTCCCGTTCCGGAACGCATCATCGCGGAACGGGTCGACGAACGCCCCGTAATCGCCGATCGAGTCGATCTGCCACACGATGTTGTCGCCGGGGAGAACCTCTTCGAGCACCCGGTCCAGCTGGGGCAATCCGGTGCTTGGCGGATTCGACATGGAAGGCGTCCCTTCTTAGATAAAAGCGAGCAGATGGTCAGAAACCACGGCTATTATAGCAACGTCTGACGCGGAAGAAGACGTCAAGATGAACATGCGACGTCATGCCGGAAAACTGGGCCAGGGCTGATTCAGAAGATCTAGGAAGTGAATCTCCTTACCTGCCCAACATGCCAGGGGCAAACGGGATTATCAGTCTTATTGAGGACCAGGACGTCGTCAAACCCATATTTAAACATCTGGGACGCCGGCTGGTCAAACGGAAATCCCAGCTAAGGGCCAATGCACCTCACGTACATGGGCACTTAGGTGAAAGGGCATCGGGCCCGGCTGGCACTGCTGCTGACCGGAGACGGAACCTATGACAGGGAAAGATATGTCGAGCTACTCCTCCGGGCCGCCGGGCCGCTGCTCGTTCCGGTTGGCTATTCGGCCGACCGGCTCCAATCCTGCCTCTGGCCCTCCCAATAATCTTGAAATACTATATGTTGTAGCGCTTTTCCCTTGACACACATGCCCATCTTTCCGTACTTTATAAGCTTAATCACGCATCATGACACCTGAGCACATCCCAAGATGTGGTGGGGAACATCGTCCCGGAGACAGGATGACCCATGATACCTATTGGATTGCCTCCTAAACAGGGCCTATACGATCCCCGATTCGAGCACGACGCGTGTGGCATTGGGTTTGTCGTGAATGTCAAGGGTGTCAGGTCGAACGAGATCGTGCGTCAGGCACTCACGGTGCTGCAGAACCTGACGCATCGGGGCGCCCGGGGTGCCGAACCCAACACCGGTGATGGGGCCGGCGTTCTGTTGCAGACGCCGCATGCCTTTTTCCAACAAGCATGCGGCGGGGCGGGTTTTCACCTTCCGTCCTTTGGCGAGTACGGCGTCGGGATGGTCTTCCTTCCGCCCGATCCTTCCCACCGGCGGCATGTTGAGAAGCGATTCGAGGAGATCATTGCTGAGGAAGGGCAGCGCCTGCTTGGATGGCGGACGGTCCCCACAAACAATGCCTCACTGGGGCACACGGCGCTGTTGTGTGAGCCCTGTGTGCGCCAAGTGTTCATCGGACGGAATCCTAAGCTTCAAGACGACATGGCCTTCGAGCGGAAACTCTACGTCATCCGCAAGCGGGCCGAGAACACCATCCGGTACTCGGGGATGGTGGGCGGTGAATACTTCTATTTGACTAGCCTCTCGTATAAGACGGTTGTTTACAAGGGCATGCTCATCGCAGAACAGGTCGAGGAGTACTACCCGGATTTGTTGGACCCCGCCATGGAGGCCGCTATCGTCCTGATCCATTCGCGGTTCAGCACGAACACCTTCCCCAGCTGGGAACGTGCCCATCCGTACCGGTACATGATCCACAACGGCGAGATCAACACGCTGCGGGGGAACGTGAACTGGATGCACGCCCGACAGATGCTGTTTACGTCCGATCTCTTTGGGGATGATGTGGCGAAGCTGCTTCCCATCATCCAGCCCGATGGCAGTGACTCGGCCATGTTCGACAACTGCCTGGAGTTTCTCGTGCTCGCCGGCCGCTCCATCCAGCACGCCGTCATGATGATGATCCCGGAGCCGTGGTCGAAGCACGAGAGCATGAGCGACGAGAAGAAGGCGTTCTACGAGTACCACAGTTGTCTCAAGGAGCCGTGGGACGGTCCCGCCTCCATCGCCTTCACCGACGGTGCACGCGTCGGGGCGGTGCTCGACCGGAACGGCTTGCGCCCGTCGCGGTACTACGTGACCAAAGACGACTTGGTCATCATGGCCTCCGAGGTGGGAGTCCTCGATGTCGCACCAGAGCGCGTACTCTACAAGGGACGTCTCCAGCCAGGTCGGATGCTCCTGGTGGATACCGAAGAGGGATGCATCGTCGGGGACGAAGAGTTGAAGCACCGGATGGCGAACGAGCATCCGTACCGCCTGTGGCTGAATGAGCATCTGGTGCCGCTCGAGGATCTGCCCGAAGCTCCCCCAGTTCGAGAACCGGCTCGTGAGACCCTGCTTCAGCGGCAGCAGGCGTTTGGGTACACCTTTGAAGAGCTGCGCGTAATTATGGGACCGATGGCCAGGGATAGCGTGGAGCCGGTCGGCTCTATGGGGACCGACACGCCGCTGGCCGTGCTGTCCGACCGGCCGCAACTGCTATACAACTATTTCAAGCAGCTCTTTGCACAAGTCACCAACCCGCCCATCGATGCCATTCGGGAGGAGATCATCACGGCGACCGAAACGATGCTCGGTGCCGAGCGAAATCTCCTGGTTCCGGAACCGGAAAGCTGCCGCCAAATCAGGCTGAAAACGCCAATCCTGGCGAACGACGAGGTGGAGCAGCTCCGCTCCATCGACATCCCCGGCTTCAAAGCGGTGACGCTGCCGATTCTCTTCAGAGTTCGCGAGGGAGGCCCGGGATTGGAGCGGGCGATGGACGAACTCTGTCGGCAGGCAAGCCAGGCGATTGGCGAAGGGGCCAACATCCTAATCCTGTCGGACCGGGGGGTTGACCGTGAGAACGCGCCCATACCGGCCCTCTTGGCGGTGGCAGGCCTCCATCACCACCTCATTCGGGAGGGGACGCGGACAAAGGTGGGATTGGTCCTCGAGTCCGGAGAGCCACGTGAGGTGCACCACTTTGCGGTCTTGATCGGCTATGGAGCCGGCGCGATCAATCCGTACCTGGCGTACGAGACGCTGGACGATATGATCTGGCAGGGGCTGTTGACAAACATCACCGTCGACCAGGCGGTGAAGAACTACATGAAAGCTGCGGTAAAGGGTGTCGTCAAGGTGATGTCAAAGATGGGCATCTCCACGATTCAAAGTTACCGGGGTGCCCAAATCTTTGAGGCGGTCGGGCTCAACGAGACCGTCATCGACAAGTACTTCACCTGGACCTCGTCGCGGGTCGGTGGTGTCGGGATCGATGTGATCGCTCGGGAAGCCCAACTGCGGCACGACCGTGCCTTCCCGGAGCGACAGGTCGACGGCAGGGCCCTCGATATCGGCGGGCAGTACCAGTACCGCAGGGACGGGGAGTTTCACATTTACAACCCGGACACGGTCAACATGCTGCAAGTCGCTGCTCGCGCGAACGACTACCAGGCGTACAAAGAGTTTGCCGAACTGGTAAACAACCAGTCCCAACAGCTCGCCACGCTGCGCGGATTGCTGGAACTGAAGTTGGCTCCCGAACCGATCCCGCTTGAAGAGGTCGAACCGGTGGAATCCATCTGCCGGCGTTTCAAGACCGGGGCGATGTCCTACGGCTCGATCAGCCAGGAAACCCATGAGGCGCTCGCCATCGCCATGAATCGGATTGGCGGCAAGAGCAATTCGGGTGAAGGGGGTGAGGATGCTGCACGCTACATCCCCGATCCCAACGGAGATTCGCGTTCCAGCGCTATCAAGCAGGTCGCATCAGGAAGGTTCGGTGTGACTAGTGAGTATCTCATCAACGCACAGGAGCTCCAGATCAAAATGGCCCAGGGCGCGAAACCCGGAGAAGGCGGACAGTTGCCGGGTCGTAAGGTCTATCCCTGGATCGCTAAGGTGCGACACTCGACACCGGGTGTGGGGCTGATCTCGCCTCCGCCGCATCACGACATTTATTCGATTGAGGACCTGGCCGAGCTGATCCATGATCTCAAAAACGCCAATCACCACGCACGGATCAACGTCAAGCTGGTGGCGGAGATCGGTGTAGGCACCATCGCGGCGGGTGTGGCCAAGGGGCACGCCGACGTGGTGCTAATCAGTGGATATGACGGTGGGACGGGTGCCTCTCCGCAGAGTAGCATCAAGCATGCCGGCCTGCCGTGGGAGCTGGGCGTGGCGGAAACCCACCAGACGCTGGTCCTGAACAACCTGCGCAGCCGGATCGTGGTGGAAACCGATGGGCATATGAAGACCGGTCGCGATGTCGTCATTGGGGCGCTGCTTGGGGCCGAAGAGTATGGATTCGCGACGGCCCCGCTTATCGTTCTCGGGTGTGTGATGATGCGGGTCTGCCATCTGGATACGTGCCCGGTCGGCATCGCGACGCAGAATCCGAAGCTACGGTACAAGTTTACCGGAGACCCGCAGCATGTCGTCAATTACATGCGCTTCATTGCGGAGGAGATGCGCGAGTGGATGGCGCTCTTGGGCTTCCGCACCGTCGACGAGATGATCGGCCGGGTCGATAAACTCGAGGTGCGCCGAGCCGTCGATCACTGGAAAGCCAAGGGGCTGGATTTCTCAAACATCCTGTACCAGCCGGACGTCGGACCCGAGGTGGGCCGCTACTGCCAGATTCCCCAGGATCATGGCCTGGACAGGGCGCTGGATAACCAGGTGCTGTTGGAACTCTGTGCGCCAGCGCTCGAGCGAGGTGAGCCGGTACGGGCCACCCTGCCCATCCGGAACACCAACCGCGTGGTGGGAACCATCCTGGGCAGCGAACTGACCCGGCGCCACGGCGGTGGGGGCCTGCCGGAAGACACAATCCGACTCCACTTTAAGGGATCAGCCGGCCAGAGTTTTGGCGCTTTCGTCCCCCGCGGAATCACACTGATCCTCGAGGGGGACTCGAACGATTACACCGGTAAGGGGCTTTCCGGCGGAAAGCTCATCGTCTATCCGCCAGCAGGCTCAACCTTTGCGCCGGAGGAAAACATCATCATCGGAAATGTGTCATTCTACGGGGCAACGGGCGGGGAAGCTTACATCCGCGGGATGGCCGGCGAGCGATTCTGTGTCCGGAACAGTGGGGTGTATGCCGTCATCGAATCCGTGGGCGATCATGGGTGTGAGTATATGACGGGTGGACGGGTGGTCGTGCTTGGCCCGACGGGGCGGAACTTTGCTGCAGGTATGTCCGGCGGCATCGCGTACGTGCTGGACGAGAGCGGCGACTTTCACCGCCATTGCAACCAAGAAATGGTCTACCTCGAACGGCTGGACGACGGACAGGAGATCAAAGAAGTGGAATCTATGATCGGGCGGCATGCCGAGTATACCAACAGCGAGCGGGCACGATTGATCCTGGCGCTATGGGAAGACATGGTGCCGAAATTCGTGAAGGTCCTCCCCAAGGACTACAAGCGGGTGCTCGAAGCGATGAAACGCGTCGAAGAGGCCGGCCTGAGCGGTGAGGAAGCCACCATGGCCGCCTTCGAAGCGAACAAGGCCGATCTCGCACGTGTCAGCGGTAACTGACGCTTCAGGTTTTCATTTCTTATTTCCCTGAAGGATGTGGAATGGGCAAGCCGACTGGATTCATGGAATATCCACGCGAGCTGCCGCCCGATCGGTCGCCGGTCGAGCGAATCCGCGATTGGAAGGAGTTCCACCTCCACGCTTCAGAGGACACGCTGAAGACACAGGGGGCGCGCTGCATGGACTGTGGCGTTCCCTTCTGCCACACGGGCATCATTCTCAAAGGGATGACCTCGGGCTGTCCCATCAGCAACCTTATCCCGGACTGGAACGACCTCGTCTACCGCGGGCTGTGGAAAGAAGCCCTCGATCGTCTGCACAAAACGAACAATTTTCCCGAGTTTACAGGCAGGGTCTGCCCGGCACCCTGCGAAGCCGCGTGTGTCCTGGGGATTAACGAGCCCCCGGTCACGATCAAGAGCATCGAGTGCGCCATTATCGACAAGGGCTTTGAAGAGGGATGGGTCGTTCCGGAGCCGCCTGCCACCCGCACGGGCAAGAGCGTCGCTATCGTGGGGTCGGGGCCGGCCGGGCTTGCGTGTGCCGCCCAGCTCAACAAAGCGGGTCACTGGGTGACGGTGATCGAGCGCGACGACCGCATTGGCGGATTACTGATGTATGGCATTCCGAATCCGCACCTGGACAAGGCGGTCGTGCAGCGTCGGATCGACCTTTTGGCCGACGAGGGAATCAAGTTCGTGACGAATACCGAGGTGGGCAAGAATTATCCTGCCGAAAGGCTCCTCGAGGAATTTGATGCGGTCGTCCTGTGTTGTGGAGCCACCAAACCGCGCGACCTCCCGATCCCCGGTCGCGAGCTCAGGGGCATTTATTTCGCCATGGAGTTTCTGCGGGCCAATACCAAGAGCCTGCTCGATTCCAATCTCCGGGATGGGAAATACATCTCCGCCAAAGGGAAGGACGTCATCATCATCGGAGCCGGCGATACCGGCACGGACTGCGTCGCCACCTCCGTACGCCACGGATGTAAGAGCCTAACGCAGTTCGAGATCCTGCCGAAGCCGCCTGATGAACGTGCCCCCGACAATCCCTGGCCCCAATGGGCGAATGTCTTTCGCGCGGGCTACGGTCAGGAGGAGGCGACGGCCATCTTCGGACGAGACCCCCGCGAGTTCTGTATCATGACCAAGAAGTTTGTCGGGGATGAGAAGGGATACGTCAAAGAGCTGCACACCGTCCAGATCGAATGGCACCGGGGCGAAAACGGCCGGCAGGTCCTCAAGGAAATCCCCGGTACCGACAAGGTCTGGCCCGGACAGCTCGTGCTTTTGTCGATGGGTTTTCTCGGGCCGGAAGATATGGTCCTCGACAGCCTCGGGGTGGAGCGGGATGAACGTTCCAACGCCCGGGCAACGTACGGTAAGTACGCCACGAGTGTCAAGGGCGTGTTCGCTGCCGGCGACATGCGCCGCGGCCAGAGCCTCGTCGTCTGGGCCATCAATGAGGGACGCGGGGCGGCCCGGGAGTGCGACCGGTACCTCATGGGCTCGACCGACCTCCCCTGACGATATGAAACCACATTTCCGCAGGCATTCTTGACGACGATCAATTTTTCATAGTGGAGAAAATACAAATGCCGAAAACAAGTCAGTTTGGACGAGCGATCTCACGCCGGGAGTTTGTGAAGATGCTCGGCGGGGCCGGTGTTGCCTTGTGTACGAGCGGTATCAGTACAGGGCTAGCCGCGACTCCGGCGGCCATGCGGCTGAGGGCCATTCCCGGTAGTGGGGAAAAGATTGGTATCGTCGGCCTCGGCACGATGAAGGCGTTTAACGTCGGCACAAGCGAAGAAGAACGGGCGCCGCTGAGAGAGGTCATCCGCCTTCATCTGCAAGCAGGCGGGACCGTTATCGACACTGCACCGATGTACGTGAAGGCAGAGAGGGTGGTCGGGGACCTCCTGAGGGAGCTGAGCGCCACCCAAAAAGCCTTCATTGCAACCAAGGTCAGGACCGAGGGCCGGGAAAAGGGCATTACGCAGATGCGGGAATCGGAACGCTTGCTTGGCTTCGGTGCGATCGACCTGATGCAGATTCACAGTCTCGTCGACTGGGAAACCCAGTTGCCTACGCTGCGGCACATGAAAGCATCGGGCAAATATCGCTACATCGGAGTCACTCATTCCAGAAAAAAGGCCCACGACCGTTTCGCGGAGGTGATCGCACGGGAACGATTCGATTTCGCCCAGATCAACTACTCGATCGAAGAGCGCGACGCAGATAAACGAATCTTGCCGCTCGCCGCCGATCGCGGCATGGCGGTGCTTATCAACAAGCCCTTCGTGAAGGGGAAGTTATTCGACAGGGTGCAAGGAAAAGAGCTGCCGCCGTGGACCGCAGACTTCGACTGTAAGAGCTGGGCCCAGTTCTTCCTCAAGTTCGTCCTGTCCCATCCGGCGGTCACCTGCGTCATCCCCGCGACCAGCAAGCCGAAACACCTGCTCGACAACGTCGAGGCGGGAAGCGGTCGTTTGCCGGATGCGAAAGAACGACAAAAAATGATTGCGTTCTGGCATAGCCTGTAACGCGGGAAAGTCGGACCCCCCACCTGGCTCTAACCCTGTGTATTTTACAGGGAAAGCCGTTCCGCCCCCGGCTTGAACCCTTCGTTTTGTCCGACCGTCTTCACTCACAAATATAACAGAAACCGACTCCATCCACTGTTTGCGGTGTGTCCCGTTCGGCGTTAACAATGCAGAGAAAGCCGAAGGGTTCATTGGCGTCCTCGGGGTTTCGAAACTGGTGGGGGTCGTTCGGAGCGACGTACACGACATCCCCAAACTCCACCTTGTAGATGTAGCAGCCAAACTGAGCCTCACCACGCCCTCTTATTGGAATGACGACGTGCTCGTGTTCATGCTTCTCGAGCGTGCTGTACCCGCCCGGGGCGATCTCGAAATACCGCACGTGGAACCGTTGAGACTCCCCGCGTTTCCCCGACAGCTCGCGGCGCGTGATGCCCTTCCAGGTCTCCGTGGTCTCTTTGTATGGCTCGACGGGAATATCCCGCCAGGTAAAATCACCCTGGAGCCGGATCACTTTGCTGTGGTTGCCGACTAAGGAGGGTGGCGACGGGATCTGTTCGTTGACCTCGTTATCCACGATTGAAACTCCTTGTTCAGAATTGCTCAGTAAAAGGATTCTACCACACGCCTCAGCCGCAAGGCCAGGAGGAGGATGACCAGGCCCGGCCAGCCGGCTGCTGACAAGGGCCGAAAGCCATGATAAAAAGAGGCAGGTGGTGTTGCACCTTCGGGCGGCAGAGGCCTTGCTCGATCCGTCGGATAGCCGGCCGGTCGGATCGAATCATCCCGCGACCCGAAATGAGGCTTGACCCCCGACAGCGGGCGGGGCCACAATAAGCCATGCGTTGGGCCAGCCCATAAAGAGCCAATTCTTGAGCGGCGGTAGCCGGCAGAGGAACTCTTAATCTCGAGAGACAGCAGGTGATCTACTCAATGAGGGTTCACTTTCGATGAAAAGGATAAAAGATCTATTCGACCACCAGGAAAAGACATTTTCGTTTGAGCTCTTTCCCCCGAAAACCGACAAAGGGTATGAGAATTTACTGAAGACCATTGCCCAGCTTTGCGAGCTGAAGCCCGATTACATCTCCTGCACGTATGGGGCCGGTGGAGGGAATCGAGAAAAAACCTTTGATATTGTCCAACATATCGAAGAACACCATCACGTCATTGGCATGGCCCATCTCACCTGTGTTTTGAATACAAAAACTGATATCGAGGCAATCGTGGAAGACATTAAATCTCGGGGCATCAGAAACATTTTGGCTCTTCGCGGTGATCCACCCCTGGAGCAGCCTGACTGGCAACCAACGGATGATAATTACAGATACAGTAGTGAACTCGCTGCGTTTATCCGTCAGAAGTACGGCGAATATTTCGGAATTGCCGTCGCAGGATTTCCAGAAGGACATATTCTGTGCCCGGACAGAGAACAAGATGCAGAATTTCTCAAATTGAAAATTGAGGCCGGAGCTGATTTTGTGATCACGCAGTTATTTTTTGATAACAAGGATTATTTCGAGTATGTCGAGAGATTACACAGACGTGGCGTTGCCGTGCGGGTGATTCCGGGAATACTCCCCGTTACAAATTATCAAGGTTTACAACGATTCTGCTCTGTATGCGGTGCAACCATTACCGACGAAGTGAAAAGAATCTTTGAGCCGCTACAAGATGATCAAGAGGCGACTGAAAAAGCCGGCATTGAGTTTGCCATCCGCCAATGTCAAGGACTCCTAGACGCCGGCGCGCCTGGGATCCATTTCTATACGCTCAACAAATTGCATCCAACTGTTGATATCTTGAAGGCTGTGAGATAATCCGATCATTATGGCTGAATTTTCTTTTCTATTAACCGTTGATGTCTTTAAAATAAGTCTCGATAAACAGAAGGAGGTTATTAGAGATTTCTGGAAGAAGGCCGGGCATGTTCTCGCTGATACAGGGGTCGAGCTCAAGCCCATACCCAGGAAATGGCTGTCCCTGAAGCACAATTATTTTTCAGTATTGTTTATCGTTATATTTCATGTCCTGGATATACCTCCCCAACGCTTGAAATTCTATGCTGGTATAAACCACTGTCTTAGGACATGGGTGACTGCTTGCGATAACTTGCTTGATGATGAGCTGAAAGAACTGCTGGTGACGGACCTCCCGGAATATGCAAAAGTGTTTAAATCCGTCCATACGGTTCTTGTGGCAGACAGGATATTTTTTTTACTTCTCCGGGAAGGAGTTCAGGGAGGGATTATTACAGAAGACGAGCTGGAAGTGATGCTCAACAATACAATGATGGCGATGTCTGAGTGCGGCAGAGAGGAGGCAGAAGAAGAAAGCGGAGTAGATTACTCCGTCTCACCTCAAGAAATACTGAACGATATTCATATGGCAAAAACGGGACGGCTCTTCACGTCCCCTCTGGCAGCACCTATAGCATTGGGCGACATAAGTCTTACAGACGTAAAGGTCAAAACGGTGCACGAAGGTTTAAGTTCCTTTGGTTTGGGATGTCAGATTATTGATGATCTAAGCGATCTCGGAATGGATGTGTACAAGAGAAAGCATAACTACCTTGCCTCTGTGATCATGAACAGCCGTGATGGGACCGAGAAACAGAAATTCATGCAACTTCTTGATAATGCTCACTTAGTCAAGAATGACATTTATCTTTATCAGCAATTCTCCAGGGGGTCACAAGTGGCAATGGCTGAGTCCACAAAGCACTTCGAGAAGGCTCTTGATCTCTTGTGCAGGGCAGGACTGCCTTTGGATAAGTCCAAGCGGCGGATGTTCATCAAGACATTGTTGACCATTCTCGGACACCCCAAGCTTTTGCTTCACCTGCGTGGGTAATCATGAAAGTGCCAATGAGAATATGGATTTCTCTTGCCTTTCGCTTTGTCCGCCGCCACCGCCGGAAAACGATTGCAACAGGAGGTTTTATTATTATTGGAACAAGTGTGCTCGTCGTGATGCACAGCGTAACGGTTGGGATTAATGACACAATGATCCTGAACACTACCCATTTGCATTACGGCCATGCCTTTATGGAGATTTCCGCGAAAACTTTTAATCCAAGAAGTCTAGCGCGACATGTAGCATCCAGACATGATGTTGAGGATGTACTGGTCCGTTATCGCTTCACGGCACTGCTTTCCGCAAGGGACAAAACTGTTCCGGTCATATTTTATGGCGTCGATCCGCTGCGGGAGGCGAAAAGGACTGCAATTGCGAAGCGTATCATTAGCGGACGGTATCCGAAAGATGATGAGAAAGGGGTTTTGATCGGATCAGGTGCAGCACGAAGGCTGTTGAGGAAAGATGGGGACCCTGTTTCAGTGGTGACAAGTGCCGGGGTCTTCCTTGGAACATTCCATATAAGCGGTATCTACAGCACAGGCATTGACCGGTATGATGAGGGGATTGCTTATCTACCACAGGCGCAATTGGATGCCGGTACGAAAGAGAAACTGGATGCGGAGGTATCCCTTTTCTTTGCGCGTCACTCGGATATCAATGCGATAACAGAAAAGATCAATCGAGATAGCCCTCTAGAACGTAAGTTTGCCACCTGGGATTCGTTGATGCCTGATCTAGTACAGCTGATTGATATGAATTTTGTATCCATGAAAATCATTATGGTTCTTGTCTTTGCGCTGGTCGGGTTTGGTATCAGTAATAACTTCATTCTCACTTTGGTTGAACGATTCAGGGAATTCGGCATTCTGAAAGCGATGGGCGTGACACCGAGAGAATTGATTGGTCTAATCTTTCTTGAGAGCATGTTCATATGTTGTTTTGCAAGCCTCATTGGGCTTGTTTTAGGATGGGTTATCACAGAGACACTCGTACAGTATGGAATCGATTTCAGCTATTTCACCTCCCATAATCGTTACTTTGTTGTCAGTGGAGTGGTGTACCCTCGGATCACCATGGAGGGACTATATTGGCCGGCGGTTATTGCCTTTAGTGTTTCCCTCATATCTTCATATGTTCCGGCACGAATCGCAGGCAAGAGAGTCACTGCGGAAACGTTAAGGTTTGCATGACAGATCACGTCATACGTCTGGATAACGTATCAAGGGTCTTCAAAAGTAACGGATCAGTGGTCAACGCCGTGTCGAGCGTCTCGTTTGCTGTACCGGGCCAGTCAATCTGGGTTCTTGCCGGTCCATCTGGCTCCGGCAAGACGACTCTTCTCAATCTAATTGGGGGAATGGATAGGCCAACTTCCGGTGAAATCATTGTGGGTAATTATCATTTGAATCAGATGGATGAAAAGGAGCTTGCGTTATTTAGGCGGTTTCATGTTGGATTTATTTTTCAAGGGAACAACTTGATACCAACGTTTACGGTTTATGAAAATGTGGAACTCCCCCTCCTTTTGACCAGCGCTGGCAGGATGGATGAGAAGATCAAGGAAATGCTGGATACTGTTGGGTTGAAGGATAGAGCGTCGTTTTTGCCGAGGAGACTATCTGGCGGAGAGGAGCAGAGAGTGGCAATAGCCCGGGCGCTCGTGCATTCGCCATCTGTGGTTCTAGCAGATGAACCAACAGCTAATCTAGATTCCGAGACGGCTGCGGATATTTTTGATCTTCTTCTTGAATTGAATGATAAATTGAAGACGATTATCGTCTTTGCTACTCATGACCCTATGATTGTTGATAAGGCGAATAATGTGTTAAAGCTTGCAGATGGAAAAATTGTGGGAAAGTAGTACAGTGCGATGGTGCGATAACATTGAAAAGTTTATATAGGTAATAGGTCTCATTCATAAGAAGCGGAGTCGATGAGAGTATACGGAATTGCTCTTTAGAGGCGGGGATACCCTGATAGCCCCGATCGGCTATCGGTTCGACAGTCTTCAATCCTGGCTGGAAAACGGCTAGGCGCGATCTTGATCCTTGAGTTGTTCTTGTGCGCCGGCTTGAAGCGGAAGTAATCGGCCCTGAGAAGAAGGTATTAGGAACGTTTTTATTGACGGAATCCGGCCTTTTCTGTAGGGTGTCCCTGTGGGTGGATGGTGACGGGTAGCGGCTGGTGGAATTGTGTATCACGTCCTCAAGTGAGCCAACGGTCGGCTAATTGTCTTTGACACGACGGGGATTACACGGGCTTCGAGCGCATGCTGGGGGAAGCGGTGGAACGGATGGACGTGCGCGTCTTGGCGTATTGTTTTGTGCCGAAGCAATGACATCTGCTTCTCTGGCCCCGCGCAGACGGGGACCTGTCGAACTTTGTCGGTTGGGAGACACTCACTTAGAAGCAGCGCTGGTATGCGGACCGCGATTCGGCTGGACAAGGTCATCTCTACCAGGGACGCTTCAAGTCTTTCCCAGTGCAAACCGATGAACATTTCTTAACGGTGATGAGGTATGTAGAGCACAATGCCTTGCGTTCGTATCTGGTGGATCGAGCTTAGGAATGGCGGTGGTCGAGCTTGTGGCGGCGAGAGCAGGGAGGTGCCAGGGCGGCCAAATGGTTGAGCCCCTAGCCGGTGCAGTAACCATCTGCTTGGGTAAGGCTAGTCGACGTAAGGCAGGAGGACGAGGACGTGGAAACGCTGGAGCAGTGCGTCAGCCGGGGAAAGTCATTCGAGAGCAAAACATGGGTGGTGAGGCTGGCGAAACGAATGGGGCTTGAATCAACGCTGCGGCCCCAAGGCCGCCCAATGAAACATGTTAGCTAGCCGAGAAAGAGGAGAAAAGGCGGCAGAAACTTTCTCTTTTCACGCACGGATCTCGTCCTCTTAGGAAGGAGGGTATCCACATGTCCACTCTGCGGAAGCAACCGCTTGTGTTTCTGGTGGCAGTTGTCCTGGTGGTCACCTGGGTAGCATCCCCTGTCCTGGCCGAAGAGAAGCAATATCAGTATACCGCTGAAGACGATAGAAATGCGGTGACCATGATGTTTGACCTTGTGATTTACAGGCCTGTTGGTATCGGTCTAACAGCCATCGGGACGGCCTTCTTTATCGTCTCTCTCCCCTTTACTTTACCCGGGGGTAACACTGATGAGGCCGCTGAGAAGCTAATGAGGGAACCTTTCAATCACACCTTTGCTCGTCCTCTAGGGGCGGGGATTTTCTGAAGAAAAACCAAGGCGGGTCGAGGCAGAAAAAGGTGTCAGGAACCTTTTTATTGCCGTGCGGCGCTATCTCTGCGATCGGCCCTTAATCTTACATGTGAAAGAGGGGCCAGGTATCTTTTTCGTTTTGAGTTCCGATCCGAGGACGGCGCAAGAGACCTGAGCGTGCCGCAGGCTTTAAAGCATGACATGTTTTGTCTATTTCGAGTCAGGTATATTAATAACGTATACAGTCCCTAGAGAATCCTGCAAGATAGTATGGGCTGAGAGAAGACCTGGTCAAAGGAGGAGCGAAGCCAAAATCTGGTATGATGCTTGGTCAGGTGGTGGAGAATGGGAGCAACAGAGATAAGTGACACGGTACCGGAATCCGCAAAAAGGCGTGTCGGCAATATCATGACCACGAAGGTGGTGAAAGCTTACCAAGATACACCGGTAAGCCAAATTGCTCGCTTGATGTCTGACCATCAGATTAGCGGTTTACCCGTTGTTGATGATAACGATCGGGTCTTGGGCGTCATTACTGAACTCGACATGATCCTCCGCAATACTCGGTTCAAAGTGCCCGCCTTCTTCACGATTCTCGATTCAATTATTTATCTGGAACGGCCTAAACAGGTCCGCAAGCGCCTGGAACACATGCTGGGCACAACGGCCGGAGAAATTATGTCTTCACCTGCTGTTACGGTTACCCCGGAGGCCACGCTTGAAGAATTGGCTGAATTAATGGTTGAGCGTCGCATGAACCCCATTCCTGTCGTAGAGGCTGATCGGTTGGTCGGCATTGTGAGCCGTTCTGACATCATCCGTCTCATGGCACAGGATTTTGGCGGGGATGAAAGTTAGGCTTGAAGCACGCTGAATCTGGACGGGGAGAGGCCAGAGCTCAGCGAGGAGGTGTTTGATGCCAGAGCAGATTTCGAAGTATCCGGAGGTGACCCTCAAGGTGCTGAAAGGGGCAGGGGCTCGGTGTGGCGAAGGGGTCGAGCAGAGGATCCTAACCCAATGTCCTGCCGAGCGTTTCTGTGCCCTTCCAACCGGTGAGATTTGCGTCTACGGGATTAACCAAATTCCGCAGATGACGCAAATCACAACTCAGGAGCTTGCTCGTGTCATCTGTCCGTCCGAACAGCAGCCAGCGACGGCCTCCGCAGCAGTCTCCAAGGCCGATGTGGCTTTACTGGGAGCGACCCTCGCCGTGGGACTGATGGCCGGAAGGTTCTGGGGCAATTTTAAGGGGCGCTGAGGCGTGCACAAACCAATAGAAAATTTCAAGGTCTTCGATAGCCATTTTCACATCATTGACAGCCGGTTCCCCCTCGTGCCAAACCAGGGGTACTTACCCGACAATTTTACATCCGCTGATTACATAAAACGTGTTAAGGACCTGAACATCGTTGGGGGAGCCATCGTATCTGGATCGTTTCAAGCATTTGATCAGACTTATCTACTGACAGCTTTAGAAGAACTCGGACCTACATTTGTGGGAGTGACACAGTTATCCGCTTCAGTTCCCGACGAGGAAGTCTTGAGGCTGAACGACGCTGGCGTGCGGGCAGTTCGCTTTAACCTGAAACGTGGTGGTTCCGAAGGCGTTGAGAAATTGGAATTTCTTGCGGAACGAGTGCATGAGATCGCCGGCTGGCATGTCGAGCTCCATGTAGATTCTCGTCACCTTTCTGATTTGTATTGCATTCTCGTGGCATTGCCATCCGTTTCTCTTGACCATCTGGGCTTATCAAAGGCAGGTTTTGACATACTTCTCAAATTGGTTGAACGAGGAATCCACGTAAAGGCGAGCGGATTCGGCCGCCTGGATTTTGAGGCTTTACCGGCTATAGAGGCCATTCTTTCTATTAACCCCACTGCGCTTATGTTCGGGACCGATTTGCCACCCACACGAGCCGAGCGGCCCTTTCATGATGACGACCTTAAACTGCTCGTAGAAGCCGTCGGTGAACCAATGACAAAGAAAATTCTGTACGAGAATGCTGTGTCGTTCTACCGACCACGCGCGGCAATATAACTCGGCTCTGACGTCAACCATTTGGTGAATCTTTGCTTGACACACTCGTCGCTAGAGACCATGTTACTTTTTTTTAGCCGCCTATTCTGAAAGAAGTCACAGACAACGCGGAGGAGGATTCCTCCATGGCTGACGTGAATAACAGGGGACCAAAGATGCCGGACGCGAGCGAGCCATTCGACCAGGCATTGATCGCTGTCGCGAACCAAATCCGGGAGGATTCGAATCTCGAGTCTTCCGACGACCTCACGGAGGCGGCGGTAATCGTTTTGAGCGAGATCATTTCATCCACTCTTGAGGGGGCCGGAACGGAGCACGTGCCTCATCCAGACAGTGCCACGATTGAGACAGCATCACGTGCCGCGTGCTTCATGGCCGCGTGTCTCACTGGATTGTTTGTCAGCCTGAAAAATCAAGGTATCCAGCTTGATGTTCCGGCTGTCTTTACTCGTGCTGGTTTCTCGGTATTTCAGTGGTATAGCCCGCACGAGGAGGCGGCGATCATCTTGTCTGGTGGAGATGCCTTCAAGAAGCTTATCGAAGCATCATCTGACCATCCAAATGTCCGAGAATGGATAGCAGATGTGGAGGGATTAACCGCCGCATACGTGCTCACGCGCGACAGCAATTACATATCGCTCCTCTCTAAGGAGTACCTCTCTCTCTGGCAAGCCCGCGATAAAGGCCTGGATCAGGGAACGGAAAAGTAGGCTGTAGCAGGAGGCGGCGTGATTGCAATCTAAGCCGGTCCACAAGGCGAGGTCAAGGTGGTAGGGTTGAGCCCCGCGACTTGGGAGAAGGTCCAGCAGGTTTTCTTTTCAGAAAAGCAAGCGGAGGCTGCTCGCATCTTGGTCAGCGAATGCGGCAACGGCCTTCCCTTTTGTCAAGATATGGATGAGTACGGGCTCGAGCGAATACGGTTTGCCGTTCTCAAGTTGAGTGGGGGGAACATTGACACGCTTCGTCATTGGGTTCAAGTTGCCAAAATCGATTGGCGCGATGTGCTCATGGCAGCAGGGTTCGGACATTCGCCCACGGCGCATACAGAATGGCGCTGACGACACGGACAGGGAGGCCAAAGTGAGACAAGACGCTGTCAAAGTGGATCCCAAGCATTACACGGTCGAACTCGAGAATGAGCTGGTTCGGGTGCTTCGAATCAGGTACGGTCTCCGCGAGAAATCCGTGATGCACGGGCATCCGGCAAGCTTGGGTGTCCATCTGACAGATGCGCACGTCCGGTTTACGTTGCCGGATGGCAAGACGGAGGAACTCTGCTGAAGGCTGGGGAGGTACAATCATATCCGGCAGGCGAACACTTGCCGAAGAACTTGAGCGATCAGCCGCTCGAGCTCGTTTTCATAGAGTTTAAGGGCAAGGTGTAAAGTAAAACGGGGAAGAGGGCCATTCATGACGGGGGAACAGGATCAAACCCCTTCCATCCCGGCTCAGGGACCTCCCGTCCAGTTAGCGGACCGCGCGAATGTCATCGCGCTGCCGCCCCTGATCTACCTCACGTTCATCCTGATTGGGGTGGGCCTCCACTTCATTTGGCCGATCCCGATCCTGCCCAGCTCGGCGGCGAGGTGGCTGGGCAGGGCGGTCATTTCGCTGAGCCTCGCAGGTGGAGTTCTGACGGCCCGTGAGTTCCGACGTTGGAAGACATCGTTTCGGTCGGACCGACCCACGACCAGTATCATTCAGACGGGGCCATTCCGGTACACCCGCAACCCGTTCTACCTGGCGGCCAGCGCCTTGCATGCCGGAATCGCGCTGCGCGTGAACAGTTTTTGGGTCCTCGCGATGTTGGTCCCGACACTCGTCGTGGTCACCAAGGGTGTCATCGAGCGAGAAGAGGAGTACTTGGAGCGCAAATTCGGATCAGAGTATCTCAGATACAAGCAGTCGGTCCGTCGTTGGTTCTAAGCCGCTCTAGGAGGCCTCCCCGCGTGGTGAAGCTGGTCCGCCAAGCAAGATCAGCCAGGGGGGGCTCCTCTTCATATTGTCCCTCGCCTTATCTTCCGACCCCGTTTACCTCCCTTTCCCACTTACTCATATCTCGGGTACCCCTTGAACCCTTTGGCCTGCTCCTATATGCTACCGTTTGAATGAGCGGGGGTGAGGGCCCCGCACTGCATCATGAGAGGAGGACGTTTTGCGGTTGTTTTGGATAATACTTGTCGGGTTAGTTCTCTTCGGGGTCGGTTGTGATCAGGAATCTGAGCACCAAACCGAGCGAAGACAGAAGCGAGACATGACACAAGAGTCGGCGGAGATAGCCAAAGTGAAAGTTGACCGAGGGGGGACGATTTATCTTAACGGAAAGACTGTGAGTATCGAAGAGCTGAAACAGGAGTTCGGCCGGCTAAAGCAGACCAACGGCACGGTCTGGTATTTTCGAGAGAACTCGCAGGGGGAACCGCCCGCGCAGGCGCTGGCCGTCATCCAGGCCATTGTCGATGCGAAGCTCCCCGTGAGGCTACTGGAGAAAGACTTCGATTAGGATAACTGGACGCCAGGTCGTTGCGTGCGATGAATCAGAATAGAGGCGAAAATGATATCTTTACTTGGCCTGGTTACCATCGTGGTGGTTATCATATTTGTGTTTGCGAATCGTCTTGGGACAACCGATGAGTGTGAGTATCCCGACTCACTCAGGGTTGGAACTGTAATGATCGAATTCTCAAAAATTGATAAGACCTGTTATGTTGTGAGCCTCCTCTCGGTGCTGACCGGTGTTGCCACCGGTATTCTACTTCTCTGGGGACCGAAGGACTCAGAGCTGGCATGGAAGCTACTTGGCACTTCTATTATCCTATTTGTGGGATCCATATTTACACTGCAACTGAATCGGTTGATGCGTGGCTCCCGCAAAAGCAGCTCGACGGAGCAACAAATAGGGCGCCGGGGGTCTTTCATGAATGACAAGACGGATTGGGGTAGGTCGTGGACCGATCTACAAAGGACATAGATGGTCTACGAAGGGAGTCCGAGGTATGTGGTGGAGTGAGACGGCGCAAATTTTCATCGTGCTTGCGGCTGTCACGACTATGGCGCGGCCAAGTCTAGCCCTGGATACCAGCCAGCTTCGACGAATCAGCGAATTAACTGAATCGACGCTTAGGACAGAAGGGGCTAACGTTTCAACCGAAGATCAGGCACAGAAGATAGCTGTCCAAGCCTACTTCAAAAAGATGGGTGGGTTGCGTGCATTGGAAACGGCCAAGGTGGTTTCCAATCATCGGTTGGGCGTTCAGATCAGGGGACTTGCAAGAAAAGGAGATCGGGTGTGGGAAGTACGGATTTACGGAGTCCGCGATCTCAGTGCAGTCATTTGGGTCCATTCTCAGTCGGCGAAAACTTTCTTTCTTATCCCAAGAGAGTAGGAAAGCAATGAAAGAGGGTCAGCATCTATTATAGATGCGGGCCACTATGTCAAGGTATAGCCCGTACAGGAAATAGGCTGCGGAATTTTACCCGGTTTACTTTCGTCGAGAGTGCGAGGAGAACCACCTGGACTCCGGAGTCCAGAGGTTCGATGCGTATCGATTCTATTTGACCAAGGGGATGCGTATCGCGAGCCATTACTTCAGCATTACAATTGAAGCACGCGCAGTTTAATACCCGGCTGAAACCTGCCGCGCCCTTCGTATACATTTTTGCATTCTGTGATGGTCTAACATGGACCTATTTACCATTCTTGCGATTCTCATCACGCTGGCCGCCGTGTTTAGCTACCTGAATCACCGCTACATTGGCTTGCCGGTCACCATTGGCGTCATGCTCATCGCACTCGTGATGTCCTTGATGCTCAACCTATTGGGCTCGTTCGGGCTCGGCCTCAAGCAGCAGGCAGAGCTGTTGCTGGGCAGCGTCGACTTCAGCAAAACCTTGCTGCATGGGATGCTCAGCTTCCTCTTGTTTGCCGGCGCGCTGCACATCGACATCAATGATCTGACAGAGCTGAAATGGAGTATCGGCTCCCTGGCAACGGTTGGAACCCTTGTGTCGACGTTCCTCGTCGGTATGCTCACGTGGTTGGTGCTAGGCGGGTTTGGGATTGAATTGTCGTATATCTACTGCCTGCTGTTCGGTGCGCTCATCTCACCGACCGATCCGATTGCAGTACTGGGCATTCTGAAAACCGCTGGCGCGCCGAAAAGTCTTGAGATGAGAATCACAGGTGAATCCTTGTTCAATGATGGAGTGGGCATCGTCATCTTCCTTGTCATCTTGGAGATGGCTACCGGAAGCCACGCGATCAGTGCCGGCCACATCGGGTTGCTATTTCTTCAGGAGGCGATAGGGGGTGCCCTGTTCGGGTTAGCACTTGGCTACTTAGCTTACCGGATGCTCAAGAGCGTAGACAACTACCAGGTCGAAATCCTCATCACGCTTGCCCTGGTCGCGGGGGGCTATGGGCTGGCCGACTCGCTGCATCTCTCGGGTCCCATTGCTATCGTCATTGCAGGTCTCCTGATCGGAAACCGGGGTCGGCTGTTCGGCATGTCGGCGGAAACACGGGCTCACTTGGATGTCTTCTGGGAACTGGTTGACGAAATCCTCAACGCCGTGTTGTTCGTGCTGTTGGGCCTCGAGATACTGGTACTCACGTTCACGGAGCAGTACCTGTTGGCAAGCTTGCTCATTATCCCGCTGGTACTCTTTTGCCGGTTCGTCGCCATCGGGATCCCGGTCACAGTGCTTCGTTCTTTTCGAACGTTCAGTCCAGGAGCGGTCCGGATCATGACGTGGGGTGGTCTTCGGGGGGGAATCTCCGTTGCACTTGCGCTTTCCCTGCCACCCGGCCGTGAGCGGGACGTTATTCTGGCGATCACCTATACCGTGGTGGTCTTTTCTATCGCGGTACAGGGGCTCACGCTTGAGAGGCTTGTGAAGGGGACGATGCGTGCGCACGCGGTAGAATGGGTGTGATCGTGAGGCTACGCCGCAGGGCACAATGGTGTAGGCGTTACGCTTGAAGTGGAGGGGAGAGGAGGATATCATGATGATTACGGCATTGGTGCAGATTAAACCATCCGTCCCCTTAACGCGGGACAAGGCCCAAGAAATCTTCTCGAATGTTGCGCCCAGGTTCCGTGACGTTCCGGGATTGATCCGGAAATACTTTTTGCGATCTGAGGATGGCGGGATCGTTGGAGGCGTGTACCTCTGGAAATCTCGAGCAGATGCAGACCGGTTCTATGACGGTGGCTTCAGGCAATCCATTTTCGAACGGTATGGCTCTGAACCGTCCGTGACTTATTTCGAAAGTCCAGTTGTCGTTGACAACCTCGAAGGCGAAACGATCACCGCCGGGTGAGCGGAATTGGATGCCGTCACTTTCCGGCAATTCGGTCGTGATGACGATTCTGAGGAGACTTTGTCTATGAATCAGGGTGGCATAAGCCCTTTTCTGATCCAGGAACTCCCCGGGTTCGCGCCACAGATTAGCGGACTGGTGGTGATGATGAACTATGCACGGTACACAACCCTTGCAGCGGTGCAGGGCCTCACGACCAATGAACTCGATTACCTGCACGACGCCCAAAGCAACACGATTGCTTCTCTCTTGGGTCATATCGCCGCGGTTGAGCTGGCATATCAGGTTGATACGTTTGAGCGTCGAGGTCTTACGGCCAAGGAGAGACAGCAGTGGGGCGCGTTCTTGGAGCTTGGGGAAAAGGCACGGAGAGACATTCGAGGGCACCCCCTCGACTATTACTTGCAGGTGCTGAGCGATGTCCGCGAGAAAACAGTGAGCGAGTTGGCCAGGCGGACTGACGATTGGCTATATGAGCAGACTCCATTTTGGGGCTACCAGCCAGCCAATAATTACTTCAAGTGGTTTCACGTCTTCGAGGACGAGATCAATCATCGGGGCCAAATCCGGTGGCTTCGCAAGCGCCTGCCAAGATGAACGGCGGGGATGGGACAGACTAGTTCCAGTTGGCCGACACAGATCGCGAGCTTCTTTGTAAGTGATATCGATTGGTCAAACGTTCCCATGGCATTCTTGATCAACATCCGGATTTCAGCATTCGTAGTCACTTTGGCACCGTGGCTGTCTGGTCGCCTTTCGAGCGTCGCTGCTGCCGAGCCTGTCATTCGGAGGTCAAACCTGGAGAGTCTCAGGAAGCTTCTGCAACTCCTCTTGATCTTTCTACCCGCTGTCCTGGTCGCCGCTTGTCAAGAGACAGCACCCCCGGTTGATGTCTCGGGAGCCGCATGCGTCGAGCGGCTTGAAAGCGGGCTATTTGAAGGTGTGATGAGCGTTGGTCACCGTATTGCGCCTTATATCCTCGCGCAGCGGATGGTGAACTACGACGTTCCCGGTGTGAGCATCGCCGTGATCAACGACGACGAAGTGGAGTGGACGAAAGGGTACGGAATGGCGGATGTGAAGTCCGGGGCGCCCGTGACATCGCACACGCTTTTTCAGGCAGCCTCCATCAGTAAGCCGGTTACGGCGATGGCGGCGTTAAAATTTGTTCAGGACGGCTTCCTCGACTTTGACGAAGATGTGAACGTCAAGCTCACGAGTTGGAAGGTGCCGTCTAACGAACTCACAAAACAGGCTCCGGTCACGCTTCGCGGGATTCTAGGTCATACGGCAGGCCTCACAGTGAGCGGGTTTCCGGGCTATGCCCGCGGAGCCAAGCTGCCGAAGTTGACGGAGGTGCTCAGTGGCGGAGGCCTGTCGAATACCGGGGCGATTCGGGTAGAGACCCGGCCCGGGTCTCTGTGGCGCTACTCAGGTGGGGGATACACGGTTCTCCAACAACTCCTGGTGGATGTTGCCGGAAAGCCTTTCCCCGAGATCATGGCAGAGACGGTCCTTCGTCCACTCGGGATGTTGGAGAGTACATTCGAGCAGCCTCTTCCAAAGCCCAGGCATCGCACGGCGGCCTCTGGGCATAATTCGAGTGGAGAAAGAGTCGAAGGCGACTGGTATGTATACCCGGAAATGGCCGCTGCTGGGTTATGGACCACACCAACGGACCTTGCTCGGTTTGCATTAGAGGTGCAGAGGTCGCTTCGGGGAGAGGCAAACTACGTCCTCTCCTCAGAGTTGACCCGGCGGATGGTTGACCCAGGCCTCGGCGACTGGGGGCTTGGCTTTTTGGTAGAGGGCAATGGCGCGCGATTCTCGCACCAAGGTGTGAACAGGGGCTTTCGGGCCTCCCTGGTTGCCCTCACCGAGCACGGGAAGGGAGCCGTGATCATGATGAACAGTGACCGGGGTTCAGCCCTTGCCCAAGAGATCTTGCTAATGATTGCGCAAGCGTGTGGCTGGCCCGAGCAGGTAGAAAGAGGTTCAGGCCTTGAATCTTGAAAGTATGCCCTAAGACGAGAGAGTGCCTGACCGGGAAGACGGAGGCAAGCGATGGACATAGAGAAGTGGGATGCAGTGCGAGATGGTCCACTCTCCGAGAGCGCGATGCGGCAAAAATTGGAGCAGCGGGGCTATCGAGTTACGCGCTATATCTACCGCCCAGGGACAATATTTCCTGAACACACACACGGCGTTGACAAGATCGATGGGGTGCTCTCTGGCCGATTTCGCATGACAATGGAGGGTCAGGAAGCGATCCTTGAAGCGGGCGATTGTCTCACCGTGCCGCGTGGTGCCGTGCACAGCGCTGAGGTCGTCGGGGATGAGCCTGTCGTGAGCCTGGACGCGATTAAGGGGTAGGCTTGCGGATGGGACTTCGGACGGAGGCAGGGAAGTTGATTGCGACGCTGGAATCTGTTGCAACTGGACTTGCCGAATTTCGCGGATCGTCCGTCCAGATGGAATACACGAGGCACTTGCACCGCAGATTACTCCCACTCATAGGAGAGCTGCGAGACCATATTGCTGCGAAGTCTGAACGATCTGAGGCTTTGCGAACCATGGCCGAGATCAAAGAGGTCATGTGCGAGGTAAGCGGAGCCGCTACCAAGGGAGAAATGACGGTAGGTGAGGCAGGGATCCTTGATACGTTCTGGCACCTCTCCACAATTTTCCAGGAACAACGCTATCGTAATGAGGACTTCTGACAGTAAATGGCCCATGAATGAAACAAGCGAATGTTCGTTAGACCGGGAAACCACAGAAGACAGATGACCGGGAAGAGGAAATGAACAGCGAGCACAGAATAAAGATTGCGTTTTTGGGAATCGGACTCATGGGACAGCCAATGGCGGAACGCCTCCTGGCCTCAGGGCACGAGGTCGTCGTCTACAACCGCACCCAGGAGAAGGTAGAGCCGTTACGGTCGAAAGGGGCCGCAATCGCGAAGCAGCCTAGCGAGGCCATCCGCTTGGCCCAATGCGTGATCCTGATGCTAGCCGACGCCGAGGCGATCCGGCAGGTCCTGTTATCGGAAAACGCCCGAGAAGCGCTCGTCGGGCGCACAGTCATCCAAATGGGGACCATCGGGCCCCGTGAAAGTGAGGGGTTCCAGCAAGACGTTGTGGGGGCCGGGGGCGAGTATCTGGAAGCGCCGGTCTTGGGGAGTATCCCCGAGGCGCAGGCAGGGAACCTGATCGTGATGGTCGGGGCCTCCTCTGAGCAATTTGAACGATGGTCGGGTCTTCTCCGGTGCTTTGGTCCGACTCCTCGTCTCATTGGGCCAGTGGGACAGGCGGCGGCCGCCAAGCTAGCTCTCAACCAACTGATCGCTTCGCTGACGGCCGCGTTTGTGCTCAGTATCGCCCTTGTTGTCCGTGGTCAGATCCCGGTGGACACGTTCATGGCAATCTTGCGCGAGAGCGCGTTGTACGCTCCGGCCTTCGACAAGCGACTGTTGCGCCTATTAAACCGGGACTATGGAAACCCTAACTTTCCCACGCGACATTTGTTGAAAGACGTCGACTTGTTTCTACGCGAAGCAAGTCATTTGGAGCTCGAGGCGGGCGCCCTCGAAGGCCTCCACACCCTGTTGGAACAGACCCTGGAAAAGGGTTGGGGGGATGCGGATTATGCGGCGTTGTTCGACGTGGTAAATCCGCACACATGAGATGGGAGTGGACGACCTGTAGCGCGGAGATCCACCACATTATGCGGCACGCTCTGCTCCCTAGTACATGAAATAAATACTTTAACAATATCTAGTAACCAGTTGATTAACAAAGACACATTATGCGTGATTGGATTCGGCATGCATCAACTTGGCCTGTAGTTCGGCGGGCACTGAAGTACGCGATAGTCGTCGGAACAGTTCTCATCGCAATCAAGCATGGGGACGCAATCGATCGGGGTGATCTCGATGCAATCCGGTTCTTCAAGATGGGCCTGACGATGCTTGTGCTGTATGCGGTATCTGCACTTTCAAGTGTTGGCGCAATGAGAGAGCTCCACGGCCGGAAGGGATTTGTTGGCCGAGAGTCATAGCAGCGAGGAAAGCATCGCGTTGTGTGTCTTCTGGAATGGCTCTGACAGGCTGCAAAGAGGGGACAGCGCAGGATGAACGTTGGACGACAGACAGCTCAGTACGATGTTGGCGTGATATCTGACACCCACGGGCTGCTGCGACGTGAAGCGGTCGCGAAACTCGAGAGCTGTGCGCTGATCGTCCACGCGGGCGATATCGGAAAACCCGAGGTTCTGGAAGAGCTCAAAATGGTTTCTCCGGTCGTCGCCATCCGAGGTAACACCGACAAGGGTGCGTGGGCAAGAGCACTACCAGAAAACGAGGTCGTTCAAATCGGTGGGCTCTCTCTCTATGTTCTCCATGACTTGCAGGAACTCGATCTGGATCCAGTTGCAGCCGGGTTCAAAGCCGTAATCGCCGGCCACTCCCATCGCCCCAGCGTCGAGACGAAGGACGGTGTGTTGTACCTGAATCCTGGAAGCGCCGGTCCTCGGCGATTCAACTTACCGGTAACATTGGCGCGCTTGCATATTCAAGATGGGAACATCGATGCAGAGGTGGTTGAACTTGTTGTGTAGGCCCCGTCACAAATGACGGCAAAACTGACAGCGACGTGCTTTTGATATGACGCAGCGTTTTCTCGAGGTGTTCGGTCCGTGACCCGGCGGTAAACGCGAGCACAAAGCGATGTACAAATACGTGGTGGTGCTTCATATCTTGTCTGCCACTGTATGGACAGGGGGACATCTTGTTCTGGCTTTGACCGTTCTGCCGAAAGCTCTGAAGCGTAAGGATCCACAGTTGATATTTGAGTTTGATTCGGGATTCGAGCGGATTGGGATCCCATCATTGCTCCTTGGAGTCGCCACGGGTCTCTGGCTTGCGTATCAGATGGCTTCTGATGTCTCTGTTTGGTTTTCGTTTGAGAGCTATGTATCGACCCTCATCCTTACCAAAATAACCCTTTTCGCGCTCACCGTCGCACTGGCAGTTGATGCGCGCGTGCGAATTGTCTCCAAGATTTCACCGGATAATATGAAGACACTTGCATTCCACGTTATCCTCGTGACAATTATCTCGATTCTCTTCGTCATCATGGGTGTGGGGTTTCGCGGAGGGTAATGACATAGAAGGGAGAAAAAAGAATGGAAAAGGCGACGTTTGGAGCGGGCTGTTTCTGGGGAGTCGAAGCCACGTTTCGTAAAGTTCAGGGCGTCGTGTCAACGACAGTGGGATACTCTGGCGGAACCTTCGAGAACCCGACGTATAAAGACGTATGTTCGGGCGAGACCGGACATGCAGAAGTCGTCCAGCTGGAATACGATCCTACCAAGGTATCCTACGAGGACCTTTTGGATGTGTTCTGGAGGATCCACGATCCGACGACCCTGAATCGGCAAGGACCGGACGTCGGTACGCAGTATAGGTCTGCCATATTTTTTCACACTCCAGAGCAGGCGGCTGTGGCAATTGCCTCGAAAGAGAAACTCCAAAAGAGCGGTCACTTCACGAAGCCGATCGTGACGGAAATTACGCCGGCGTCGGAATTCTATCGAGCGGAGGATTATCATCAGCGGTACTTAGAAAAACGTGGACCGCTCCGATGAACAGCAGTGTGAGAATGTGGCCCCTTGGACCGAAGCAGGGAGGATCGTAAGTAACGCCACGCGTGGTGTGTCGAAAAGTGGCGACACCATACTGGTGGGAGAGTTATTGTGGTAGCGCTTTTACTCTTTCGGAGGACGCACAGATTCTTTCGACCGGACTTCCGCCGTCAGGCTCTTGGTAAGCTCTAAGAATGCAGTCCTTGCCTGTGCATTGAGACCGAGCCATCGAAGGCTGTGTCGGTACCGACCACCCTTGGGGTGCAGATCGGCTGCGACGACTTGTGCCTGTCCCTGGAAGTTTACCTCTCCCATCCGCATAAAGAGTTCGACCCGGCTAAAGAGCGAAAAACGTTTGGTGAGCCAAACCTTGGTTCCCCCATGGCTCACATCCTCGGTTTGGCCGGTGGCCGTTTTCGACTCCGCGGTATCGAAAAGGCGACATCCGACAGGCACGACGAGGGACACGCGGGGTTCCCGTCGGGAATCCCCTCGACGACTGGGAGCCGACACGCGAAGCGGAGTCATCTCGCCAGCTTCCATGCTGGTTACATGAGTGGGGGACGATAGGTGCAGTAGCTTCTGTTCGATCAGCTGTTCCTGTGTCCGTTCGAGCATACGGAGAAGTTCTGGAAGCACGTCAACAGGCACGGAAATCGCTTCTCTGCCTGGTAAGCTTTGGTGACCCGGATCGGACGAGCGACGGTACACCCGGAGTTCCAAATGCGGTGCCCCGCGGACGTCACGGAGTAACGCGCAGATATCCTCAAGCTTACTGCGCTTCACCCGGCCAAGTTTTTCCTTCATAGTTTACATACCTCCGACACAAGCCCGTTAGGGGGAGATTGATATGAGGCGCAGTTTCCCCACAGACGATGATTAGTAATCTTTATGCCAAGGCCGGGGTCCCGAGTGGTTGATATTACCGGAGCTTCTAGTAAGGGCTTCTCATCAGGTGACGTTTTCGAGTCTTGAAGCTTGACAGTCATACAGGGCGAGGGTAAGCATTGGCAAGGATCCAGAGGAGAGAGGGCCGCAAAGCGTTGCCCGGCAGGAGGAAGAGCAATTGTTACATCGAAAGGAAACTCGCGACCGTGTCCGAAAATTTCTCTAGAGATTTTATTAAAAACATCCCACTCTACCAGCGGATCTACGCCGTTGTTCGTCAAATTCCGGCCGGCCGAGTCGCCACCTATGGCCAGGTTGCACGAATTGTGGGGCGATGCACGGCCCGCGTCGTCGGTTATGCGATGGCTGCTGTCCCTGATGATGCCGATGTCCCTTGGCATCGGGTAGTCAATCGCCAGGGGAAGATCAGTTCCCGCTCGTCCGGAGACGGTAGCATCAGGCAACGTCAATTCCTGGAGGCAGAGGGGATTCACTTTGACCGACAGGGGCGTGTAGACTTGAGGGATGTCGGTTGGCGGCGTTTGCATTGAAAGAAACGTACACTTCACCGACCTTTCATGGCCGGTCATACCCTTGTCCTGACGGATATCCCTGGCTATATTCAATAGGGATGCGTAAATGGCTGATGCGAAGTATGGTATGCAAGCCATAAGGCAGCGATGCGGCTGGGCCGAGGGAAATGATCTGATGATGGCCTATCATGACTGGGAGTGGGGGGTACCCGTTTACAATGACCGGAAGCTGTTTGAGTACATGGTGCTCGACGCTTTCCAGGCGGGGTTGAGTTGGGCAATCATATTGAACAAGCGTGAGAGGTTCCGGGCATCGTTCGACAACTTCGAACCTGAGAAAATTGCCCGATACACGACGCGTAAGATCGAGCAACTGCTGGTGGACCCTGGGATCATCCGGAACCGACAAAAGATTGCGGCCACGGTGGCAAACGCAGGGGCGTTCCTGCGGATACAGGAAGAGATCGGGTCGTTTGCCGCCTTCATCTGGCAGTTTGTGGGCGGTACGCCTCGGCACAATTCCTGGAAGACGACGTGGCAACTTCCCGCCAGGACGAAGGAGTCAGACACAATGAGCAAGGCCTTGAAAGAGAGGGGCTTCCAGTTCGCCGGCTCGACCATCTGCTATGCGTTTATGCAGGCTGCTGGAATGGTCAACGACCATCTGGTCACATGCTTCCGCTACGCCGAGGTCCGTGCACTGAATCAGGACGACCGGCCGTCAGGACGGCGGCCTTGATACCGAAGCAGGCGAATTCAAAGTGTCTGAGCGTTTGGATGGTCGGGGGAATATGTGAATGGATATCGCGGATACTAACAGTGTCACGCAATTCAAGGAGACACTGAGACACTGAAGGCGAAGAAGAAGTTGGTGACTAACATCTTGGATGCGTTACGGAAAACCAGTGAGACCACCTGAGGCTCGTCCCAGATGGGGTTGGCTGTTCCTTTCCCTGTTTCTCTCTGCCTGTGTCGTCATCCCCAAGCATCACACCAAGGGTCGGTTGGCCGAGCAGACGATATCGACCACGACCGATTCCACACTATCCAAGTATTATCTCGAGCATTACCTCATTGGAGATCGCACGAATGGTGAGTACGACAAGAAAATAGACCAATTGATTAAAAGATCGAGTAAACGTCCCCTTGACAGTGTTACCTTAAGAAAAATTACTGAGGAATTCTCCACTGATTTTGCCACTCTTTATTTCGTGTCTCGCCTTTACCAAAATCCGATAAATCGAAGAGCACAACAGGCATTTCATTCACATCTCGGCGCGATTAGAAACAAAGGCTTCTCAGAAGTATCTCGAGTTGCTCAAAGATTCGCGACGTACCTTATTGCCTTCGTACCGGGTTATGCATACAAAAGGGATCCTACTACTGGTGCTGACTTCGCGCTGCAGCGACGGATCATGAATCGTGCGGGGTTTAACACGCTGCTGATCGAGACGAATGAAATTGGAACCGTCGAAGAAAATGCATCTCTCCTGGTAGGAGAGATCACCCGACTAAGTGGACAATATGACAAGGTTATATTAGTGAGTGCGAGTAAAGGTGGTCCTGAGGTTGCGTTGACAATTGGAAAGCTAATGACGGCTGAGGAGTTGCGTCACATCAGAGCATGGATTAGCATCGGTGGTCTATTGAGGGGAAGTCCTTCGGCAGACCAGGCTTTGAAATGGCCCCAAAGCTGGTTTGCTCGCATTGCTTTTTTCTTTAAAGGTCTTCGCGTGGACGTCATCGAGAATCTCAGCACGAAGAAAAGAAAACCGGTCTTTGCAGGACTCATATTTCCTGAGCATATACTTACGCTGCAATATATTGGCGTTCCACTTTCGGGACATATCGCGAAATACGTCGAAAGGCGATATAAGGACCTCAGGATGCTGGGGCCGAATGACGGATTGACCCTCTTGGCGGATGAATTAGTACCGGGGGGCATTGTTGTTACAGACATCGGTCTCGATCACTACTTTGCAGATCCCGAAATCGATCTCAAGACCTTTGCATTAGCGTCTGTCGTTCTGGATGAACTCGAGGGGCGGATAAGGGAGTGGGGCGTTCGATGAGCGAGGCCTCGGAAGTTCCCCTCAGGGTAGCTCCCACTCGGATTCTCGCAGAAGAATGGGCACTGGTACTCGTCACCGAAGGACTGTGCCCCATTGTAACGCGCGTGCCCGAGGGCTTCGTTCTGGGTGTACCGGCCGAGGAAGTTGATCGGGCGGTTGCCGCCCTGTCAACCTACGAAAGGGAGAACCTTCCGGAACCGCAAGAGGGTGATGAGCCTTCGGGATCCGCGCACGTCTATGCGGGACTCGCAGTATCGGCGGCCCTCCTCGCGTTTTTCTTCATCACAGGAGAGTGGGATCGGGGAACGCGCTGGTTTGCGCGGGGTGGTGCCGATGCCGAGCGGATCCTCCTCGGCGAGCTTTGGCGCACGGTGACCGCGCTTACCCTGCATGCAGATCTCGGGCACGTGATGGCTAACGTGATCGCTGGCGCTTTCCTCATAAGCGCGGTGTGTCGGACCTTGGGCTCGGGGTTGGGCTGTGCCCTTGTCCTGCTGACGGGCGCCGGCGGTAACTTCCTCAATGCGTTTTTACATGGATCCCTTCACGTTTCGGTAGGGGCCTCCACCTCGGTGTTCGGTGCTGTCGGTCTGTTGAGCGGCCTTGGCGTTGCGCGACGCCGCCGGAGCGGAGCACGCGGGCGGCGTGTCTGGATGCCGATCGCGGCGGGTCTGGCCTTCCTTGCGATGCTCGGGATGGGAGAACGCGTTGACCTCTGGGCTCACCTTCTCGGTTTCGTTTTGGGCGGTCTCTTAGGTATTCTTATTGCCTTTTTTGTGCCCCGCCCACGAGCGCTCCGCGTGCAGTGGACCCTTGGCAGTGCCTCGCTTGCGACGGTCATCTACTGCTGGAGCCTCGCCCTCCGCTGAAGGGGGATGTGTGGTTAGTTTGGCCAAGAAGGTTTATGCATCATACAAAGAATTTCAGCGGATGATCCAGGATTCGGTCCGGATTTCGGAGGGCCCATAACACCAACTGATTGCAAAGTGATTTTTTCGGGTACACCGCACGGCCATTCGGCATCATGGGGGGATCCCTCTTGGAGCACGGTCGAAGATTCGCGGGAAGGATGAGTGAGGAGTACCAGCTCGTGAAGCGGGCCTATCCTCACTATGAAGAAATGGAGAGCAAGATCGGAGCGGTGGTTGCAGGGTATAGACCGGCCCTCCCGCAGTCAGCGATCGAAGTGCTTGATATTGGATGTGGTGATGGCATTACGGCGGATGTCATTTTGGCTTCGAGAGGTGATGTCAAGCTGACGGCCATAGATAACGAACCAAAGATGGTAAAGCAGGCACAGAGAAACCTCAACGATTGGCATCGCAACCGAGAATTCATGATTATTCAGGTGGACGCCCTTCAGTACCTGCGGGGGGTTAATGTCCCTCGGTTTGATGTGGTGGCATCGGCTTTTACCTTGCACAACTTCCAGTGTTCGTACAGAGACGAGGTGCTTGGAGAGACCTTCAGGGTTTTGAAGCCAGGGGGTGTATTTGTCAATGCGGACAAATACGCACCCGACGGTCAACAACAATTCGAGGCACTTGTGATACAGCTCGAAAGGTTCTTTGAGGCATTCCTTCCGCTTGGAAAGCACGAGCTTCTGAAAGACTGGGTCCTGCACAACGTTGCAGATCAAGCGCCAGACAGAGTTATGAAAGAGAAAGATTCAATTCGGGCCATGCACGACCTTGGATTTGTCGATGTCGATGTTCTCAATCGGAACAATATGGAGGCCGTATTGGTGGGGACTAAACCGAGGTAGGTTGTATTTCATTAGTACTCGTTTGGCAGTCACGGTTTGTGAAAGCCGACGGGTGAAAATGTGGACGTAAAACGTATGCGATATCGATTCTATACGGCTGATGTCTTCGCGGATCGAATCTTTGGAGGAAATCCGCTGGCGGTGTTTCCCGATGCGAGAGGGCTGGCTGTAGACCACATGCACCAGGTCGCACGGGAATTCAACCTTTCAGAGACGGTCTTCGTGTTTCCTGCCGAAGAGCCACGACATACACGGCGGTTGCGGATATTGACCCCAGGGGCTGAGCTCCCGTTTGCCGGCCATCCAACGATCGGTACCGCGTACGTGTTGGCATCCATCGGGGAGATCGCTCTTGAGCCGGAGGTAACCGACGTCGTATTTGAGGAAGGCGTAGGCCCCGTGCCCGTCTCGATCCATGCCGAGAACGGTCGGCCGGTGTTCAGCAAACTCACGGCTGCAAAACTCCCGGAATTTGCTCCCCCGTGCCCCTCGGCAGATGCAATCGCGAAAACGTTGTCACTGGAGGTCTCCGATTTCCTGCGCGGTAAGACCGAACCCCAAGCTGTTTCCTGCGGGGTGCCATTCCTATTTGTACCGATGCGTGACCGCTTTGCGCTTGGGCGGATTCAGATCAATCGAGGACTATGGGAGCTCTCTCCTCCTTTTGGGCTCCGCATTTGTACGTGTTCGCACATGATTTCGAATTAGATGACACCGATCTGCGCGCGTCCATGTTCGCTCCCGGGATGGGAATTGAGGAGGATCCTGCCACGGGGGCAGCAGCGACGGCACTGGCCGGCTATCTGGGGGTACGAGATGGGATATCTGATGGTGCGCTTCAATGGAAGGTTGAGCAAGGATTCGAGATGGGACGCTCCAGTATCCTTCATGTAGAGGCCGACAAAGTGGACGGCAAGATTGTTTCAATGCGGGTGGGTGGTTCCTCTGTCTTGGTCAGCGAGGGGACGATGGAGATACCCACCTACGCCTTATTGCAAAATCAGAAGAGCAGCGGTGCCGACCACTAGGGCTGAAAGTCAAACGAATCGGCAAGTGAGAATCGGGATTGAGCGCTTTGGCGCTCTGCGGTACTATGCGTGTGTCCTCAGTTGAGGTTTCAGGGAGACAGAGGGCCCCGCGCAAAGGCATTGGGGTATTCTACCCGGGGGGAGGTTCAGATGGATCTGAAGACCCAGGGGACACAGTTGCAGAACCTGCTTGGCCTGCGATATCCCCCGGTCGCGCTGACATTCATGTCGGAGCCGCCATCCAGGGTCGACCGCATCAGTGATGCTGCTCCAGCGGGATGTGGTTACTGGAGACTTGCAGCGGAGGGAGAGGTCTTCTATACCGAAGCGACAGATCATTACAACTGCCCCATTGGAGCCCACACACACGGTGTCGATCTACCGGCCGAGTCAGCCCACGAGCTTGAAGGGCTTATCGGGACTATGACACGGATCGAATACCTTCAAATCGAGGAGGTGTCGACAATTCCACGACTAAGCAAGAGGTTTGGGATTGTCTTATACTCACCCCTCACGGCAGCGCCGGTAGCGCCGGATGTGGTGCTCGTACGCGGGAATCCCAAGCAGGTGATGTTGCTTGCGGAGGCAGTGTATGCGGCAGGAGTCGGCCAAGATGTGGCGGCCAGACTTCGCCCAACCTGTGCAATTGTTCCCAAGGCGACCGAGGAGGGCAGGTCCAGTCTGAGCCTGGGGTGTATCGGCAACCGGGTCTACACGGGGCTGGGCGACGATGAGATGTATCTTGCTATTCCAGGGGCAAAGGTGGTTGCTGTCCTCGAGAAGCTCGATAGGATCATCGCTGCTAACGACGAGCTGGAGGGTTTTCACCGCGACCGTAATGCCGCACAATAGGTTGGCAACCCGTTGCGAGCGTTTCCCAATGCAAGAGTGTTAACCTGGGACCGTAGTCCGCCCCACCTAACAAGTCGCACGTGGCATTGGTTAGAGCCGGGTCTAAATGTGGTTTCGCGTCCGCGCGGACGTCACGTGGCATGAGGAAGCGGTGTCGTGATCATTGTGGCGTTGGCTGACATTCACGATGATCTGGACGGCCTTCATACGATTTCGGGAGATCTCTCGGCTGCGGATGTTGTTGTGCTCGTTGGAAATCTCACGAATTTCGGCCGGTAGGCCGACGCCGAACGCGTGGTCGGGGCAGTTCGCAAATATAATCATCGAGTCCTTGCTGTTCCCGGCAATTGCGATTATCCCGAGGTTGATGCCTACTTGAGAGACGAGGGGATCAATTTGCACCGGAGAAGCGTCGTCGTTGAAGGGGTTACCTTTGTCGGTCTCGGTGGATCGCTGCCTTGTCCCGCCAGGACGCCAAATGAATATTCGGAGAAGGATTTCGAGGTGCTTCTCGCAGAGGCCGCCTTCTCTGTCCGTCGCGAGAATCCTCTCGTGCTCGTCACCCATCAACCCCCCCGAGAGACGATGGCTGATCGTTTAGTGAATGGTCTCCACGTGGGGAGTGAGTCCGTCCGGGTGTTCATCTCAAAAATGCAGCCGGTCCTTTGTCTCACCGGCCATGTCCACGAAGGACGGAGCATCGATTGCATCGGACGAACGAGAGGGGTTAATCCTGGTCCCCTGTGGGCCGGAAGTTATGCGTATGCACACGTAGGCCGAAACGCTGCGGAAATTGAGATCCGACCGTAGAAGGCCTGCAGGGGAACGACATCATGTTTCAAGTTGGAATCGCCAGTTGGACGTGCGAGACGGACGGGACCGTTGACGCGCTACGAAGAATCGCTCGCTACGGCTTCCGGGATGTGGAACTATGGGGCAACTATGCGCATGTCGACCCGCGGCTTGGGGGAGACGTGACCCGAGTGCAGGAAGTTCTCGCCCAGGAAGGGCTTCGAGCGATCTCTCTGCACGCCCCATATGAGTTCAGGGGAGAGAAACTTTCGACGGAGGCTGCCTGGGCGACGTGGGAAGCACTGATGGCGGAGGTCCTGGAAGCCGCTCAAACCTTACAGGTGAGCTTCGTGGTAGTACACCCTGTGCTTCTCTGGTTTGCGTCGGATCCAGCGCAGAGTGAGCCCGAAGTGACAGGGTGTCAAGAGGCATCCTTGAAAAGGATCGCTCGCTTGGCCGGAGAAAAGGGGATGAGGCTCGCCGTGGAAAACCTCCCCAGAGAGACTGCTCCGTCCTTTGCCGACCTTCGCGAGCTCGTGACGCTCACGCATAGTCTCGGCGAGGAAAATGTCGGCATATGCTTTGACACCGGACACTGTCTGACCAGCGGTCTCGATCCCATTCGAGAGATCGATGATTGTGCCTCAGAACTCTATTCCTTTCACCTGCACGAGAATGACGGGGTTGAAGATTTGCACTGGGTCCCTGGAAAAGGACGGATAGACTGGCCACGGTTCTTTGATAAGCTTCGGGCCCTGAACTACAAAGGTTCGTTCATTATGGAGCTATGGGGTGGCAAGGACGCAAACCTCGTCCTGAATGAGGCGGGGAACTTTCTGAAACAGCATCGCCTGATGGGAGTCTCCTAGGTAATGCTCCGGATGATGGTCTCATCAGGGGGTACCAGGCACAGATGGCGAACAGAGCCGAATGGCAGTCGCGAACTCTGACCAAATACCTTATGGTCCAGATCCCTGGGTGGATCCTGGCGGCGGCGGGGCTGGCCCTTTTGAGACAATGGGTCGACTTTCCCCTGTGGGCAGCTCTTGGCATCCTCTTGCTTTGGGTGGTCAAGGATGTGGTTCTATACCCGTTTGTCCGTCGAGCATACGAGTCGAATAGCAAAACCGGAGCGGAGCAGCTCATCGGGGCGGAAGGCATAGCGACTGAACAGCTGGCACCGTCTGGCTACATCCGGGTGGGTCGTGAGCTGTGGCGGGCCGAGGCAATGCGTACGGAAGAACCGATTGCCCCGGGAAGTCGGGTGCGGGTGCTGGGGGTTCGAGGGCTCACGCTGCTCATCCAACCCGACGAATAGTGAAGGGCGAGAAATCGAAAGAGGAGGTAAGCCATGTGGGAGGGGCGGCGCGTCGTCACCATCTTTGGCAGCTCGCGTCCAGACGCCGGTACCCCGGCCTATATTCAGGCCGAACGGCTCGGATTGGCCATCGCGCAACGGGGGTGGGTGATCTGTAATGGCGGCTATGGGGGGACGATGGCCGCCGCAGCCAAGGGTGGCCGGGACGCTGGCGGAGAGACGATTGGAATCACCTGCGCCTTGTATAGCGGGTCGCCGAATCCTTATATCACCCGCCATGAGGAAGCTGGTGATCTCCTCGGACGGCTCGACCGACTGTTATCCCTCGGTGACGGCTACGTGATCTTGCCAGGGGGTTCCGGCACGCTGCTCGAACTCGCCCTGGTCCTTGAGTTTCTGCATAAGCGATTGATGCCTCCCACACCCGTAGTGCTTCTCGGTAGCTACTGGCGTCCGGCACTCGCCACCGTGCGGCGCGAGGGTGGCGGCCACACGGCCAGCGTACTCGAGGTCAGGACGACCGAGGCGGTTGTACAGGCGTTGGCGAGGGCATGGGGGGAGTGATGGAGGGGGGAGAAAGGCTTTCCCGCATGGACCCACCGCAAAAGCATGAGCCGAATCCCCGGTATCCGAAGGGGAAAGCGTTTTGGATAGGGGTAGGACTGATGGGTATGAGCTTTGGTGCTGTCTTGCTTTATTTAGCGATCCCGTTTTTGCCGGTTTCATTGGAAGCGAAGGTGCGGATCGGAATCGTCGCGTGGATCGTCAGCTGGGGGATTTTCTGTGTCGGAATGCTCCTTGCGGGAAAGGACGGGTATCTCTACCTCAGAGGGCTGCTCCGAAGCCAATTTCGGAAGTCGTGAAACAAGAGGCGGGGATCCTTGCCTCCTCCTTAGCCCGGTGGTATCATCATGTGGTGCGTAGAGCGGGAGGATTGACGATGCGACGAAGATGGCGATGGGTTATTCAAGGGAACCTCATTTTGACCATCCTTCTCTTGGCGGCCTGCGCGACTGCTCCATATACGCAGCGCTCCCAGCTCATCCTCATCTCTCCAGAGCAGGAGAGTCGTCTGGGGGTCGATGCCTTTCAAGAAGTCCTGTCGAAGGAGAAGGTCAGTCGCGATCCCGCTCTGCAAGCGGTCGTCAACCGCATCGGCTGGCGGATTGCTAACGCGGCCAGGCGTCCCGACTTTAAATGGGAGTTCGTGGTCATCGACAAGCCGAAGACGGTCAACGCGTTTGCTCTCCCCGGTGGGAAGGTTGCAGTATATAGCGGCATGTTCCCGGTGGCCAGAACTGAGGGGGGGCTGGCGGCTGTGATGTCGCACGAGGTGGCCCATGTCCTGGCGCGGCATGGAGGAGAACGGCTGAGCCAAGGGCTATTAGCCCAGATGGGGGCCGTGGCCATCCAGGCCGGGATGGCCGGGAGAGACGCTGGCGTTGTGCAGGGTGTGATGGTCGCCTATGGCCTGGGAGCGAACGTCGGAGTGCTTCTCCCATATGGTCGCTTACAAGAATCAGAGGCGGATCGGATTGGGCTTCTCATCATGGCCCAGGCCGGGTACGACCCCGCAGAAGCGGTGCACCTCTGGAGGCGCATGGCACAGCAGGAAGGACGTCGGCCGCCGGAGTTTCTCTCGACCCATCCTAGCCCCGCGCGTCGCATCCACGATCTGGAGCAATTGATCCCTAACGCTTTGACCCACTATCGGCCCTCTCCAGACCAGGTCGCGGACAGCACGCGGCTTCTCCCTGGTGTCGGTACGCGGGGCAGATAGCCCATGACAGTGTTCCCGGAGAAGGGCACGGTCTTCTTTCCTGATTCATATCTGATTGGGACTCCAGCCGATCTCGGGCTGGCGTATGAAGAGGTGTTTTTTCCCACCGAGGATGGACTCCAACTTCACGGCTGGTACGTCCCCCATCGAGAAAGTTCCGTCAGCCTGCTCTGGTTTCACGGCAATGCGGGGAACATCAGCCACCGGCTCGAAAACCTGGTACTTTTGCACCATCAGGTGCGGACGAATATCTTTATCTTTGATTATCGGGAGTACGGCAAGAGTGAGGGGGAAATCTCTAAGGCTGGTACGTTCCTCGATGCATTCGCAGCCTTCCGGTATCTTTGCTCCCGGGCCGACTTTGACCCGTGCCGGATCGTTCTGTTTGGCCGATCGCTGGGAACCGCCCTGGCGACGGCTGTGGCGGCGGAGCACAGTTGTCTTGGACTCATTTTGGAGTCGGCTTTTACGTCGACCGATGACGTTATGCGGCTCTACTTTCGTTTTCTGCCTCCGCTTCCGCCCGGCATCGTCAAGTACGATACCCTGTCACTCATCGGAAAGGTCACCGTTCCCAAGCTAATTATCCACGGAGAGTATGACGAGATTATCCCCCTGTGGATGGGCAAGCGCTTGCACGAGGCAGCCGGTCCCCCGAAGGAGTTTTACCTCATCACCGGGGCAAGCCACAACGAAACGTACCTTGCGGGAGGCCAGGAATACTTCAGGAAATTCAAGGCATTCGTCGACTCCTTGATTTCCTGAACGGTTAAATGACCTCCTTGGAATGTCGGAGGAAGGGAGGTTTGAAACGAGAGGAAGATTCCAGGACCATTTATACGATTGGCTCCAGCACTCGGCCAATTCAGGATTTCCGTGCTCTCCTTCAACGCTACCAGATTGCGACTCTCGTGGATGTGAGAATTTTCCCTTATAGTAAGAGGTTTCCTCATTTCTCTAAAGAGTTACTTGAAGAAACGATCTCAGCAAGCGGCCTTCGTTATGCGTATCTCGGGAAGGATCTTGGGGGATATCGGCGCGGGGGATACGAAGCCTACACGCGGACACCTGAGTTCGCCAAGGGCGTCGATGCCCTCGAAGTTATCGGACGGGATGCAAGGACCGCATTTATGTGTTGCGAGCGGCTGCCGTGGAAATGCCACCGGCGATTTATTGCCTCGGAACTTGAGCGGCGGGGATGGCAAGTGATTCATATCATTGAAGAGGATCGGACGTGGCAACCCCAACGAGCGTTCCGAGTTCAGGGTTGAGAGTTCAGGATTGAGCGTTCAGAGGCTAAGATCCGAATTTTGGCCCTGAACCATGCACCATCCACCCTGAACCCTTGGGCTTTGACCATGAACCATGAACCCTCAACCGTGAACCGCGGATGAAGCGAGTCATCATCGATACTGATCCCGGGATTGACGATGCGTTAGCTCTCTTTCTGGCTTTGCAGTCGCCAGAGTTGAGGGTTGAGGCCATCACCACCGTGGCCGGCAATGCCCCGGTAGAGGATTGTACCCGAAACGTCTTCCTCCTCTTGGGACTGCTCAGCCCAAAACCCCGCCCTGTGGTCGCACAGGGCGGGGCCCGTCCGCTGGAGCGCGAGCGCCGTGATGCCGTGGATGTGCATGGAGAGGACGGGCTCGGAGGGCTCGCGCGTTACCAGAATCCGGATGGGCATCCCCGGTATCCGCCACCTGAGGTAAGCCTGGCGAAGGTTGAAGCGGCAGACCTGATCCTCGAACTCGTCGATCGGTATTCGGGTGAGATCACCCTCATCACGCTTGGCCCCCTCACTAACATCGCCCAGGCCCTGCTCCGAGATCGGGACACCATGGGGAAAGTTCATCGGGTCGTGAGCATGGGCGGAGCCATCCTCCATCCGGGAAACACTTCACCGACGGCAGAGTTCAATGTCGCCACTGATCCCGAGGCGGCCCAGATTGTCTTCAGTTCGGGACTGCCACTGACCCTTATCCCGCTCGATGTCACAGAACGTGTCCGGCTCTCAGCGGACGCCCTGCGAACATGGGTGGAGCCCCTCGCTGATCCTCCCGCCCAGTTCCTGCTGGACTGTACCTCGCATCTCATCAGCTTCTCCGAACGATGGGAGGGATTCGCCGGGATTATCCTGCACGATCCACTCACGGTGGGCGTTGTCATCGACCAGGGCCTGGTGAGAACCCAACCCCTGTACGTTCGGGTAGAGACGCGGGGGGACATCACCACAGGGATGACGGTGGCGGACCGCCGTCCGTTTCGGGCCGAAGGGAACCCCAACCTGGAGGTTGCCCTTGCGGTGGATGTGGAACGGTTCCTCAGCCTATTTATGGAACGATTATGTCGGCGGTCGTAGTGGTCGGATCGGCCAACGTGGACTTCACCGCTGAGGTGGATCGGCTGCCCCGACCGGGGGAGACAATCTTGGGCCGCGACCTCTTGATCTCGTTTGGTGGCAAGGGAGCAAACCAGGCTGTGGCAGCCCAACGGGCTGGAGCAGAGGTCAGTTTTATTGGCAAAGTAGGAGGGGACCGGCATGGTGAACAGATCCGCAAGCACCTGGAAGCGGTTGGAATCAATGGATCCGGACTCATTTCCGATGCCACCTGTAACACCGGCGTCGCCTTTATCCTGGTCGAACCGGATGGGGGAAATCAGATCGTAGTGGTTCCCGGGTGCAACTACCGTCTCACACCCGAAGAGCTCGAAAGTCGGGATTTCCTGCTATCGGGAGCGATTCTCCTCCTTCAGTTGGAAACCCCGCTCGAAACGATCCTCTCTGCTCTCCGGCGAGGAAAGCAGAAGGGGATGCGGACCATCTTGAACCCCGCGCCCGCCACCCCTCTGTCGCCCGAGTACTTCCCCTTGGTGGATCTCCTCACTCCCAATGAAACAGAGGCCTCCACCCTGACGGGGATCCCGGTGGATGAGCGAATCGGGGCCGAAAAAGCAGGTGCGCGACTCCTGGAGATGGGCTGTGGGGATGTGATCATTACCCTTGGAGCACAGGGGTGTCTGTGGGTGGGGAAGGACGGGGCACAGCACTTCCCGAGTTTTTCCGTCCGCGCGGTCGACTCCACAGCCGCTGGCGATGCCTTTAACGGCGCGTTAGCCGCTGCCTTGGCCGAAGAAAGGGCGCTGGAGGAAGCCATTCCCTTTGCCAACGCGGCCGGCGCGCTTGCGACCATGCGTCGAGGAGCCCAGGAGTCACTTCCGGACCGGGCTGGCATTCTAACACTTCTCTCTCCGTGAGGTGAGATGGTCCCGGCGTTCGAGCGGTATCGCGGCATCATTCCTGATTACTCAGCGTTTCTCAAGACCTTAGAGCTCCCACCGCCAACCCACGTCCGGGTCAATACGCTACGAATCGAGCGGGAAAAATTCCGGCACGCGATGGCGGACCGAGGCTACCGGCTCACACCGGTTGCCGGAATTCCAGTGTCGTTCCGCTGGGAGGATCCCGAAACGCCTGGAGGCACGCTCGAGTACTTCCGCGGGTGGTACCAGGTCCAGGGACTTACGTCCATGCTCCCGGTCCTGATCCTCGATCCGCAGCCGGGGGAGCGGCTGCTCGATCTATGTGCCGCACCGGGAGGAAAGGCAACATTTCTGGCTCAGCGCACGCGGAACCAGGCTTTGATCGTGGCCAACGATGTGAGCCACCGGCGAATCGGCATTCTCCGGTCCCACAGCGACCGCCTCGGGATCAGCAGCATCGTTGTGACGCGGTATTACGGGCAGAGCTTTCCGATGCGGATCGCCTTTGACCGCGTTCTTGTCGATCCCCCGTGCTCGGCGGAGGGGACGTATCGCGTGGGGGCTCGACCGCCGTTGACTGAAGACCCGGAGGTCAGTCGTCGGCTGCAGCGGCTCCAGCGGATGCTTTTGATGCATGCGCTGGAGTTGCTCCGACCTGGAGGGACCCTCGTCTATTCGACCTGCACCTACGCTCCGGAGGAGAACGAAGCCGTGCTTCAGCCGGCCGTGGAGGAGGGGCGGGCCGAACTGGTCTCGATCTGTGTGCCGTTTCCTTATTCGCAGGGTCTCGAGAGATGGAACGGTCAGACGTTTCATCCCTCGCTCAAACGGGCAGCCCGGTATTATCCACACCTGATCGATTCGTGGGGTTTTTTCATTGCTTGTCTCCGCAAGCCCAAGTGAACAGCAAAAGATTCTCGAATACTGGCGCGAGCGGTTTGGCGTACCTTTCACCGCTCTGGAGGGTTTACGGTTTCTGGTCCGGGGAAAAAACGTGTGGGCGATGACGGACATCACCGGACTCGAGGAGACCCTTGTCTCCCTCAAGGTTGAGGCAGCCGGGTTGCCGTTTCTTCGAAAGCGGCGGGGCGGCTGGAAGCCGACGACGGCCGCCCTGTTTTTCCTCGGCGATGCCATCACCAAGAATGTGCTGGACCTTACGAGAGAACACATAGATCCGTTCCTTCGAGGTGAGATCCTTGAAGGGTCCTTCCCACTCGAGGGTGGCTACGTGGCGGTGCGCTACGGGGGCCAGATATTGGGTTGTGCCCTCTACGGAAAGGCTGGACTCAAGTCCCAGCTCCCTCGCGCATGGGTGGATACGCTCGTGAGGGGTAGCCTTGAGGTGGCCGAGGAGGCATGATGGAAGAGCGGCCCCAGCGTGACTTCAGCCGGTGTCCGAAATGTGGCGGAACCGAGGTCGAGCGCACCGAGGTGACCCGGGGCTACTATTCCGCCCATGCCAAGTACGACCCCGAGGTCCTGGTCCGGTTTACCGATTTCTGCGCCGCCTGCAGAACCCTGATCTACGAACACATCGAAGAAGAACCCAGCTAGGACGCTGGCAGGCTGGGATGCTGGACGGCTTGGGGACAGGGCGGGCGACACTTTTTGGCTTTCTAGCCTCCCAGCTTCCTAGCGTCCCAGCGAGTTGCTAAGGGATCAAAAGAACCTTCCCCGCCGTTTTCCTCCCCTCGAGCTGACGATGGGCCTCGGCCGCCTCTGCCAGGGGGAATGTCGCCCCAATGCGAAGTTTCAGCGTGCCGGCAGAGATGCCGTTCAGGACATCGTGCGCACGCCAGAGCAGCTCCTCGCGTGTCCGGGTGTAGTGCGCGAGGGTCGGGCGGGTCAAAAACAGGGAACCTTTCGCGCTCAGCTGGTTCACGTCGAAGGGAGGGACTGGACCGCTCGACTGCCCGTAGAGGACCAGGGTGCCCCGGGGTGCCAGGCAGTTCAAGCTCTTCTCAAAGGTATCCTTGGCGACCGAGTCATAAACCACTTGCACTCCTTGGCCATCGGTCAGGCGCTTGACCTCCGCTTCGAAGTCTTGCTCAGTGTACCGGATTGCCACGTCGGCATCCGCCTCACACGCGAGGTGTGCTTTGTCCTCGGTCGAAACCGTCCCAAGGACGCGCGCCCCCTTCTGCTTTGCCATCTGACAAAGGAGCAGGCCGACTCCCCCTGCTGCCGCATGGATCAAACAATCCTCCCCTTTTTTGAGGGGATATGTAGAGTGAACCAGGTAGTGCGCCGTCATCCCTTGCAGCATTGCGGCCGCGGCTGTGCGAGTGTCTACTCTAGTAGGAACGGTGACCAGCCGCACCGAGGGGACGAGGGTGTATTCCGCATAGGCACCAGGGGCAGCGGTGAAAGCGTAAGCCACGCGATCGCCGACCTTAACTTCTGTGGCGTTGGACCCGACGGCCTCAACAATGCCAGCCGCCTCGACACCCATGAGCCGCGGGAGAGGAGCGGGGTAGAGGCCGGTCCGGTGATACACGTCGATGAAGTTGACGCCGATTGCTTCAATCTTCACCAGGGCCTGGCCCGGCCCCGGCTGAGGAATGGGGAGCTCTTCGAGTTTAAGGGCATCTGGCCCCCCATACTCATGAACGCGAATTGCTTTCATCATTTTACCCCCCCGTTGCCTGGTGCTGTGGGTTGCCCAACGGCGTGAAGCAGACTTACATCTGATGAGGGCCGTACCGCTTGAGGTAGGCTTCATCGATCCATGCTCGAAGGTCCTCAGAGACGTACCCCGTTTCGGGGTTCGAGCTCTCCAGAAGGGCCGGAGCGAACATAAAAGGTCCTTCGCCGTCGATCTCGACCTCTACCAGACCGAGATGATGAGATCGGATCTGAATGACCTTGACCGATAGTCCTTCTAGCTGAAAGGCGAGGTGGAGTCGCTCCGCGAGGTGCTCTTCGATATCCATTGGTCACCAAGGTCCAGCTACCGTAGTGAGTCGGACCGCTAGCTCACGTGAAGTGGTTGGGGTAAGCCTGGGGTCTCCCGTAGCACGAGCGAAACGGCGATGAGAATGTTGAACATGCCAAAGAGAAACGCGACCAGCAGGGGAAGGGTATAGCTACCGCTCAGATCGAACAGGAAGCCCCCCAGGTAACCTCCCGTGGCCATACCTGAAGTGCCGAAGAGAGTGACGCTGCCAAAGAGGCGACCCAATGCCTTGGTCCCGTAAAATTCCCGGCAGAGAATGGGATACTGGGGGATGATACCGCCGTAGCCGATGCCGAAGAGGGCGGCCACGATGTAGAAGGACATGAGGCCCTGGGAAAAGACAAAACCAAGGATCATGGACGTCTGGATCCCGGAACAGAGCAGAAGAGCCTTTCGACCCCCAATTCGGTCCGACAAGAATCCCATCCCAATCCGACCGGGGAAGCCAAAAGCACCCGTCACGCCTAGGATGCCCGCAGCCGCCAGCTTGGAGATACCGATGTCCGTGGCATGGGAGACGATGTGGACCAGGGGAACGGACATGCAGATGCAGCAGCAGAACATGGCCGCCCGGAGCCACCAGATGGATGGAGGAATTGTTGTTGAACGTGTCTCGATTGTCGTGGCATGGGGGACCGAGGAACCATGGGTATGATGAGCGGGGTCGCCCTCCTTTCGGTCCACGTGGGATCGCAGGAGAAGGGCCGCAGGAATCATGAGGATCCATGCCACGAAGCCGAGGAACAGATAGGCGGTTCTCCAGTCGAAAAGATTGATGAAGTATCGGGACAAGGGAGGGAGAACCATGACCCCGAGCCCCGAGCCCGCGTAGATGATCCCTGTGGCCAGGCCGGCGGTCCGGGTGAACCAGCGATTGACGTTCGCGGCCAAGGGAGCGGCCAATGCCCCGTAACCCCATCCTCCCATCAACAGCCCCTGAAAAAGATAGAGTTGCCACGCGGAGTGAATCTGGCTGGTTAATGCAAACCCCAATCCGACCAGGCTTGCCCCGAAGAGGGCTACCTTGCGAACACCGATGCGGTCCGAGAGGTAGCCCATGAGCGGGGCAAAGCAACCGGCCAGCAGCATGTTGAAGGAATAGGCAAGGGAAGTGACGCCTCTGGACCACCCAAACTCCTGGCTTAAGGGTTTCAGAAAGACAGCCAGGGTCAGGCCACTCCCGTAACTCACACTCATGAGCAGACAGGAGGCAGCCACGATGACCCAGCCATAGAAAAAGCCAGATGGCTCTCTGAGCTCTGTCACGCGCTCTCCAAGAATTCCCGGAGGACCTTTTCCGCCTTGTGAATCTCCAGAACTCCTGCCAGGTGCCCGCCGTCGCTGTCCAGTTCGAAGACGCTGACCCTGACTCCCGCCAGTCTCAGGGCTGCAAGCAGTATCTGGGATTGATAAGGGGGGAGCAAGACGTCGGAAGAGCACGGGAGCAACAGGACTTTTGCCTGAATCCGCTCGAGCGCCGCTTCCAGCGACTCAAAACCGATGCCGGCCCGGTACAAGGCGTTGGCCCTGGCCAGAAATATGAAGGAATTGGCATCGGCCTGTGCCGCGCGGTCCCTGGCTGCTTTCTCGATCTCGGCTTCGATGAGGAATCGGTTATCCAATGATTCGGAAGGGCTGCGCCCAGGATCGGCATGGGCTCGGCCCACCGTCCGATCAGCCCAGGGTTGACTTCTCGCAATCATGGTCAGAACCGTGAATGCCAAGGTGAGACCTTCCACCGGTTCTGATTTCCCATAGTACTCCCCGTTTTGCCAGTTCGGATCGAGGCGGATCGCTGCCTCGGCCACACGTCCCGGCATCACAATGACCCAGGGGTGTAGCTCCCCGGCACTGATGACCAGGATGGCTCGCTCGACCATCTCGGGGTAGGCGATGGCCCATTCGAGGGCCTGAAATCCGCCCATCGAGGGGCCGGCCACCGCATAAAAACGTTCAATGCCCAAAGAACACATCAAGGCGCGCTGGACGTTGATGACATCCCGAATGGTGACGATTGGGAACGACATTGCGTAGGGCTTGCCTGTTTCGGGATTGGTGGAGGCGGGCCCTGTGGTCACGACTCTCGGGTCCTTTACGTTCAGGTTACACAAGGTGTCAGAGCTGATAATGAAGTACCGATTGGTATCGAAAGGCTTGTTGGGACCGATGACAGCATCCCAGTAACCCGGGACCTCGTCGGTTTCGCGATACCGTCCCGCAGCATGGGAGGTTCCGGAGAAGTAATGGCAGATCAAGATAGCGTTATCTTTGGTCGGAGAAGGACTCCCATAGGTTTCGTATCCCACCTGGACCCCTTTCAGCGTTGCCCCACAGGAAAGTTCCAGGCGATCCATTTCGAATATCTGTTTCTTGACAATCATCAAAAACGAACTCCGGCGATGGGTTGTGCCGTAAAGATGTCCTCCTCGTTAATTTCCACGCTGCGCGTTGTCAACGAGAGCGTTCTGCGAGTGTATGGTGTCAATAAATCAGCCATCTTCTTTGGGCAACGCTTTGTGGGGGATTGATGCAGAATAGCAGATCCCTTCGAGTCCTGGTCACAGGGAGGGGGTGAAAGAGGGGGTCAGGGGATCACTTCGATCTCGCCTTCGCCGCCGATGATTTCGCCGATCCGAGCGGCGGCGAGTGTTTTGGCCGTTTCCAGGCGCCTTACCAATTGCGCGCTTTTCTCTTTCGACACAGCGATCAACAGCCCACCGGAGGTCTGCGCGTCACAGAGGATCAGTTGGGCGCCGTCGGAGACTTCCGGTGCCCACGTGACCTTTCCGGCCAGCGCCTCGCGATTTCGCTTGGTCCCGCCGGGGCAGACCCCCTCCTTGACCAGTGTCCAGGCTTCAGGCAGCACGGGAACCGCGGCGAGGGAGATCCGAGCGCCGACACGGCTTCCAGACGTCATCTCATTAAGGTGCCCGAGAAGACCGAAGCCGGTGATGTCGGTACACGCGTTGACCCCGACCTCGAGCATTGCCTCAGCGGCATCTTTGTTCAGCATGGCCATGATGTGCACTGCCTGGTCCGTAGTCCCCTGTGAAACCCGTTCCCGCTTGATTCCAGTCGTGATAATCCCCATCCCGAGCGGTTTCGTTAGGATCAGGTCATCCCCCATCTTGGCACCGGCATTGGTCAGAACCTTTTGCGGGTGAACGAGACCGGTGACCACCAATCCATATTTCGGTTCAGGATCGTCAATGCTGTGCCCACCAATAATGGATGCACCCGCTTCTCTCACTTTCTCGGATGCACCCTGGAGAATGAGGCCGAGGAGACGGAGTGGAAGCTTGCCAGCAGGGAAGCCGACAAGATTGAGAGCAAACATGGGGTGCGCCCCCATCGCGTAAATATCGCTCAAAGAATTGGCCGCAGCCACGGCCCCGCAGCTATACGGATCGTCCACGACAGGGGTGATGTAGTCCACCGACTGCACGACGGCAAGGTCGTCGGTGAGTTGATAGACTGCGGCGTCGTCGCAGGTCTCGGGTCCCACGAGGATACGCGGATCCGTAAAGGTTGGTAACTGACTCAGCACCTGAGCCAGGTCCACGGGACTGATCTTACAGGCTCAACCCGCCCCATGGGAGAGCGCGGTGAGGCGGATCTCTTCCCGGACCTCTCCCATCTTTTCCCTCCACCAGGGCCTATTTCAACTTCTGGGCAACGGCCCGGTCCTTCGCGGTGACTTCCTGTTCGAGAGTGGCTTTGAATTGCCTAAGTTTTTTATTAAGGAGTCCGTCATAAATACTTAATATTTCAGCAGAAAAAATTGCAGCATTCTTTGCTCCGGCCTTGCCCACTGCCATGGTGGCGACCGGGACCCCGCCAGGCATTTGAGCGGTGGAAAGGAGGGCATCGATGCCATGCAGCGGGCTTGATTCGATCGGAACTCCGATGACAGGCAGGGTGGTCTCGGCGGCGATAATGCCGGCAAGGTGAGCTGCACCGCCCGCCCCGGCAATGATCACCTTGAGCCCCCTCTGTTGGGCGGTCCGCGCGTACTCGATCACCTGGGCAGGGGCCCGGTGGCACGAGATCACCCGCACCTCATGCGGAATGCCAAAATGCTTCAGCGCCTTGGCGGCCTCTTCCATGATGGGAAAGTCCGAGTCGCTTCCCATGATGATGCCGACGGCAGGTTTTTTTCGTTCCATGTTCATCCCCCATACTGTCACGTAGACACCATAGTACAACGGAACAAGCCTTCTGTGAATTAAGAAGGGTAAGCCCTGAACTATGAACTCTGAACCCTGAACTATCCCCCGAGGCGGTCAAGAGCCTTCTTGCCGATGTCGTTCCGATAATGAGCCCCCTCCCAGTAAACCTTCTTGACTCCCTGGTATGCAATGGCAATAGCCTCTCGGATGTCCTTGCCAAGGCCAACAACGTTGAGAACCCGCCCCCCATCGGTGACCACCTTGCCGTTTTTAAGGGCCGTGCCGGCGTGGAAGACCACCACCCCCGGGACACTGGCGGCCTCATCCAGTCCTGAGATTACCTTTCCCTTCTCGTAGGAGCCCGGGTAGCCGCCAGAGGCCATCACCACACAGACCGACGGCTCAGACTGCCATTCAATATCGATTTCGTGTAGACGCTCCGCAATCACTGCCTCCAAAACCGGGATCAGGTCGGAAGCCATGCGGGCCACGAGGGGCTGCGCCTCCGGATCACCAAAACGGGCATTGAACTCCAAAACCTTAGGATCTCCATCCTTGATCATCAGGCCGGCGTAAAGGACGCCTTTGTACGGGTGGCCTTCTGCCGCCATTCCCTGCACGGCGGGAATCATGACGCGTTCCATGATCTTTTCGTGCACTTCGTCGGTCACCACAGGGGCAGGAGAGTACGCTCCCATTCCGCCGGTATTGGGTCCCTGGTCGTTGTCAAAGATCGGTTTGTGATCCTGCGAGGAGGCCATAGGGAGGACCGTCTTGCCATCAGTGAAGGCCAAGAAGGAGGCCTCCTCACCCGTGAGGCACTCCTCAACGACCACCTGCTTTCCCGCCTCGCCAAAGACCCGCTCCTCCATGATGGTAGTGACGGCCTGATGAGCCGCCTCGAGGGTCTGGCAGACAATAACCCCCTTGCCAGCAGCCAGCCCATCGGCTTTGACTACGATGGGCGCCCCGACCTTCTCGAGGTACGTCCTGGCCTGGCGGGGGTCATCGAAGACCTCATAGGTGGCGGTGGGAATGTGATATTTCCGCATGAGGTTTTTGGCAAAGATCTTACTCCCTTCGATCATGGCGGCTTCTCGTTGAGCCCCAAAGATTTTCAAGCCCCGCGCCTCGAATTCATTGACAATCCCGAGGGTCAAGGGGACTTCCGGGCCCACAAGGGTGAGGTCGATCCTCTCGTGAAGCGCAAAATCGACTAGGCTACTGATCTCGGTGGCTCCGATATTAATGCAGGTTGCGATCTGGGCCATCCCGGCGTTGCCGGGGGCAGCATATAAAAGGGGCTTCTGGGGACTCTGGGCGAGCTTCCAGAGTAGGGAATGTTCTCTTCCCCCCTGTCCGACCATCAAGATTTTCATGATTAACCTCCCCTTCGCTTCGTTCACGGTTCACAGTTTACTGTTCACAGTAAAATCGACTCTCTTTCTGTGAACTCTCCGCTGTAAACCGCGAAGTTTCCGTGAACCATAAGACGCTAAACGTCAAATCTGAGGCTTCAGCCGTGAACCCTGAACCGTGAACTGTGAACCATTATTTAGTGGCGGAAGTGGCGAATTCCGGTAAAGACCATGGCCATGTCGTGCTCATCAGCCGCTTGGATGGCCTCGGCATCGCGTACTGAACCCCCTGGTTGAATGATGGCAGTGGCACCCGCCTGGGCAACCACATCGATTCCGTCCCGAAAAGGAAAGAAGGCATCAGAGGCGACCACGGTGCCTTTGAGTGACGACTGGGCCTTCATAATGGCTAACCGGCAGGAATCCACCCGGCTCATCTGCCCGGCTCCGATTCCCACGGTACCAGTGGCAGTGGTGAAGACCACGGCGTTCGATTTGACATGCTTTGCGACCTTCCAGGCGAAGGCGAGTGCCTCCCACTCCACGGGAGTCGGCTCCCGCTTGGTCACCACCGTCAGGGAGCCTTTATTCAGATCGGTGCGGTCCCGTTCTTGAAGGAGCAGGCCGCCGGAGATTCGTCGCATGTCCCAGGGGTCCGGGGGAAGTTGCCACTCCTCCGGCGAGATCTGTATGGTCCTGAGGTTTGTTCGAGGCCGCAAGACTTCCTTGGCCTCCTCAGCGTAACCCGGGGCGATGACCGCTTCCACAAAGGTGGAGGCGATTTCTTTCGCGGTCGCTTCATCCACAATCCGGTTCAGTCCCACGACGCCGCCGTAAGCCGAGATCGGGTCCGTGCTGCGGGCTTGCCGGTACGCCTCCACCATCGGTTCCCCGACGGCGACTCCGCACGGATTGTTGTGCTTAATGATGCAGGCCGCAGCATCGGCGAATTCGAGGATCAAGTGTAAGGCAGCATCCAGGTCCAAAAGATTGCTGAATGAGAGGTCTTTACCCTGCAATTGCTGTGCGTTGGCCAGGCAGGGTCCCTGAGTTTTCGGCTCTCGGTAGAGCACGCCCTCCTGGTGCGGGTTCTCGCCGTAGCGCAGTGGCTGGACTTTCTCCAGTCCCAAGGCAAGAAAAGATGGGAAGGGTTGAGGCCACACCACTTCGAGAGAGGCTTCGCGAGAGCTCACCGCGCTCAGGAAGGTCGCAATGGCTCCTTCGTAGCGGGTGGTGAGCTGGAACGCCTCTTGCGCCAGGCGAAGACGAGTTTGCAGAGTGATTCCGCCGTGTTGGCGAATCTCCTGAAGGATCTCAGGGTACTGCTCAGGGCGCGTGAGGATTGCCACACCTTCGAAGTTCTTGGCTGCGGACCGGATCAAAGCCGGTCCCCCGATGTCAATCTGCTCGATCGCCTCAGCGAGGTCCACAGACTCTGCTGCGATCGTGTCCTCAAAAGGGTAGAGGTTGACAGCAACGAGATCGATCGGAGTAATGTGTTGCTGCTTGAGCTGCTCCTGATGCTCTCGGTCGGTTCGGCTTGCAAGAATGGCCCCGTGAATGGCCGGATGGAGGGTTTTCACGCGGTCTCCGAGCATTTCTGGAAATCCGGTTACCTCTGCCACCTGGGTGACGGTGACTCCCGCGCCTCGGAGATGCTCGGCTGTCTTCCCAGTCGAGATCAGCTCGACGCCGAACTCGACTAATCCTTTGCCGAACTCGACGAGTCCCGTCTTGTCCGAGACACTCAGGAGAGCCCGATGGATACGGCTGAGTCCCCTCTCCATCTTCTGCCTGTCACCTACCGGTCCCGTTGGCCTTCGTTATCCCGGTCGCGTCAGTCAGGCCTCTAGGGATGGATGTATCCCCATCCCTCTCTGACGGCTCGCTCGGCCTCACTCCCTTGACAGAACACTTGGCGTCCTTCGACACGAAGTCGCCCTTCGGCAAAGAGCTGGATGGCCCGGGGATAGATTTGATGTTCGAACTTCAGAATGCGGCCGGAGAGCGTGTCATCGGTATCGTTATCAAACACGGGGACCACCGCCTGGATAATAATGGGTCCGCTGTCGACGCCCTCATCGGCAAAGTGGACGGTGCAGCCGGAGAATTTCACACCGTGGTGAAGGGCCTTGCCTTGAACGTGAAGTCCAGGGAAGGAGGGGAGAAGGGCTGGGTGAATGTTCATGATCCGATGCCGAAACTGTTGGATGAAGTCAGGAGTTAGGATTCGCATATAACCGGCCAGGCAAACGAGTTCTACGTTATGCTCCGTCAGGACCGATATCACGGCCTCATCGAAGGCCTCCCGGGTTGCGTAGGCTGTGGGATCAACGAAAACTGGTGAGATGTTGTGACGACGGGCCCGCTCGAGAGCAAAGGCATCTACAACGTCACTGACCACGACGACCACGCCCGCGTCGAGCTTTCCCGCCTCGCTTGCATCAATGATTGCTTGAAGGTTCGAGCCCCGACCCGATACGAGAACGCCGATCCGCAGCTTATTCGCTCTCGCCATGCTATTTCCTCCGCTTGAATTTACCAGAGGCACTCTAACTCGGGCAAGGATTTTCCCGTCACCTGACCCTCGGGAGGAGGGTGCAGAGGGTGAAGATCGGAGGACGGTTACGCATCCGGACGGCCCGCCAGGCTCAAGAAACAACGTGTGCTGGCTAAAAAACTGGAGCCCTGTGTCGCCGCGAGGTCAGAATACGCGTTGAACGGCGTAGGGAATCGCGTTGCCATCGTTTTGCTGGATGAGGAACCCCGCAACGATCCGATATTCTTTCATGTGTTTTATGAGACGTATAGAGAAAGCCTCTTAAAATCTTGCCAGAGTTTATCTTCAACATTAGTACTCCGATGGTAGATTGGCATCAGGCTGAGGTCCTTACAGAAGCTCACCGCATGGGGAAGGCGAGACTGAGTGTATGGAGAGAGGAAGGGGGTTGTCAATGCTGAAATGAGGGGATAAAAATGCTTGACAATTTATAAGGAGGGTGATAAAAGACGATTAAATTGATAGACAAAGTCGAGATATTCAAAAGGTGTTGCGACAATGAGGATTTCGACAAAAGGCGATTATGCGACGAGGGCCATTCAAGAACTGTCAATGCACTACAACCGCGGTCCGCTCCGAATCGAGCAAATCGCCGAGCGTCAGGATATCCCAGTCCGGTATCTGGAACAACTGCTTCTGATCCTAAAGCGGGCGGGTTACCTCGAGAGTAAGCGGGGCGTCAAGGGGGGGTATATGCTTGCCAAACCTCCTTACCAGATCACACTCGGAGAGATCATCCGGCTAATGGAGGGTCCTCCCGCCCCGATCTTCTGCGTCGACCACTCAAGCAACGAAAAGTGCCCTGTGGAAAGGGCATGCGGGTTTCAAAGTATTTGGGTGGAAATCAGGGACACGGTTGCGCACATCCTGGATAACGTGACCTTCGACGAAATCTGTCGTCGCTCGCAACTGAAGATCGAACCCAGGAGTGTGAGTTACCACATCTAAGGTCGGTGGCCGCTGGCCAACGACCTTGTTCACAGTTGACGGTTCACTGTTGACGGTAAGACCTGGGCTTGCAATATGTCTGTGAGCTGTGAACGGTGAACCGTGAACGTTTACTAGGGTGAACGAATGATGGAAGCACGGATTCCACGCCTGGCAAGAAACGCGCTGGATCTCATTGGGAACACCCCCATGGTGGAGCTTCCCAAGATCTCTCCCCGGAATGGGGCAACTATCTTGGCGAAGATGGAATCGCTGAATCCGGCCGGCAGCGTCAAGGATCGCATTGCCTGGGCTATGGTTGATGAAGCGGAACAGCAGGGAAGGCTCGGCCCCGGAGCAACCATCGTGGAACCCACTTCCGGAAATACAGGGATCGGCCTGGCTATGGTCGCGGCGGTGAAGGGATACCGACTGATCCTGACGATGCCCGACGACATGAGCCTGGAGCGTCGAACGCTCCTTCAGCGGTTCGGAGCAGAGGTAATCCTGACGCCGGCCATCGAGGGGATGACGGGTGCCGTCTTCGCGGCCGAGGAGCTCTGCCGCGAAAATCCTCACTATTTCATGCCCCAACAGTTTATCAACCCAGCGAATCCTGAGATCCACCGGCAGACGACCGCCCGGGAGATCTTAGAGGTGACACAAGGCCGGATTGATGCCTTCGTGGTCGGGGTGGGAACGGGCGGAACCATCACGGGGGTCGGGGAAATCTTGAAAGCCAAGATCCCGGGTGTCAAGGTGATCGGGGTTGAACCAGCCAAGTCGCCGGTCCTCCAGGGCGGAAAGGCCCGCCCCCACGGTATCCAGGGGATTGGAGCCAGTTTTGTCCCCGGGGTCCTGAACATGGAAGTCCTCGATCGAATCATCGGGGTGAGCGACGAGGACGCTTTCAAGATAACGGCCCGTCTGACCCGGGAAGAAGGACTCTTGGTCGGTGTCTCGGCCGGGGCCAATGTCTTCGCCGCGCTAAAGGTGGCCGGCGAACTTGAAAAGGGAATGGTCGTTGTGACGGTCCTGCCGGATACAGGGGAACGGTACCTCAGCGTGCCATACTAAATTTTCGTAGTGGAAAGGAGTTTGTTGATGGGAGTCAAGGTTTACATCCCGACGCCGTTTCGAGGCCTGACCCACAACCAGGCCACCGTAGAGGTCGAGGGGAAGAGCATTGTGGATCTTGTTGAGATCCTCGAAGCCGAGTATCCCGGGATCCGGGAGCGCATTTTTGATGAGCAAGGAGAGATCCATCGCCATGTCAATGTCTATGTGAATGATACTGCCGTGGAGAACCTCGGGGGGAAAGATACGGCGTTGGTGGACGGGGACGAAGTGGCCTTAATTCCGGCCATCGCCGGAGGAGCGATTCCGTTTACCGAGGAACAGATCAAGCGGTACAGTCGCCACATCATCCTCCCTGAGATCGGCGGCAAAGGGCAGCGGAAGCTCCTGAACAGTAGCGCCCTGTTAGTCGGGGCCGGTGGGCTGGGCTGTCCTGCTGCCCTCTATTTGGCTGCCGCGGGAGTTGGGCGGCTCGGGGTTGTCGATTTTGATCAAGTGGATCTCAGCAACCTCCAGCGGCAGGTCCTTCACCATACTCACGACGTAGGTCGACCAAAGGTCCTGTCAGCGGTGGACACCATTGGGGATATCAATCCAGATGTAAAAGTCGAGCCCTATCAGGTCCAACTTTCCTCGGAGAATGTCAAGGAGATCATAGCTGACTACGACGTTATCGTGAATGGCTGTGACAACTTTCCCACCCGCTATTTGTTGAATGATGCCGCTTACCTCCTGAAGAAGCCGCTGGTGGATGGAAGCATCTTCCGCTTCGAGGGGCAGGTGACGGTTTTTTCGCCCGGCAAGGGGTGTTACCGCTGCCTCTATCCTGCTCCACCCCCACCCGGCCTCGTTCCGAGCTGTGCGGAGGCGGGAGTCTTAGGAGTTCTCTGCGGGATCATCGGAAGCCTCCAGGCCCTGGAGGCGATTAAGCTCATCCTCAGTACGGGGGACCCCCTGGTGAACCGCCTGCTTTTTTTTGATGCGCTGACATTAGAGTTTCGTCAGGTCAAGATTCGGCGAGACCCTGAATGTCCGGTGTGTGGCGATCAGCCGACGATCACGGAGCTGATCGACTACCACGAATTCTGCGGCGTTCCTCACACGCAACCGGTCAGCTAACGAGGGTTCACAGTTCATGGTTCACGGTTCACGGATAGAGAAAGACAAAGGCCGGGGTTGACCGTGAACTGTGAACGGTGAACCGTGAACGGGATTAGGCCATGAGACTTGGGATTTTGCTTTCGACGTCACCGGAACACCACAATTCGACCACCGCTCTCCGGGTTGGCCGTGCAGCCTTAGAGCGGGGGATGATTCGGTACCTCGTTGACTTTGTTGACTTTTGTGAGGAATTTCGTGTGCAGGAGCCGTGTTGAGGGTTAGAGGCAGATTTCGAGGGACAGGGAGGAAGATGAGCGTTCAGGTGCAAGTTCCGCAGATCTTCCGAAAGCACACCGGCGGGGCAAAGACGGTGATCGCGGAGGGACGAACGGTCCAGGAGGTGCTGGACAGCCTGGACCGAACGTATCCAGGCTTCCGGGAGCGGTTGCTGGACGGCAAAGGACTTCATCGGTTTGTGAATATCTATCGTAACGAGGAAGACATTCGGTATCTCGAATACTTGGATACGAAAGTGCGGGAAGGCGACGTCATCTCCATTTTTCCCGCTGTCGCAGGGGGAGGCCGCCTTGATAGCTAAGAAGAAAGTGATCCGCGGGCGCGAGAAGGCCGCAAAGCCGCATAGCGCGGCCGATATCGTCGACGCCATCGGAAACACCCCTTTGGTGGAGGTTCCCCGGATCAGCCCCAAGCCGTCGGTCCGGATCTTCTGTAAGCTCGAATTCTACAACCCGACGGGAAGCCTGAAGGACCGGATTGCCAAATACATGATCGAGGACGCAGAGCAGAGAGGGGAACTGGGCCCGGGCAAGACGATCCTTGAGCCGACCAGCGGCAATACCGGGATTTCACTCGCCCTGATCGGCCGGCGGAAGGGTTATAAGGTCAAAGTGGTGGTTCCGGAAAACATCACCGTCGAGCGTCGGCAACTTTTGGAGCTCTATGGGACGGAGGTCATTTACTCCGATCCCCGTCGGGGCACCAACGGGGCCATCGAGCTGGCTGGGAAGCTGGCCGCCGAGAATCCGGATTGGTATATGCCGTACCAGTACGGCAATGAAGCCAATCCCCGAGCGCACTATGAGACGACTGGTAGAGAGATCCTCGAAGCGCTTCCCGAGGTGGATGTCTTCGTGGCGGGGCTTGGGACTGGGGGGACACTTATGGGCGTGGGACGCCGGCTCAAGGAGGTGAATCCCAAGACGCAGGTCATAGCCGCGGAGCCCCATCCTGGCGATCTCGTTCAGGGGCTCCGCAGCTTGGACGAGGGGTTCATTCCTCCGATATTGGATTTGAGTCTCCTTGACGGAAAGACCCTTGTCGATTCCCGCTGCGCCTTCGCGTTAACCCGGGATCTGACGATCAAGGAAGGCATTTTCGCGGGGGTTTCTTCGGGGGCGGTCCTTCATTGTGCCATCCGGACAGCTCACAAGATGGACAAGGGAAACATTGTCTGCCTTCTGGCGGATGGCGGCTGGAAGTATGTCAGTCTGGGAGTCTGGGCAAAAGAGCTGCCCGATCTTGGAGAAGATGTCTATAGCCACGTCTGGTGGTAGTGTTGACAGACGAGCGGGGAGAGTCGCGAGGGGAGATGTTTGAGCTGGCCAAACGATATGCGGAGGAGATCATCGATCACGCCCGAAGTGAGGCCCCCAACGAATGTTGTGGCCTTCTGGCTGGGAAGGCCGGAAAGATTTTGCAGCTGTATCGATGCGACAGTTCCGAGAAAAGTCCGTACCGATACTACGTGGATCCGAAAGACCAGATCCGGATCATGCGGGAGCTGGATGAGAAGGAGTGGGAGCTCCTTGGGATCTACCACTCCCATACTCACACGGAGGCGTATCCATCCAAAACCGATGTCGAGTTGGCGTTTTATCCTGAGGCGTTGTACTTCATCGTTTCCCTTAAGAAACCGGAGGCACCAAGCATCCGGGCGTTTCGGATTACCGATGGTGAGATCACAGAGGAGGAGGTGATTGTCAGGTAGGGTTTTTTTGTGTTGGCAATTCCCGAGTAACTCAATCGGGTTTATCGAATTAATGGTCGAATCAACTTAGTCCTGTCAACTACAAAAGGAGGCAAGTCATGGCTAATTACGCACATCCCGAGGTGCTTGTGGAAACCCAGTGGGTGGCAGACCATCTGAAAGATCCCAAGCTCCGGCTAGTCGAGGTGGACGTCGACACGGCGGCGTATGGGGAAGGCCATATCCCCGGGGCCATCGGCTGGAATTGGAAGACGGATCTGGAAGAGCAGCTGGAACGGGACATCCTGCGTCGCGAAACGATGGAGCAGCTGCTCAGCCGGTCGGGGATCGCCAATGACACGACGGTGATCCTGTACGGGGACAACAATAACTGGTTTGCCACCTATGCCTTCTGGCATCTGAAGTATTACGGGCATGTGGATGCGCGGGTCATGAACGGGGGCCGGGCCAAATGGATTGCCGAGGGGCGCCCGATGACGAAAGAGCTCCCAGCGTACCCGGCGACGACCTACCGGGCCAAGGGGCCGGAGAAGAGCATCCGGGTCATGCGGAGTCAGGTGATCGACTCGGTAGGGAAAGCGCGGCTGGCGCTGGTGGATGTCCGCTCGCCGAAAGAGTTCAGCGGCGAGATCTTGGCGCCGGAGCATCTGCCCCAGGAGGGGGCGCAGCGGGGGGGGCACATCCCGGGCGCGGCGAATATTCCCTGGAGCCAGGCGGTGCGGGAGGATGGGACGTTCAAGAGCGCGGAGGAGCTAACGCAGCTGTATCAAAGCAAGGGGATTGTGCCGGACAAAGAGATCATCGCCTACTGTCGGATCGGGGAGCGTTCGTCACACACGTGGTTTGTGCTGAAGTATCTACTGGGCTATCCCAGGGTGTTGAATTACGACGGCTCCTGGACCGAGTATGGCAGCTTGGTGAACGTGCCGATTGAAAAATAAGGAGAGTGAGACGTGACACAGCCGCGGTCGGATGAACCCTTTTTTCGGATTGAGCCGGCAGAGGCACGGACCTTGGTCGAAAAGGGAGTACGAGTTGTAGATGTTCGGGAGCCACAGGAGTACGCCGAGGTCCGGATCCCGGACTCGGCCCTCGTCCCCTTGGGGACGCTCTTGAGTGCACCACGGGACATCCTCAAGGAAGGGCCGGTTCTGTTCGTCTGTTCCGAGGGGATCAGGAGCGCCGTCGCCTGTGAGGCGGCCGCGGCGATCGGGCTTGATGAGGTGTACAACCTTGAGGGTGGAATTGAGCAGTGGGAGGCGGAAGGACATCCGGTAGAGTCTGGGCGGAGCAGCGAGGGCGTGATAACTGAGACTCCGGTCGGCCCCGAGGCCCCGCAGTACGATTTGCTGCAGCCGGGCGAGCGCCTTATGCGGGTTCATCGGTTCCGGTATCTCCGCGCCGTGACATGCGCCTTGGGTGTCCTTGACCTCTTGGTCGAGGAGACTCTTGGGGAAGTACCAGAGCCCGCGAAACGGTGCGTGGCCCGCCCGGACCACCCCGTGCAAGTGGCAAGACCTGAGTTAACGGTCTACGGAGCAAGTGTTGAAGAGGCGGTGCGTGTCCTGATCGAGAAGCTCAAGGGACGGCGCGCCCAGGAGATCTTTCTTCCTACCGGGTGAGGTCTAATACACCTTGCTGCGAGCCCTCGGTGGGAATAAACAGGGACCGAGAGGGAGGACACACAATGCAACCGTTGGATGTTCTGGACGCGAAAAAAGCGACCATCGGCCTGGATGAAAAACCGCTGGCTGTCCGTCCCTCATACGCCGAGCAAGAGGAGATCGACACCTTTGACGATTTCGTGCAGCGCTTTTGGCGAAAGGAGATATCGGAGGGCGAGTTCAAGCGCTTTCGCCTTCAGCATGGCGTCTACGGTCAGCGTCAACAGGAATTCCAGATGTTCCGGATCAAGATACCCTGGGGTGGGCTGACTGCGGAGCAACTGGAGGCGCTCGCAGACTTGGCCAAGCGGACGCCGCGAGGGTTAGGGCATGTCACGACCCGTCAGAACATCCAGTTCCACTTCGTCAAGCTGGCAGAGGCCACCGAGTTCATGAGCGACTTGGCGCGGGTCGGGCTGACCACGCGGGAGGCCTGCGGGAACACCGTTCGCAACGTCACGGCGGGGGCTTGCTCTGGCGTCTGCCCCCGGGAGATCTTCGACGTCACTCCCTACGCCGAGGCGGTGGCCCGCTTCCTCTTGCGAAACCCTATGAACCAGAATCTTCCCCGAAAATTTAAGATTGCCTTTTCCGGATGTCCGGATGACGAGGGGGTGACGGCGATCCACGACATCGGGGCGCGGGCTGTTCTTCATCGTGAGAACGGAGTAGCCCACCGGGGCTTTCGCCTGGTGGTGGCTGGAGGACTCGGACCGGTACCTAACGAGGCCCAGCTCCTGGAAGAGTTTACTCCCGCGCACGAGTTGATGGCCACGGTGGCCGCCATCGTCCGGATCTTTGACCGATTCGGCAACCGCGAGAACCGGAGCAGGGCACGGATGAAATTCGTCCTCCAGGAATTTGGCCTAGAAAAATTCCGGCGCCTGGTCCTGAAAGAGCGAACCGGTCTCAAGTCCACCATGGCCGGACAGATTCCCTCCGTCGTAGTCCGCGAGGAGATACCGCCCCCGCGGAAGCGGGCACCCTTAGCCTTTCGAGATCTGCAAGACCCTGCCTTCGAGTCGTGGCGGCGGAGTAATGTCCGGCCACAGAAACAGCCCGGCTACGTCATGGTGACGACCCGTGTGGAGCTGGGCGACATCACCGCGCTCCAGCTTCGGCTCCTGGCCTTCTGTGCAAGGGAGTTTGGTGACGGCACCGTGCGGAGTACAAACCAACAGAATTTTATCCTCCGATGGGTGCCGGAGGGGGCCCTAGTCGCTCTGTACCGGGTGCTTCGCCGTGCCGACTTGGCCCAGCCCGGGGCCGAGCGGCTTATCGACGTCACTGCGTGTCCCGGTGCCGACACCTGCCAGCTCGGGATTACCTCGTCAAAGGGGCTTGCGCTCGCGATCAGCAGGATGCTGGAGGAAAAGCACCCGGATCTGGCGGAGGAGGTGGGTGGACGGATCAAGATCTCGGGCTGCCCGAACTCTTGCGGTCAACACCACATCGCCACGATCGGGTTTTACGGCGGGTCCAGAAAGTTCGATGGGCGCCAGGCCCCGACCTACCAGATGCTCCTCGGAGGCGTATGGGGGGATGGGACTGCCCGATTCGGCACGCCGATTCTTCGGGTCCCGTCGAAGAATATTCCAGCGGCCGTCGACAGGCTGCTCAAAATCTACAAGGCACAGCGGACCAACGGTGAGGCCCTCTTTCCGTTTGTAGAGCGCTTCGGACCAGACCGAGTGGCGCAAAGCCTGGCGGAGTTCACTCAGCTTCCCAGCTATGAAGAAGCCCCAGACGGGTTTCGGGATTGGGGCGCGGAAGAGTTCTTTGAACTCAAGGTCGGGGTCGGTGAGTGTGCGGCGTAGCTTACCAGAGGACGGTAGGTCATCGGATCAGTCGCTGATGGCCTCTGTTCTTCCCGAATAGGTTTTGCTGATGATGGCTTTCCTTCCGGCGATTGTCTGCGTGGGAATTACCTCCGGCTGGGTCACGGGTATCTCTGCTGCAGCGTGGGGAGCCCTGAGTGTTCCGCTGTTGGTTCTGATCGGGATTGAGCCGTTAGCCGCAATTAGCTCTAGTCTGGCCGCTTCTATTTTTCTGAGCCTTTTGGGCGGCCTGACCCACTGGCAGCATGACCGTTCGCGGGTGGCTCCCCTCGTCCCGCTCGTACTTGGGGGTGTGGCAGGGGCCTTCTTGGGAAGTTTCCTGAGTCCCACACTTCCGACCCAGACCCTTCGGCTTTTTATTGGCGTGACGACCTTGATCATAGGGTTTCTTTTGCTTCCGAGGCGCAATGGTGGCAGTGCGCGGCACCTTGGCCACAAGGTCCCGAAATGGCAGGAAAGACGGGCGACCATTTTTGGAATTGGCGTGGTTGCGGGGATTTCCGCCGGAGCAATTGGTGCAGGTTGGGGAACGATTGGCGTCGCACTGCTCATGTGGACAGGCATTCCGGCCCATACCGTGGTCGGCTCTTCCCTGTTCGGCCGATCTTTCGTGGCCTTAGTGGCCACTGGCTCATATGTTTTTCAGACTGGCCTCCCCCCTGGTGGGATCTTTCTGCCACTTCTGCTCGCTGGGGGCGCGGGGGTGTATCTCGGGGTCCGGAGCTCGAACAAGCTTTCGCCCGTCGGAATGCAAAAATTCCTCGGTGGTGTGGTCGGCCTGGCGGGGATGCTGACCGTTGCGAAGTATCTCTTGTAATGCGGATCGACGTCTCCACATCGAGTTTCCACCGGTGAGCGAAGCGGAAGGTACGGGAGTCGTGATGGGCCTCAAAGGTCTCACTGTCGCGGTGACCGGGAGCAGGAGAGCATCCGAGCAGGCCGAGCTGATCTCGAAGCTCGGGGGGGTCCCCTACGTAGCCCCAACGGTGGGCATTGAAGTCCAGGAGGATGCGGACCTTCAAACGGAAGGATTGGTCAATAGGATTGTCGGCAGAGAATTTGATTATGCGGTCTTCACGACGGGTCCAGGAGTCTATCGGTTGGTGTCGACGGCTCAGAAGCTGGGGTTAGAAGCAGAATTGCTTGACGTATTGAGCAGCACCTATGTCGTCGCACGAAGCCACAAGCCGCAAAAGCTTTTGGAGCGATACGGTGTCGGGGTGCACCTCGTGCCCCCCGACAATACCTCGGAGGGGATCGCTACGGAGATGGCCAAATTCGACCTTAATGGCAAACGTGTCGCCATCCTGTGGTATGGCGAGCCCCATCCAATCCTCCGAGAGACACTGGAAAGGGGTGGGGCAAGCGTCTTTGAGGCGATGGCGTATCAGTATTCATTAGCGCTTGAGAGGAGGGGAGCCGAAGTCCTTGCGGCAGTGGGGTTCAAGTCTATACCCCCCGAGGACCAAAAGATCCTGCAACTCATCGATGATCTGGTCAACGGAAACATCCACATCATTACCTTCACCAGCCCTCCGTCGGCGAGAAACCTCTTCCGATTCGCAGAAGCCCATAGCCTGGATGCGGGTCTTCGCCGTTCCCTGAATGAGGAGGTATTGGTCGTTGCCGTTGGACCGCCAACCCGCCGGGCCATTGAAGAAAACGAGGTTACCGTTGATGTGATGCCGGATGTCTACAGGTTGGGTCCGATGTTGAGGTCGACGGCTGACTTTCTGGCACAGGAGGAGTGCCACACGAGAAAAGGGGCCCTCGCTAGGATTCAGCCTGAGTCAATTGTCGATGGACATGGATAATCTGCTATGAGAGCCTGCCGAAACGAAGGGGGATATCCGTGAAAGCGAAGAATCGACTGGATGAGGGAGCGGTGGGTGAACTGGCCATTCGGTTTCAAGGGGAAGAACCCGGGGCGGTAATCCATTGGGCCCTCGAGCAGTTTCATCCCCGCATCGCCTTAGCGTCCAGCCTCCAGGCGGAAGACATGGTCATTCTGGACCTCGCCTGGAAGATAAATTCCAGGGTACGGGTATTCACTCTGGATACTGGTCGGCTCCACGAAGAGACGTATGTAACTATTGAGCGGGTCCGGGAAAAGTACGGCATTGTGATCGAGAGCTATTTTCCGAATCGGGTATCCGTGGAGGCCCTCGAGCGAGAGAAGGGATTTTACTCCTTTCGGCGGAGCGTGGAGGAGCGGAAGTTTTGCTGTGGGATTCGCAAGGTGGAACCACTTGCGCGGGCCCTGAGCGGTCTCGATGCGTGGCTCACTGGACTCCGCCGGCAACAGGCAGTCACCCGGAGTGCCATGGCCAAGGTCGAACTGGATGAGAGTCATGGAGGCATTGTCAAGCTCAATCCCTTGGCCGAGTGGTCGGAAGAGCAGGTCTGGAACTACATCCGCACTCATGATGTACCCTACAACGCCCTTCACGATCTAGGGTATCCGAGCATCGGATGTGCCCCGTGCACGCGTGCGATCAAGCCGGGGGAGGATATTCGGGCCGGACGGTGGTGGTGGGAACTTCCAGAGAGTAAGGAGTGCGGTTTGCACGTCACCCCGGTGAAGACGGGCCGATTCAGTATATGAGGAGACTCAAAGTCGGATGAGCGCCATCGCACCGCATGGAGGGAAACTGGTCAACCGTCTGGTGCCACCGGAAGAGCGCGACGAGACGCGCCACCGGGGGAAAATCCTCAAGGAGATCCACCTCAATCGGCGACAGCTCTCGGACCTGGATTTGATCGGGATCGGAGCTTTGAGTCCCCTTGAAGGGTTCATGGGGCAGGCCGATTACGAACGAGTAGTGGAGGAGATGCATTTGGCCAGTGGCCTCCCATGGTCTATCCCTGTCACGTTGGCAGTAGCGGAGAGCAAGGCTAGTGCGCTCCAAATGGGTGAGGAACTTGCTCTGATGGATGAGCAGGGGGATCTCCGAGGCGTGATGAAACTTCATGAGAAGTTTCGTTACGATAAGGAGCGGGAGGCCCGGGAGGTCTATCGAACTACCGAGGATCTCCACCCTGGAGTTCAGGCCCTGTACGCGCAGGGGGAGGTCCTCTTGGCAGGTCCGATCCAACTTTTGGAGCTTCCTGACCATCAGGCCTTTCATCCGTATCATCTTACCCCCGAAGAGGCCCGACAGGCCTTCGCCGATAGAAGCTGGAGGACCGTCGTAGGTTTTCAGACCCGAAACCCGGTCCACCGCGCCCACGAATACATTCAGAAATGTGCTTTGGAGATGATGGATGGGCTCCTTCTCCATCCGTTAGTGGGTGAGACCAAACAGGATGACATCCCACCGGAAACGCGGATGCGGTGCTACCAGGCGCTCTTGGAAGGCTATTATCCCAAAGATCGTGTGATCCTGGCCGTCCTCTCGGCGGCCATGCGCTACGCCGGGCCACGGGAGGCCATCTTCCACGCCCTCATCAGGAAGAACTACGGGTGTACGCATTTCATCGTCGGCCGAGATCATGCCGGGGTTGGGAATTATTACGGCACGTTCGACGCCCACACGATCTTTCAGGCCTTCTCTAGCGCAGAGCTCGGCATTACACCCCTCTTTTTTGACAACGCTTTTTATTGCCGATGCTGCCAGGGAATGGCAACGACGAAGACCTGTCCGCACGGACCGGAAGAGCGGGTAAGCCTGTCCGGGACAAAGGTCCGGGAAATGCTTCATCGGGTGGAGCTTCCGCCACCGGAGTACTCCCGGCGCGAGGTAGCTGAGGTCCTTCTTCAGTGGGCCAATACCGATCAATACCGGATCTGACGGCCTCACTTCCCACCTCGGGCGGCTTGGGACAGCATCTGATTCGTCCGTTGGCAGGGCAGTGGCCGGGAATGCGGGAAGGATCTGAGGGGGGAAGTCGCGATGATCGGATTTGTGCTCGGTAAATTCACCGGCCTGGTGGCGAGGCTCAAGCGTCCGAAGCTCGCCCGGCTGTGTAACAATATTGTCCGATACCTCTCGGGTTGGTTCAGTCAGAAGGCACTGAGCCAGGAAGATCTCCACACAGGAAATGGTTTGAGTGTGCCCTGCCGAATGAGGACCGGTACTTCAATGGACAATGGCAGACCAACCGGGGTGCGGGTCCCCGAAAGTGGATTGTTGCATGGAGGGGAAGAGGGACTCCGCACATCGGACCGCCGAGGACGGGTCTATCTCGTCGGGGCGGGACCAGGCGACCCCGGCCTCCTGACTCTGAAGGGAAAGGACTGCCTCGAAAAAGCGGACGTGGTCATCTATGATTATCTCGTGAACGAGTGTCTTCTTACACACAGCCACCCCCGGGCCGAACGAATCCACGTGGGGAAGCCGGGAGCGAAGCAGAGGCTGTCTCAGCTGGAGATTAACACCCTCATGATCGAGCGGGCCCGCGAGGGCGAGGTGGTCGTCCGTCTCAAAGGGGGGGACCCGTTTATATTCAGCCGCGGGGCCGAGGAGGTTGAGGCGTTGGTTGAGGCGGGGATTTCCTTTGAGGTGGTGCCGGGGGTGACATCGGCCATCGCGGTCCCCAGTTACGCCGGGATTCCCCTTTCGCATCGCCGCCTGGCCTCCACTGTGGCACTTGTAACCGGACAGGAGAACCCGACGAAGGAGACTTCAGGTATTGACTGGAAGGCCGTTGCCGGCATGGGAACGGTGGTCTTTCTCATGGGAGTCAGTCGACTGCCCCAGATTGTGGCCCGGCTTGTCGAGGAGGGACGCGCGCCAGAGACTCCAGTGGCGGTCATCCAATGGGGGACCCTGCACCGGCAGAAGACCGTCACGGGAACTCTGCAGGATATCCGGGACAAGGCGAGGGGGCTACGGCCGCCCGCCGTTATCGTCGTCGGCGAGGTCGTAAAGCTTCGGCACCATCTGCGCTGGTTTGAGGAAAGCCCCCTGTGCAAGAATATTGCGATGCGAACTCGCGAGCAGCAGCCTGTCCTCGCCAAGCTGCCAGAGGACTGAGGGGCCGAAGGTGACCGAATGCTCTCCTACCTTGAGATGGCGGGAGTTCTCGTTGAAGAGGCCGACATTTATCGAGATTGTGTCTGACCAGAGGATGCTGACTGGCCGGACGCAAAGGTATGCTCGATGTGGCATCGACGACGAAAAACCAGTCCGGGGTTGTCGCAAGAGAAAACTTTCAGTACAATGAATCCGCCACATCGAGTCTGGAGGGAGCGGTGGCGAAGAGGCGGGTACATCTCAGTTTTCCCGGACGGCTGAAGGATGAGCCACTCCTGTGGCGGGTCTCTGAGCGATTCGATCTCGTTTTCAACATCCGTCAGGCGGATTACACCGAAGGACTTGGTTGGCTCATGGCCGAGTTGGAAGGAGATGGGGAGCAGCTTGAGAAAGGCATACGATGGTTGGAAGAGCAGGGGGTGATCGTTGCCCCCATCGAGCAGGATGTCGTCCAGTGACGTTTTTTCCTTGACAGATCAGGAACCATCTGGTGTCATAAGAAAATAATTGAATCGGATTTCACTTCTCATCAAGAGCGGCTGAGGGACTGGCCCGACGAAGCCGCGGCAACGGCCCCGTCGACGAACTCGGCGGGGAGAAGTGCCAACTCCTGCACTCCGATCTCGCGCGTCGGGGTGAGAGATGAGAGGGTGGATGCGCAGAGGTCATGCAAACCCCTTCTCATAAGGAGAAGGGGTTTTTTGTGGAGTGGTGAACGGTAATGGCGACACGGCGGTTATCTTTAACGTATCCTCTCCACCTCATTAAGGAGCCGGTGATCCACCGGGTTTCGAAGGAGTACAACCTGGTTCCGAATATCCGAAAGGCTCGGGTCACCGACACGACGGGTGAGGTACTCTTGGATTTCCAAGGACGGGAAGAGGACCTAGACAAGTGCATGAGTACCCTCATGCGTCTCGGGATCACGGTCGAAGAGGTTCGGGAAAATCCGTGACGGATGCCGATCTGTCCGGCGGGGACAGGTTCAGGAGGGGTCGATGGCGAAAATCAAGGGATTAAAGTGCCGGGAGTGTGGTCGGCCCTATCCGGCCGCGCCGCTCCATGTTTGTGAGTTCTGCTTTGGACCGCTCGAGGTCGACTACGATTACGCCGCTCTGCAGAAGGTAGTCAATCGAAAGCGAATTGAGACCGGCCCGTACAGCGTCTGGCGGTATCGTGACTTGCTCCCCATTGATCAGGAGGTCCCAGTGGGCCGCCACTGTGGCATGACCCCTCTGATCCGGGCGAGCAACCTCGGCGAGGCGTTGGGGGTCAAGGAACTGTATATTAAAAATGATGCGGTTTGCCACCCGTCCCTTTCGTTCAAGGATCGGGTTGTCTCGGTTGCTGTGACTAAAGCGATGGAGTTTGGCTTCTCGGTTGCTGCATGCGCGTCCACGGGGAACTTGGCTAACTCCGTCGCCGCCCATGCGGCCGAGGCGGGTCTCGAAAGCTTCATCTTTGTCCCGGCTGACCTGGAGCAGGGAAAGATCGTCGGGACCTTAATCTACGACCCGATTCTCGTAGCGGTCGATGGAAACTACGATGAGGTTAACCGCTTGTGCAGCGAGGTGGCGGACAAATACGGCTGGGCGTTTGTCAACATCAATATCCGACCGTACTATGCAGAGGGGTCGAAAACCTTTGGGTACGAGATTGTCGAGCAGCTGGGATGGCGGACGCCCCGACACATTGTCGTACCCGCGGCCGGTGGGTCGCTCGTCACGAAGATCTGGAAGGGACTCAAAGAGTTTTGCCAGTTAGGACTGATCCCGGACTGTCACACCCAGATGCACGTGGCACAGGCGGCAGGATGTAGCCCCATTGTTACGGCCGTTCGCAACCGGTGTGACACGATTCGGCCAGTGCGCCCTGACACAATCTGTAAATCCCTGGCCATCGGCAACCCGGCGGACGGGTACTATGCCTTCAAAGCAGTTGAGGAGAGTAAAGGGTATGCTGCAGAAGCCGACGACGAAGAGATCATTGCCGGGATGACCCTCCTTGCAGCGACCGAGGGCATCTTTACGGAGACCGCGGGTGGGGTCACCGTGGCAGCCGCCAAGCGGCTTATTGAAGAAGGAGTCATTCCGCGTGATGAAAGCCTAGTGCTTTCCATCACTGGAAATGGACTGAAAACGCAGGAAGTAGTTTTTAACGTTCTCAAGCCCACCGTTTCCATTAAACCAACCTTAAAATCGTTTGACGAGGTGATCGCGGAGCGGCCGGCCCTCGGGACCAATGTTGCGTCCAGAGCTTCAAACAGTCGTCCAGAATAGTCTATGGAGGAAACCATGAGCGTCCTCGTCCGCATTCCAACGCCCCTCCGAAACCTGACCCAAGGACAGGCCGAGGTTCAGGGGGAGGGGAGGTCCGTCCAGGAACTCCTCGAAAACCTAGAGGGACAATTCAAGGGATTGAAAGAACGCCTCTGTGACGGGCAAGAGGTTCGCCGCTTCATTAATATTTACGTCAATGACGAAGATATCCGTTTCCTCCAAGGGACCGCGACCCCGCTCAAGGCGGGAGATCAGGTTTCAATCGTCCCTGCTATCGCTGGTGGAAAGTAATTCGGTTCCTTCTCCAGGAATGAATGTCCCGTGGGGTCTTGACCGAAAACACGTTCCCTTCTCACGTCCCGATGTGTTGATAACAAGGGTAAACTTCCTTTCGACCCCGTCTCTGGGGCCCCCAGATGCCTTGCTTGCGACAAGCGCATTTTTCACTTGGCCTGGGGTATGGTCTTTAGCTAAAGACTCATAGACAGACGAAAACCTGAATATTCGTCACGTTAGCAGGGCTTTGACGTGATGCTGCGTGTCGTCGCGGAGGTGAAAGACGATCGCTGCAACAATCGACGGGACAACAAACACTCAGACGCCTTCTCGGAGCGCGGCCCGGGAGGGCGTTTTCATATCTATTGCAGGTCGGGTGTTTACTTTCTTCGGGAAGAGAAGGGGAGGAAGGGTGCCATCCTGGCAAGGGACATCATGGGGACAGCGGTGGTCACGGCGACGCCTGAAATGTCCGCCCTCGGACTGACCGGTGCGGGGCCGCGACGCCCGCCATTCGTCAGGTCCCGTCAAGAGACACAGCGATGAACCCGGGGCAAGGATAGCCCCGAGCCCACCTCCGGCACATCCGACGGCGCACCAAAAAAAAAGCCTCCCCAGAATAAAACGGACCCGGAGGGCGTCTCTATATGAGGCGAGCATATCCCCTTTACGAGCATCACCGCTTCGTATCAGCCGAGAACGGACCCATAGCCTCTGTCCTGAGGCCAAACGTTTTCGTAAGCCGCTTTGCGCGCGGCGGGCCGAATCAGGTGATGGTCATGCACGAAGACGTTACCAGGATTAAGATGACGGCGGAGGAGTTTCGGGGGCTCTTGGAGTCTGCGCCGGATGCGATGGTCATTGTCAACGAGGACGGGAAGATTTTGTTGGTAAACACGCAGGCGGAGAAGCTGTTCGGCTACTCGCGGGAGGAATTGCTCGGAGAACCCGTCGAGATGTTGGTGCCTGGACGCTTCTGTAGCGATCATGCTCGACACCGTGTGAGCTACTTCGGCAAACCTCATACGCGACCTATGGGTATTGGTCTCAACATTTACGGTCTGCGCAAGGATGGCAGCGAGTTTCCGGTCGAGATCAGTCTCAGCCCGCTTGAGACCGCAGAAGGAATCCTCGTTTCGAGCACTATCCGTGACATCACCGAGCGCAAGAAGGCCGAGCAACAGATTCTTGATTATCAAGCGCAACTCCAGAATCTAGCGGCGGAGTTGTCCTTGGCCGAAGAGCAAGAGCGCCGACGAATCTCCATTGGTCTGCATGATGATGTCGGGCAGACGCTGGCGCTGGTGAAGGTTAAACTGAGTACGTTGCAGAAATCGGACCCTTCCGTAAGAAGTGCTCAGCTTATCAAAGAAATCCACGAACTTATCGATCAAACGATGCAGAGCATGCGCTCGCTCACGTTCGAACTGAGTTCCCCTGTCCTTTACACACTGGGGCTGGAGGCTGCGCTCCAGCACCTCGGTGAGCGGTTAGAAAGGCAGAGCGGCATTCGGTGCTATTTTGAAGGTGACAAACATCCGAAGCCGTTACCTGATCAGACGCGCGTCGTTCTCTATCGGATCGTACGTGAACTGATTCGGAACATCGGGAAACACGCCCAAGCGCGCGAGGTGAAAATAGCGGTAGGTCGGGTTGGCGATGAGATACACATCAGCGTTAGAGATGATGGGGTTGGGTTCGACGCCTCCGGGGTCGGTCAAGGTTTCAGTTCGACCGGTGGTTTTGGCCTCTTTAGCATTCAAGAACAATTGAAGCATATCGGGGGGCGGCTCGAGGTCGAAAGCGGTCCCGGTCGAGGGACTCGGGTTGTCGTGGTCGCGCCTCTTCACTAAACGATCGGCACTTCCGCATCTGCTCTTTCGCCGCTGGCGACGGCCCGTGACTCGTCTGGAATGAGGGGGACAAAGCATGCACATCCGTATTGTTCTGGCCGATGACCATACGATGTTCCGGGGTGGGCTCCGCGCCATGCTAGAAAAGGAACCTGACCTTGAGGTGATCAGTGAGGCGAAGGACGGCCTGGAGGCCTTGCGGGTCGCCCATGAAACGAGGCCTCACGTGGTCGTCATGGACGTGTCGATGCCCGGGATGAATGGTATAGAGGCGACTCGCCAGATCACCAGCAAATTGCCTGGGGTGAAGGTGCTCTGTCTGTCCATGCATTCCGAAGAGCGGTTTGTGGCGGCGGTGCTCGACGGGGGCGCCTCGGGGTATTTGATCAAGGAGTGCGCCTTGGACGAGCTGCTCAGGGCCATCCGCGCCGTGATGGCAAACCAGACGTACCTTTCTCCCGCCATCGCCGGCACCGTGGTGCAAAGCTACCGGGCATACCGGCCTGAAGGTCATTCCTCGCCTTTCTCCCTCCTGACGGGTCGAGAGCGTGAGGTGCTTCAGCTTCTCGCCGAAGGCTATTCCGCCAAACTGATTGCCGCCCGACTTCACGTGAGCGTAAAGACCATCGAGACGCACCGGCAACGCACCATGAGGAAGCTGAATATCGACAGCGTCGCCGGGCTCACCAAGTATGCGGTCAGACATGGATTGACCACCATCGAGGGCCCTCCACCGACGTGAGCCGCCCCCGGCCGCGTTGGTTGAAATAAGACTTTTTCTCATCCTCCCGTGCGTTTTCCCCCACGCCGCTTTTTCGCTCCCCTCGTTCTGAGACCGTGACACTTGGTCCTCGTCCCAGGTTACGCCCGCGGTCTCAGAATCAGGTTTTTAAAACCCCAGATTCAGGAATCCCCCGATTGTCTTCCCAGGTCAGGGTCGTTATTCCTAGACTAGGGATATGGTCGACAACAGGCAAACCCGGCTCAAGCCGATGCCGCAAGACCACGGGTCGAAGCATGGTGTGTGTCCTGGCGCGAGACGGGGGAGTCATGCACCCAGCGAAAGGAAGTTCATCTGGAACCGCGAAATATCACAAGACTCGTCCTGGCTGACGACAACACGAAGTTCCGCCAGTATGTAAAGACCTTGCTGGATAACGAGCCGGGCCTGAACGTGGTGGGAGAGGCAGAAGACGGCCGCGTGGCGATTCAGCTGGTCCGGGAATTGGAGCCGGATGTCGTGATCATGGACGTGATCATGCCCGAAGTGGATGGGATCGAGGCGACACGCGAGATTGTTGCTTCGCACCCTGATGTCAGGGTGCTTGCCCTCTCCCTGCATGCTGACAGGCGATTCGTCGAGGCAATGCGCGGTGCCGGGGCCACGGGCTACCTGCTGAAGGATGATTCCATCACAGAACTGTGCTTCGCGATTCGTACGGTGGTCGGCGGCCAGACCTATTTCAGCCCGGAAATGGACGTAACTGCTTGATCAATTGCGACCCCCCGGCCCACACGCTGCTATACGGGGTCAGGTTTTCAACCCCCTCTTGAGGTTTTTCGAACGTCAATTTCAGGGATTGCCCGATTGATCCCACCGGACATCGGGACTACATTGCTTCAACGATTTTGGGTTTTTTTGTGGCGTCATGTACCAACACGACTTATATCTACGTTCTCTGGCAGCCTGTCCACCTTTTATAGTAGGGAGCATTTCAGTTGCGAATAGATGGGAAATACAGTTGCAGGACCAATCACAGTCTCGCGTTGGAACAGGAGGGTTCAGGATGTTGAAAGAGTTCAAAGAATTTGCCATGCGGGGTAACGTTGTTGATATGGCTGTGGGGATTATCATCGGGGCTGCCTTCGGGACGATTGTGCAGTCCCTGGTCTCCGATATTCTGATGCCTCCTGTCGGCATGCTCTTGGGCAACGTAGACTTCTCCAACCTGTTCCTCGTGCTCAAAGCGGGCGGTGCTCCCGGACCGTACGCGGCCCTCGCGGATGCCAAGGGAGCGGGAGCGGTCACGATCAACTACGGGGTGTTCGTGAATACGATCATTAGCTTCGTGATCGTCGCGTTTGCCGTGTTTATGGTGATCCGGAATCTCAACAAGCTCAAACGGCAAGAGGAAGCTCCACCAGCCGCACCGACAACAAAGGAGTGTCCGTTCTGTGTATCGACCATTCCAATCAAGGCGGTCCGTTGCGCACATTGTACGGTGGAGTTGAAGGCAGCATAGTAGGGACTGCAACGTACACAAAGCAGGTCCAAATGAGTCGTCTATCACTGGCGATGATGTGTCTGGTGCTACTGGCCATGGCCGGCTGTGAAAGCACACCGGGGGTTGCGGTGCTCGGCGGTGCCGTCGGCGGTGGGGCCGCCGAAGCAGAGCCCCCGCTTCCTTCCGGGAGTGGTCTTTCCTCACCCCAGCCTGCTGCCGTTGCCACGCGACGCCCGTCTGTGATGCAAGAGGCTTTCCCTGTACCGCAACACCTGTACACAAGGGCCTTGAATTCCTTCATGGAGGGAAACTATGACCTCGCCATCCAGGGCTTTAGGATGTCCGTGACCCTCTTTCCCAAGACGCTGCTTGAAGATTGGGCCCATTTCTGGCTCGCGGAGACATACTATGGTCAGGGGGCCTACATTGAAGCGATCCGCCGGTACGATTTGCTGATCGAGAAATATCCTGGAAGTGCAAAGGCTCCAGCCGCATATCTCAAAATGGGCTACGCATACAGAGAACTTGGCGAGGAGTCGTTTGCGCTCGGCACACTGAAGGAACTCAGGAGGCGATTTCCCAATAGTCGCGAAGCCCGCTTGGCAGTGCCCGCGATTATCGATTTAGAATGAGACGAGTGAGCCTGATCACGTGAAGGGAGGTGATGTCCCTTGATTCTTGCATTGAGATGAAGGGAGAGACGGCACAAACCCACCTGAAACCAAAGGAGGATGCTATGGATTTCATTGCATCAATGCTTCAGGAACAGGCCCCGCAGCTGATCTCGGGACTCACCGAGAAAGCCGGCCTCAGTCCGGCGGAGGCGGAGCGCTTTGTTCCCGAAGCCGCGCAGGCCACGGTCGCGGAGCTCCAGAAGTCGGAGGGTCTCAATCTCGGAGAGCTGCTCGAGGGCGGAAACGTGGGATCGCTGCTCGGCAAGTTGAACGTGAGCGCGCTCGCCAGCAAGGTCGGCATCGGCGAGGCCAAGGCGACGGGTGCCCTCCAGAGCTTCGTGCCTGATTTGCTGGGACTGCTGAAGTCGAAGGGCGGAGGCGCGGCGGGATTACTCTCGCTGCTCGGCGGCCAGGGAGCAACGGGGGCCTTGCCGGACGCAGGTGAGATGGGAAAAAAGCTGTTCGGGAACTAGCGACTCGGTTACAGAACACGAAAATCACGGGAGGAAGAAATATGGCGAAGGCCATCGAGGACATTGAGGGCATCGGACCGTCGTACGGCCAAAAGTTGCGGAGCACCGGGGTCACGACGACGGATGCGTTGTTGGAGTCATGCGCGACCAAGAAAGGACGTCAGGAGCTTTCCGAAAAGACCGGCCTCAGTGAGACGTTGATCTTGAAGTGGGTGAATATGGCAGACCTCTTCCGAATCAAGGGGGTCGCACGCCAGTACGCGGAGCTGCTCGAGTCCGCGGGTGTCGATACGGTAAGAGAGTTTCGAAACCGCAACGCGGATAACCTGGCTGCGAAGATGGCTGAGATCAATCAGCAGAAGCAAATCTGCAAGCAGCCGCCGAGCGCTCAGGTTGTGGCTGCCTGGGTCACGCAGGCAAAGGAACTTCCACCCATGGTGGAGCACTAGCGTCGGCGGGGAGTTGCAGGGGCCCGGGAGTACGGGTCAACGGTGGAGCGAGACGGGAGGGGGTGGCCCGTGGACGGGCCGTCCGCGAGATGGGGGATGGCATGGAGGGTTGAACGTGGTTTGAGAGCCGTGGGGTTTGGCGTGTTCAGGTGCGGACGGGACAGGATACCCCGAGAGCACCTAATGGAACCAATTACTGGAGGCGAGGATGAAAACGAAAATTTTGAGCAAAGCGATTCTGGGTGCCGGCCTGGCGACCGCCGTTTTGGTCGCAATGGGGTGTGCCAGAACGCCTGTTCGAGCTGATTCCGGCGCGATCGACTTCGAACGCCGGGCGGCAGAACTGGAAAAGCGGGAAACCAAGCTCGGCGAGCGACAAGCGGCGTTGCAGAAGCTGGAAAGCCAGCTGGGGGCGCGAGAAGCGTCCTTAATGAAGCAGCAAGCGGAGCTCAAAGAGCACATGAGGAGTCAGCAGTCCGTAACCACGGTGACAGCGAAGGGCGAAACCCTTCTGCCACCGAAGGCCGAGCCTGGTCAATGCTTCGCACGGGTCATCATCCCGCCGAAGTACGAAACAAAAACCGAGCGGTTGATGAATCGCGAGGCGACCGAGCGCATTGAGATAATTCCGGCGAAATACGAGACGGTAACCGAGCGTGTGTTGGTCGAAGAGGCTTCGGAGCGGCTCGAAGTGATCCCCCCCACCTACGGATGGGTGGAAGAGCGGATACTCGTCAGGCCTGTCTCAACCAAGTTGGTCACCACTCCACCGGTCTACGAAACGGTTACCGAGCGGATCCTCGTTTCTCCGGCACGCACGGAATGGAAGAAGGGCACCGGGCCCATCCAGAAGATCGATAAGGCCACCGGTGAGATCCTGTGCCTGGTCGAGATCCCAGCCGTTTATAAGACCGTGACCAAGCAGGTTCTGAAGACCCCGGCAAGCACGAAGACGGTCGAAATCCCGGCGGTGTACAAAACCGTGAAAAAGCGGGTCATGAAGACGCCACCCCAGACCCGCACCATCAAGATCCCGGCAAAATTCAAGACCGTGAACGTCACCAAGCTGGTCGAGCCGGCCCGGGAAAAGCGGATTCAAATTCCGGGCGGCTACGTGAACGTTACGAAGCACATGAGGGTGACGGAAGAACAAGTAGCATGGCGCGAGATTCTCTGCGAGACGAACATCACGCCCGGCAAGATCCGCGAGCTCCAGGCTGCATTGAAACATGCCGGCTTCAACCCTGGTCCTATAGACGGGGTCCTTGGGACGAACACCATGAAGGCCGTGAACGCGTATCAGCGCGCGAAGGGTTTGCCGGTCGACCAGTACTTGAACGTCAGAACCGTCAAGGCATTGGGCGTCAAGCCGGGTCGTTGACGCCTCAGTCGCCGTACGGGCTGTTTGGGACAGGGCCATGGGACTCCATGGCCCTGTTCTTTTTTGGCAGCAAGCCTTGAAGAAATCACTCGATGAGCGGCTCGCCTTCACCCCGCTTGCCCGTTGCTATGAACTCACCCAGCGTGATAAACTAAATAACCTCGCCAAGACCGGTCCTTTTCCAAATCGGGAGAATCTCCCTTGACATCTACTCTCCCATTCCGGCATCTTTGTTCCCGATCGACCGATTTCAGATCTCCTAGCAAGCACTTGGCGTTGAGGGTGTTTCTTTACCGAGACGCTCCGGGGAGGAATTGATGCGCATCGTGCTGTGTCTCAAGCAGATTATTGATCCGGAGCTTCCTGCCAGTCAGTTCCGGATTGATGCGGGATCAAAGCGGCAACAGCCAAATGGCCATCCACTGGTCATTAGCCCGTACGATGAGAACGCTCTGGAGGTGGCGCTCAAGCTCAAGGAGCAAACCGGCGGTCATGTGTCGGTGGTGAGTGTCGGACAGGCTTCGGCGGTGAGCGCGCTCCGGAAAGGGCTGGCCATGGGCGCGGATGAAGCGGCCTTAATCAGTGACCCCGCCATTGAGGGGTCGGATGCTTTCGGTGTTGTCACCGCGTTGGCCAAAGGGATTCAGAAACTCGGTCATGCGGACCTGGTCCTCTGCGGCTGTGAGTCCGGGGACTGGGCTGACAGGATTGTTGGCCCCATCCTGGCCGAAACGTTGGGAATCCCGTGTGTGACCTTTGTGGCGCGGGTTGAGAGACAGGATGGGCGGGTGCTGGTCCATCGCGTCGTCGAGGAGGGGTACGAGATCTGGGAAGGCACGCCACCCTTGCTCCTGACCTTCCTCAGTGATGAGACAAATACCCCCAGGTATCCAAAAGTCAAAGACATCATGACTGCCTCCCGGAGAGTCATTCCCACATGGTCCGCTAGCGATCTTGGCCTCGAGGCTTCAAGCGTGGGGAAGGCGATCATCCGAACTGAAGTCCAGGAACTCACTGTCCCTACCCGGGAGTCGCGTTGTGAGCTCCTGGAAGGGGAGCCAGAGGAGCAAGTTGCGACCCTGATGACGAAGCTCCGAGAGCGAAAGGCGGTTTGAGTCATGCTCGGCATCTTTGTACTTGCCAAGGTCGAAAATGAAGCCCCATCCCGTTCTACGCTTGAGTTGTTGGGAGGAGCTCAAAGACTCGCCGAAGGGCTCCAAGAACCTGTATGTGCCGGTCTGATGGACCAGGGGGATCCGAGTTCTCTCTACGGCTATGGGATCGAAGTCGTCTATCGGGTGGATCATCCCCTCCTGCAAGAGTACCAGGCTGATTTGAACTTGCTAGCCCTGGAGCGAATCGCTCAAACGGCTCAACCTCGTGTCCTGGTTCTGCCGGGAGATTCCTTGGGGCGAGATCTCGCCGGGCGTCTTGCCTATCGGCTGGGGGCGGGCATTATCACGGACGTAATCGACATCACCGTGCAGGATTCCGAACGGATTCCTCGCTTTACCCGCCATGCCTATGGAGGAAAGGCCACGGCTGTCATGGTTCCGAAATTCTTTCCGGTGGTGGTGACCCTCAAACCCCGAACGTTTGATCCGGCTACACCCTCCAGTAAGAGGGAGGGGAAAGAGATTTCAGTAGAGGCGAGCCTCGATGCTGCACAGGCTCGAACTCGTCTTGTGGAACGGGTCCAGGAAGAGACCACGGGTGTCAAGCTCGAGGATGCCTCGGTGGTCATATCGGGGGGCCGCGGACTCGGCGGGCCCGAGGGCTTCAACCTTTTGACGCAGCTGGCACAGACTCTCAGAGGAGCTGTGGGGGCGTCTCGTGCTGCCACCGATGCCGGCTGGGTCCCATCCTCTATGCAGGTAGGGCAGACTGGCAGAACGGTCAGCCCGGATCTCTACATTGCCGTGGGGATTTCTGGGGCCACCCAACATGTAGCCGGGATCACGGGCGCCAAGACGATCGTGGCCATCAATTCAGATTCAGAGGCTCCTATCTTCAAGGTGGCCCACTTAGGAATCGTGGGTGATTACAAGGTTGTTCTTCCCCCCTTCATTGCGAAGTGCCGGGAATTGATGGGTGGATAAGGCATGGGCCAAGTACCCTCCCGGGAGATCTACTGGAACATTCCGAATCACCTCCTGCACTATATTCTGTTCCTGCCTTTCCTCTTCATTTTCCTTTACGGTTGCTATCGAGTTTGGGGTGCCCTCCTCCTGGGCAAGGGGAGGATGCCCATCGGTCATATCAAACAGCGTCTTAAGGCCTTGACCGACCACGCCCTCTTGCAGCGGCGGATTGCAGAGGAGCAATATTCCGGCTTCATGCATCTCGCTCTCTCCTGGGGGTTTCTCGTCCTCTTTATTGCTACCACCCTCGTCGCGTTCCAGGACTACTTTGGCCTGCCCGTCCTCGAGGGTCCCTTCTACCTCTACTTTATGTCGCTCACGGTGGACCTTTTCGGTGTGGCGGCGGTCCTCGGAGCGCTGATGGCTCTCGCCCGACGATTCCTTCGCCCACCTGCCCGTCTTGCGGAGCCTCGGGGGGTTGACGGTTTCAATTGGCTCCTCCTCTTGTTTTTGGCAGTCGGTGTGACGGGATTCCTTGTCGAGGGGCTCCGGATCGCGGCCACCGACGACCCCTGGGGAGCCTTTTCCCCCGGCGGATGGATCGCGGCGCTCCTCTTCCGGGGCATCGGAATAGAGTATGCGCGGGCCTTTCACCAGGTCCTCTGGTGGGTACACGCCGCACTGTCGTTTGGCTTTGTAGCAGCGATTCCCTATGCAGGCGTCCTTCATCTCCTCGCCGCACCTGCCAACATCTTCCTTCGGAACTTCGAGCCTTCAGGCGTCTTGAATCCGTTGGAGGTCGAAGCAGAACGGCTGGGTGCCTCCACAATCCGGGATTTTTCACGGAAAGCGCTTTTGGATCTCTATTCCTGTACCGAATGCGGCCGCTGCCAGGCTTCCTGTCCCGCGTGGACGACGGGAAAGCCCCTTACCCCCAAGGGAGTTATCCTCGACCTGCGGGACCATTTAAACAAGGTCTATCGGGGCGAAGATTCACGGCACATGGTGGGCGAAGTGGTCACCGATGACGTTCTCTGGTCGTGCACGACGTGCGGAGCCTGCCACGAAGCCTGTCCCGTCCTCATCGAACCCATTCCCAAGATCTTGGACATGCGACGGTACCTGGTCATGGAAGAAGCAAGGTTTCCTGAGCAGATGCAAGAGACTCTTCGAAGCCTGGAGACCCGTGGACACCCGTATCGAGGGGTGAGCGCCGAACGAACCGATTGGGCCAAAGGACTTCGGATTTACGAGGCGGCGAAGCGCAAAGAAGTCGACCTGCTGTACTGGGTCGGCTGTGCAGGTGCCTTTGACGAGCGAGGACAACAGGTCACTCGGGCGATGGCGCAGGTGCTGGAAGCGGCAGAGGTGGATTTCGCCATTTTGGGGAATGAAGAGCGGTGCACGGGGGATCCGGCCCGGCGGATTGGCAATGAATATCTATTTCAGCTTCTCGCCCAGGAGAATATTGCCACCCTGAGTCGGTATCAAGTGAAAAAAATTCTGACCGCGTGTCCGCATTGCTTCAACACGCTGAAGCATGAGTATCGGCAGTTCGGTGGAGAGTTCGAGGTCGTCCACCACAGCCAGGTCATCGCACAACTCCTACGGGAAGGATCCCTGGGCCTCCGAAAGCGATTTACCGGGACAGTAACCTTTCACGATCCGTGCTACCTGGGCCGTCATAATGGAATCTACGATGATCCTCGCGCAGTGATTCATCATTTTCCGGGTTTTCAGCAGGTCGAAATGCCGCGATGTCGCGAAAAAGGGTTCTGCTGTGGTGCTGGCGGCGGTCTGATGTGGATAGAGGAACGGATCGGTAAACGGGTGAATCTGGAGAGAACGGAAGAGGCCTTGAAAAGCGGAGCAGCGGTCGTTGCCACCGCGTGTCCCTTCTGCTTGACGATGATGACCGATGGGATCACCGTACACGGCAAGAGTCAGTCGGTGAAGGCCTTGGATCTGGCCGAGCTGGTGGTCCGTGCCCTTTGATCGGTTCATGGTTCATAGTCTACTGACGACGATCAATTCCTTTTTCGACCCTGAAGTGTGAACCGTGAACCCGGACCGAGGTCGGGAGTTGCGGGCCTATCGGATTGCAGTGGTCCGATAGGGTAGGAGACCCGCTAATGTCCTTTGATGAACACGAAAAGAAGCGGATCGAGGCGGCGATAAAGGCATGGGAAGAGCAAGCCCTCCGTTCCGCGTTGGAGAAGTTGCCCGAGCGGGCGCAGGAATTCAGCACCGTCTCGTGGCATCCGATTCGACGGATCTATACTCCGTGCGATTTCCCAGACTTTGACTATACCCGCGAGCTCGGCTTCCCCGGCCACTATCCCTTTACTCGGGGGGTCTATCCGACGATGTACCGGGGTAAGATCTGGACCATGCGCATGTTCGCCGGCCACGGGACCCCCGAGGAGACGAATCGACGGTTCCAGTATCTCTTGGAGCAGGGGCAGACGGGTCTCTCGGTGGCCTTCGACCTGCCGACGCTCATGGGGTACGACTCTGACCATCCGATGTCACGAGGCGAGGTGGGGAAGTGCGGAGTGGCGATCGATTCTCTGCAGGATATGGAGACCCTTTTCAATCGGATTCCCCTCGGAAAGGTAACCACCTCGATGACCATCAATTCTCCTGCGGCGGTTCTCTGGGCAATGTATATTGCTGTCTGTGAGAAACAAGGGGTTCCCTTCGACCGCATCGGTGGGACCACTCAGAACGATATCCTCAAGGAATTCATCGCGCAAAAGGAGTACATATTTCCCCCCGCCCCGTCCACGCGCCTCGTCGTGGACACAATTCTCTTTGGGGCGCAGTCTCTGCCTCGTTGGCATCCGCTCAGTATCAGCGGGTATCACATTCGGGAAGCAGGTTCCACCGCGATTCAGGAATTGGCCTTCACCTTGGCCGACGGCATGGCGTATGTCGAAGCAACCATAAAGGCGGGGCTCAACGTAGACGCCTTTGCTCCTCGGCTTTCTTTTTTCTTTAATGTCCATAACGATTTCTTTGAAGAGATCGCGAAGTTCCGTGCCGCGAGACGGATTTGGGCACGACTGATGCGAGAACGATACGCCGCCCGTGATCCCCGGTCGTGGCTGCTACGGACGCACGCGCAGACGGCGGGATGTGCTCTGACCGCCCAGCAACCCTATAATAATGTGGTCCGGGTAGCGGTTCAGGCCCTGGCCGCCGTCCTCGGGGGGACGCAGTCACTTCATACCAATGCTTTGGATGAAACGCTGGCGCTTCCGACCGAGACAGCAGCCACGATCGCCCTACGAACCCAGCAGATTATTGCCCACGAAAGTGGCGTAGCGGACACGATTGATCCTGTGGGGGGATCCTACCTTGTCGAATCCTTGACTCGTGAGATAGAGGGCGAGACCTGGACCTATCTCCAGAAGATCGATGATTTGGGGGGAATGGTTTCGGCGATCGAGATGGGCTTTCCGCAGCAGGAGATTGCCGAAGCGTCGTATCGGTACCAGCAGGCGGTCGAGGCGAGGGAAAAGGTGGTGGTGGGGGTGAACCTGTTCGCTGACGAGGGGGAGGAAGCGATCCCGCTACTTCAGATCGACACGGAAGAGGCTACCCTCCGGCAGGTGGAGAGGATCCACCAGCTGAAAAAGAGTCGCGACAACGGGAGGGTCGAGCAGACCCTGAATGCCCTCCGCGGGGCGACGCGGGGAAAGGACCCGTGGGGTCAAGACCTCCTCATGCCGAGGATCTTGGATGCGGTCCACGCCTATGCGACGCTCGGAGAAATCATGGGGGTATTTCGTGAAGAGTGGGGAGAGTACATCGAACCGGCCATCCTCTGATTGCCCGTTGACGATCCGGAGAAAATGCGGTTTAAGATAATGAAGACAGCGCCCCGGCGTGAGGGATTCCTGTCTGTGTCGGGGGCACGGCTGGGGTTCGGGGGGCATTTCACACACAAGTCGAGGGAGCGCGAAGTCCACATGTAGACCCAGACCGACCGGGAACCCCTGAGGCTGCAATCCGGCAGGCGCTCTGTCAGGGGGTAGGGGTCGGAACAAGTGAGTGAAACGATGAGCGAGGAACGGAAGATTCGCGTCTTGGTTGCTAAACCGGGGCTGGATGGCCATGACCGTGGGGCCAAGGTGATTGCCCGGGCCTTCCGGGATGCTGGGTTCGAAGTCATCTATACCGGTCTTCGGCAAACGCCGGAAATGATCGTCAGTGCGGCGATTCAAGAAGATGTTGATGCCATCGGTCTCTCTTGTCTGTCGGGGGCACACATGTATCTGTTCCCGCGAATCGTGGAACTCCTTCGGGAGCGTGGGGTAGATGATGTGCTGGTCTTCGGGGGGGGAACGATTCCCGACGAAGATATTCCTAGGTTGCGAGAGGCGGGCATCGCGGAGATCTTTACGCCAGGAACCCCGACGGGAGTTGCGATCGATTTCGTTCGGAACGGCGTGCAACGAGACCGAACGAAATAAAAAGAGAAGCCCTGCCATTTTGCCCTCGTAATTTGTCGATTTTCATTCGGTCTTTGGTGTTCCTCCAGCAAGGGGTTGGCCGGAAAGGAGTTGGCCGTACGTTTGTCGGTTGAGTGTTGTTGCGTAAATATATAAAGTACAATATTAAAGGATACTATGTATCTTATTATTAAAGTTATAAAAGAATTAATAAGCGAATAAAGTGTTGAAACACGATACGTGTGAATTTCTCCTCGACAGGCTTTTGGCCCTGTGTTACATGTCTTTCATCATTTCATGCGTTGGCGGGTTATCCACGGTCTTCGGTGATGGGATAAAGATAAAGTGGGCCGGGCGAAGGAGGATGCGTGGAGATCATTGAGCAAGTGCGACGAGGGGATGTCAGGGCGATGGCCCGCCTGATGTCTCTCATCGAGAATGATTCGCCCGAGGCCATATCCGCTCTGAAGGGAATCTTCCCCTTTACCGGGCAGGCGTTTATCGTCGGAATTACCGGTCCGCCGGGCTCTGGCAAGAGCACCCTTACCGATCAGCTGACCCAGGAATTTCGGCGTGATGAAAAGGAAGTGGGAATCGTCGCCGTCGACCCGACCAGTCCATTCACGGGGGGGGCCATCTTGGCTGATCGCATCCGGATGCAGCGGCACAGCCTTGACGCGGGGGTCTTCATCAGGAGCATGGCCACGCGAGGACACCTCGGGGGCTTGGCCAGGGCCACCAACGATGTGGTGAATGTCTTGGATGCCGCCGGGAAAGAGGTAATCTTGATTGAGACGGTGGGTGTGGGTCAGGATGAAGTGGAGGTAGTAAAATCTGCACATACGTCCATCGTTGTGACCGTCCCGGGGCTCGGGGATGATATCCAAGCCATCAAGGCCGGCGTTTTGGAGATTGCCGATATCTTTGTGGTCAATAAAGCGGACCGCGAGGGCGCGGAAAAAACCGTAACCGAACTACAGGCCATGATGGCTCTCGGCCCGGGACGGCTAGCCTGGAGCCCTCCCATTTTCAAGACGGTGGCCACCCAAGGAAAGGGAATCGCGGAACTGGCCCAAGGAATTCTCGCCCATCAGACTCACCTGGACCGGGCGGGGTCTCGGCAGATCAGACAGCGGGAGCGGAGTCGTGCTCTTTTCCTCGAGCTGCTACAAGAGCGGGTGACCCGCCGCCTGCTGGAGCAGGCTGCTGCCAACGGAAGCCTTGAGCAGACGATCGAACGGATTGCCCACCGAGAGGTAGACCCGTATTCAGCGGTGGAGGAACTGCTCAAGAAGGCGGCTCTCTGACTTATGCTTGTCGCGGGGAGTGCTCTCCAGGCCATTCTTCTCATTTTTGTTTGTACCAGGATACAGCGAGAGCGGGGCGGGCGGCCTATGAGTAGCAGAGGAGGGTGCCGATGAAGCTCCTTGCCTCAGGGACGAGCCTCTACCACTGGATCCCCCCCGATGACTTTCGGGAGTGGGTGCGAATCCAGAAGAGTCGAGAACCAGAGCAGAAGGTGATGACGGAGCACGAGGCCATCTCCCGCTTCGTCGCAGACGGGGACTATATCGCCTACGATTTCTCGTCGTTGACTCGAGGTCCGCAAGCCTTGGTCCGGGAAATGATTCGACAGCGCAGGCGGAACCTCTGGATTTGCGCTGAGTTCACCCTCCATGAGTCCACTCTCCTGGTGGGAGCTGGGTGTGCCGACCGGATCGATGTAGGGTTTTTGGGGTACGGCAATTACATTGGACGAGCCGTAGTGGAAGGAAGAGTGCAGGTCTTTGAATGGACGAATGGCACTTTGGCCTTGCGAATGCTCGCGGGGGCCAGGGGGGTTCCCTTCATGCCCACGCGTAATCTCTCGGGAACGGATACATTTGTTCGATCGGGGGCGAAGGTCGTGGAAGATCCCTTTACCGGCGATCCTGTCTGCCTCGTTCCAGCGCTCAACCCGGACGTCTTCCTCGTTCATGTGCACCAGGCGGATATGTATGGCAATGCCCGTATCTTCGGAACGAACCTCTTTGCCCTCGAGGCGGCTATGGCCTCGAAGAAGGTGGTAGTCTCCACCGAGGAATTGGTGGACCCTCTGGAATTCCGGAAGGAACCGGCGAAGACTACGATTCCCTACTTTTTGGTCAGCGCTGTGGTCCACCTTCGTTTTGGGGCGTACCCAGGCGGGGTCCCAGGACGCTATGAGATGGATCTCGAGCATGTCCAGCAATTGAACGCGATCGAGACGGAGGACCAGGTTCAAAAGTATCTTGAAGAATTTGTATACGGCGTGAGGACCCACGCCGAGTTTCTGGAGGAAAAGGTGGGACGGAAACGGCAAGCTGACATGATCCAACGAGGGACCATCAAAGAGGGATACCAATAGCGGGGAAACACAAAAAACCCCCTCAAGCCATGAAAGACTTTTCCGGTTTCACCGATACAGAATTCATGATTTGCCAAGCCGCCCGTCTGCTCGAAGATCGAAAGACAGTCTTTGTCGGGTGGGGTATTCCTCAGGTTGTGGCCCTGCTGGCTGAAAAACTCTACACCCCACATCTGGTCCAGGTTTTTGAATTTGGCGCAGTTGGGCCCCAGTCTTTGACCCCGTTTGTCCGAGGCACGATGGGGGGAGCGACCAACGTGTATCGGTCGCTGCAGTGGACGACCATGAACTGGGCCTTTTCCTATGCCGCCACCGGCTATCTAGACTATGGGATGATCGGGGCCCTCCAAGTAGACCGATACGGTAACGTGAATTCAACGCTTCTGGGGGGCACCTATGATCGTCCTGGACGACGATTCCCGGGAAGCGGAGGAGGAAATGAGGTTGCCTCTCTCTGCTGGAAGACGATCGTCGTTTTGAAGCACGAACCGCGCCGGTTTGTTGAACGGCTCGATTTTATGACGTCGCCGGGATTCCTCACTGGGGCTGGAGCTCGAGAGGCAGCTGGCCTCCCGCGCGACACCGGGCCCTATCGAGTCGCCACCTCGCGAGCCCTTTTTGGGTTCGATGAGGAGACCAAGCAAATGGTGCTGCTCGGCGTGTTGCGGGGCCTGTCGGCAGATCAGATAGTCGAGGGTATGGGCTTTACGCCGTTGGTGGCCGAGAAGCTGGAAGAGCTCGAGCCGCCGACCGATGGAGAGCTGACGGTGCTCCGAGAGAAGATCGACCCGGCTCGAATAATTATCGGAGAATACGCCGGATGAGCCACATGGACTCCCGTGAAACAACAGAAAAAGGTAGTCTTTTCGCTGACCCCTGAAGACACGGCTCACCACATTTGTTCACTGTTGGAGTTCAAGCGGGGCATCGTCTGAGGATACTGCGGAACGTCCCCGGCGCACCTCGAGGCTGTTGTCCCCTCCCTCCGCGACCCGTAATCGTTCTCCTGAAAAATCCTCTTGACATTTGCCTGACAACTCCGTATTTTCCGCCCTTGTGTCTTGTGCTAGGAAGGAGGTGATCTCAGCATATGGCCAAGGGAGAAAAGAAGTTGGCAAAATTGGCCTCCCGGGAGACCAATCATCAGGCCCGGGTTTATACCTGCCCTGCCGACGGGACCAAGATGAACTGGGTCCAGTACCTTGCAGAAAATGGCCGGGGGAGGACAGCCCTGCGTTGCGACAAGTGCGGGGCGATCAAGTTTCGATCGGAGCTGTAAGGGGGGTCGAAGACACCGAGGGGGTATAGTCCCCCTCTTTTTTTGCCCTGTTCCATCCCGTCGACCTCAGACCGCTCGTTCAGAAGGTCCTTGAAGCCCGTGTATATTCTTGAAGTGGATTCTGAAAGATTCGTCTTTGACACCTTTGGATCCCTCTGATATGCTTTGAACCGATTTACCCCCTTTTTCTGGGGTCGCGGGACGGTCGGGGGATTTGTGACAGGCCAAGCGTCGGGTACCAAGGCGGAGCAGGCGTGACAGAAGAGCAGGTTCTCATTAAGAAGTACAGTAACCGCAAGCTCTATGATCTCACGCGGAGCCGGTATATCACGCTCGAGGAAATTGCTGAGCTGATCCGCCAAGGTGGCCAGGTCAAGATTGTGGACGCTGAAACCCAAGAAGACCTGACGAACATCACATTAGTACAGATCCTTCTTGAGGAGGAGAAGCGACGGAGACTCCTCCCGGTTCCTTTCCTGCACCAGCTCATCAAGTACGGAGAGATGTACCAGGATCTTTTTCGGCAGTATCTCTCTTCCAATCTCGAAACCATGATCTCCATGCAACGGGAAGCGGAAAAGGGGATTAAAGAGTGGGCGAAGTTGGGTGGTGTGGGTCAAATGACCCTTGGCCGTGAGCCCAGCACGCGGGAGACGGCATCGAACTTGAAGGCAGAACTGGACTCCCTGAAAGAGAGACTGAAGGAGCTAGAGGAAAAGCTCGGGTCGTAACCTGAGCACCCGTGCCCTTTCCGGCCGGAAAGGGGTTCTGTAACATCCCGTTCTTTCCAAAGTTCAGGGCCCTTGCCCATTGGACAATGTGGACTTCTCGTCGGCCACGATTCGAGAGGTTGACTTCCCTCCTCCTGTCCTCTCTCGCGGGATCAATACCAAACTGGCACTGTTGACACACGACGGAAAATGGCATAGTTTCCAGCTCAAAGATGGTGAGAACCAATGTGGGGTATTCTAAGGGCGTTCGGACGGAGGATGAGGGATGGATGAAAAGCGAGAACGGGATCGGGCACGAGATCTAGCCATCACCCAGATCGAGAAGCTGTACGGAAAGGGATCGATCATGCGTCTGGGGGCGGCTGGGATGATGGAGCCGGCTGCTGCCATCCCGACGGGTTCGCTGGAACTCGATTGTGCGTTGGGTATCGGTGGGGTGCCCCGCGGACGAGTGGTCGAAATCTTTGGTCCCGAGTCCTCGGGCAAAACCACACTGGCCCTCCACATTATCGCCGAGGCCCAACAGCTCGGGGGCGGGGCCGCCTTCGTCGACGCTGAACACGCATTGGACCCCACGTATGCAGCGGCCTTAGGGGTCAAGGTGGATGATCTGCTCATTTCCCAGCCGGATACAGGCGAGCAGGCCCTCGACATAACCGAAATCTTGGTCCGGAGCGGCGGGGTGGATGTGGTAGTGATTGACTCGGTGGCCGCCTTGGTCCCCCGGTCGGAAATCGAGGGAGAGATGGGGGAGCCGACGATGGGACTCCAGGCCCGCCTTATGTCCCAAGCCCTCCGGAAGTTGACGGCGGCGATTTCGAAATCGAAAACCTGCGTCGTCTTTATCAACCAGATCCGAGAGAAAATCGGCGTCATGTTTGGCAATCCGGAGACGACTACGGGTGGCCGAGCCCTCAAATTCTACTCCTCCGTCCGACTCGATATCCGCAAGATTGCCTCCATTAAAGATGGGGATAATGTGATTGGGTCTCGGGTGCGGGTCAAGGTGGTGAAAAACAAGATCGCCCCCCCCTTTCGTGATGCCGAATTTGACATGATCTTTGGGGAAGGCATCTCCCGCACGGCGAGCCTCCTAGACCTCGGGGTGGCTCACAAGGTGATTGAGAAGAGCGGCGCTTGGTACTCGTACGGGGGAGAGCGAATCGGTCAGGGACGGGAGAACGCGAAGCGGTTTTTGCTGGAAAACCCGGCCATTACGGCGGAGATCGACAAGAAACTTCGAAGCCTCTTGGGGATGAACGGGCAGAAAGGTGAGGGGGCCTGACCCCCTGCTTGGGGTTGACTCTGGATATTCCGGGTCAGGCGAGCGGATACCCCAGTGGGATCTTGTAATCCGGCATAGAAAATGCATAGCTGAGGCTCACGAATAATGACAGCGGCTGGAGGTACCATGGATATTCGGGAGCTTTTGAAAATCGCCGTCGAGCGGAAGTCCTCGGATCTTCATCTTAAGGTGGGAAGTCCACCGGTCATTCGGGTCGACAATCGGCTGATCCCACTGAGCGAGAAGCCCAGGATCACGCAAGAGGATGCGATCCGGATGATCTATTCCGTGATGAACGATAATCAGAAGGAGCTTTTTAAAGAGAAACACGAGATCGATATCGCGTACAGCGTGCCAGGTCTGGGACGCTTTCGCGCCAATGTCTTTCAGCAGCGCTCCACCGTTGGGATGGTCATGCGAGTCATTCCCATGAAGATCGATTCCATCGAGGAGCTGAATTTGCCCCCCGTCGTGGAGAAGCTAGCCATGGAGGCCAGGGGATTGGTCTTGGTCACCGGGGCGACCGGGACCGGGAAGACGACCACCCTAGCGACCATGGTCGAGCATATGAACATGCACCGGACGTCTCATATCATCACCATTGAGGATCCCATTGAGTACCTCGTTCGAGACAAGAAGTCCCTCGTCAACCAACGAGAGGTGGGGACCGACACCGACTCGTTTGCCGAGGCGCTTCGAAGTGCCCTTCGGCAGGATCCCGATGTCATCCTGGTGGGGGAGATGCGGGACTACGAAACCATCTCCACGGCGATCCTGGCAGCAGAAACCGGGCATTTGGTCCTGAGCACACTCCATACCGTTGATGCGACCGAAACCATCAACCGGATTATCTCTGTCTATCCGCCGTATCAGCAACGGCAGGTACGTCTGCAGCTTGCCTCCCTGCTTCGGGGGATCATCTCCATGCGGCTAGTCCCTCGTGCCGATGGGCGGGGACGAGTCCCCGCGGTGGAAGTTATGGTGGTGACGGCCACTCTCCGGGAGTGTATCATTGACGCGGACAAGACCCGGAAGATCCCCGACTTTATTGCCGCAGGACATAGCCAGTACGGCATGCAGACCTTTGATCAGTCCCTCATGATTCTCTACAAACGTGGCCTCATCACCTACGAGGAGGCCCTCCTCTGGGCATCCAATCCGGACGATTTTGCCCTAAAGGTCCGGGGTATCGAACCCACCTGGGAGCAAGCGTTGCGGGGCTCAGGAGAGGAGCAGCCGAAGGTTTCCGGGTTGGAGCGTCTGACCGGATAACCCTTTATGCCCTCCACACCGTCCGCGGATCGCGACGCCGCCATCCGGGTCGCTCTTCGCCTCCTCTCTATCCGGGCTCGGAGTCGACAGGAAGTAGTGGAGCGGCTCCGCCGCCGGGGGTTCCCCTCCGTCGTGGTCGCACAAGTGGTTCAAGATCTCATGGCCCGCGGACTCGTGGACGATCAGGCCTTTGCATTGCAACGGGCACGGACCCGAGTCCTCAATCGACACCTAAGCCCCCGTTGGCTAAAACGGGAACTGCGAGACACGGGGGTGGCGGAAGAGATCGTTGAGGCGACGGTCCGGCATGTATTTCAGGAGATCGAGGAGGAGGAGGTTGCCCGGGCCGGCGCGGTGAAGCGCTTAAAGGCTCTGGGCGATCCTTCGAGCGCCGCGGTCCAACGCCGCCTGGCCGCGTACCTGTTACGACGGGGATTTTCACCGGAAACGGCCCGCCGGGTCATCACCAGCTTAGCGAAGGACGCAGACTAGCCCGCATTATTCAGGAGCGGAGTGCCCTTGTGAATAATGCGCCTACAGGTGCGGCCTCGTTTGCACGTGTAGGTTTCGATCCCGCCGCTCCGGCGGGACTCAAGGCTAGCCCTGAGCGACGCCCCGCAAACGCGGGGACTTCGGCGAGCTCGGTCGAGCCGCGGAGTCGAAGCCCCTCGACAAGCTCGGGACCTTGATCCTGGTTCCAACGGGAGGGGCCGTGAGCATGTACCTCGACCTTGCTCGGGACCCTCAGTGAATCGAAGGGTCGAACCGGCCCGGAGGGCGGATATTCCCGTCTTCGTGAATAATCCGGGCTAGTTCTCTCTCTTGGGATTTTCCTTGAAGATTGATTCCCTCTCCTGGCTAAATCTCTGCACTTCCTTGACAAGGGTGTCCCGGTACCTTAAGATAAAATTCTGCCAATTCTCAGGTCGTCCGGGGGTCAGATGAAGATGAAGCGGAAGCTTAGTGGAGCGGAGGTCAGACAGGCGTTTCTGGACTACTTTGCCTCGCGGGGACATGCGATCGTGCCAAGCTCGTCCTTAGTCCCCAAGGCGGATCCCACGCTTCTCTTTACAAATGCGGGAATGGTCCAGTTTAAGGACTGCTTCCTTGGGGTGGACAGGCGAGAGTACGTCCGGGCTACGTCGGCCCAGAAGTGTGTTCGGGCTGGTGGGAAGCATAATGACCTGGAAAACGTTGGGAGGACGGCCAGGCACCATACCTTCTTCGAGATGCTCGGAAACTTCTCCTTTGGCGACTACTTCAAGGAAGCCGCTATCGCCTACGCCTGGGAGTGGATGACGGTGGACCTCGGTCTACCCCCCGAACGGCTCTGGGCGACGATCTATCAAGATGACAATGAGGCCTTCCAGTTGTGGCAGAAGTTGGCTGCTCTTCCACCCGACCGTATTGTCCGCTTGGGGGAGAAAGACAACTTTTGGGCCATGGGGGACACCGGTCCGTGCGGACCATGCTCCGAGATCATCATCGACCAGGGGCCGGAGGTGGGGTGTGGTCAGGCCACCTGCAGCGTCGAGTGCGAATGCGATCGATACTTAGAGCTTTGGAATTTGGTCTTCATGCAGTTTAACCGAGATGCCAGCGGGACGCTCACCCCATTGCCGAAGCCGAGTATCGACACTGGGGCAGGGCTCGAGCGGATCACCGCAGTGGTTCAGGGCGTGCACAGTAATTTCGACACAGATCTCTTACGTCCGCTTGTCACGACTGTGGAGGAGCTCAGCGGGCGACCCTACGGCAGACGGGAACGGGACGACGTCTCCATGCGGGTCATCGCCGATCATGCCCGGGCGACCGCCTTCCTCGTCACCGACGGCGTGCTGCCCAGTAATGAGTGGCGGGGATACGTGCTCAGGCGAATCGTCCGACGGGCCCTCCGTCACGGGAAGCTCTTGGGTATTGAGGGACCGTTCCTTGCGCAGGTGGCCGGACGGGTCGTTGATCTGTTCAGGGGGCAATATCCAGAGCTTGAGAGGAGTCGAAAGCGCGTGGAGCGTGAGACTCTGGCCGAGGAAGAACGTTTCGGTCACACCCTGCAGACAGCCATCCCTCGACTCGAAGAGGCGATGGCAGAGGCGAAAACGGTACGGGGAGACGTCCGTTTGAGCGGCGAAACCCTCTTCAAGCTATACGACACGTACGGTATGCCCCGAGATATTGTGGAAGAAATCGCAGGTGAGCAGGGGATGCACTGTGCATGGGAGGACTTCGAAAAGGAGCTTGAACAGCAGCGGGACCGGGCGCGTCTGCACACGGCAACCTGGTTCAAGGGGGCCGATATCTCGCCCGTGTTACAGGACCTGGCGACATCCCGCTCGACCGCCTTCGTCGGCTATGACCACATGGAGGTTGAAGCCGAGGTGATGGCGATTGTGAAGGCGGGTGAGAGTACTGAGACGGTCCAGGAGGGTGAGGAGGCGGAGATCGTCTTGGACTGCACCCCCTTTTATGCCGAGGCGGGGGGGCAGGTGGCGGATGCGGGCATCCTGGAGGGCCCACGGGGAGTCGCCAATGTCTTGGATGTCCAGCGACCGCTTCCTGCGCTGTCTGTTCACCGGGTTCGAGGGGCGCGGGGGATCATTCGGAGAGGCGATCGCTTGCGCGCAATCATTGATAGGGACCGGCGGGACTTGATTGTGAAAAACCACACCGCGACTCATCTCGTTCATGAGGCCCTGCACCGGGTTCTCGGTGATCATGTCCGACAAGAAGGTTCCTTGGTGGCCCCCGACCGCCTTCGTTTCGACTTTCGGCACTTTGGGCCGATGACGTCTAAAGAAATCGCCCGCGTCGAACGGATGGTGAACGAGCAACTCTGGCGGAACCTGCCAGTGGTCATCGAGGACGGAATTCCATACGAGGAAGCGATTGCCCGCGGCGCCAAGGCCTTTTTTGCCGACAAGTATGCAGATCAGGTCCGGACCGTGGCCGTACCCGGATTCGGGCTCGAGTTGTGTGGAGGCACCCATGTCCAGGCCATCGGCGAGATTGGGATCTTCAAGATCGGGACTGAGGGCGGCGTGGCCGCAGGCACTCGCCGGATTGAAGCCTATACCGGTCCGGGGGCGTACGATCATCTCCTGAAGGAAGAGACCGCCCTGCAAGAATCGGCTGAGGCCCTGAAGACCCGGCCGTTCGACCTCCCCGAGAAGGTCGAACGGCTGACCAGGCACGGGGGTGAATTAGAGCAAGAGATTCAGCGACTTCGAAGTCGTTTGGCTGCCAACATTGTCGAGGATTTGATGAAGCATGTCGAAACGGTTGAGGGACTTCGGGTTGTGCACGGGCGCGTTGAGCATTTCGACCAGAAGGGACTTCGGGACCTGGTAGACCGGATCCGGACAAAGCTCGGCTCGGGGGTCGTTGTGTTAGGGACCCTCATCGATAAAAGGGTTGGTTGGGTTGCCGGCGTCACCCCAGATGTTGTCGCGCGGGTGCATGCCGGGGAGCTCGTTCGAGAATTAGCGCGGATGACCGGAGGGGAGGGAGGCGGTCGGGCCGACTTGGCTGAGGCGGGAGGAAAAGATCCTTCGAGGCTCGACCACGCGCTCGGTCGTGTTCCGGGTCTCGTCCGAGGGATGTTGACAGGTGAGGGAGGGAAGGTCTCCTGATTTTCAGCCTTGAAGTGCGGGGGACAGAGTGGTATACAGGGAGCCTCAGGGGTCATCGCTTTTGACTCCTCACCGACGGCAGACGAAGTTTCCGATGGCCGCGGAGGGATGGCCCTTTGTTCTCCCACTCCTGGGAGGGGCCATTCTCCTGTGGGCAGTAGGCCTCATAGCGGGGGGGCTCTTTCTCGTTCTGCTTGCCGGAGCAGTCGGCTTCTTCTTCCGAGATCCCGAGCGTAATCCCCCAGCCGAGTCCGGAGCGATCCTGGCTCCGGCTGATGGGCGGGTGGTCCGGATTGGACCTGCGGTAGACGGACAGAAGGGGACTGAGGTCAGTATCTTCCTCTCTCTGTTGGATGTTCACATCAATCGGTCACCGTGCGCCGGCCGGATCGAGGAGGTCTTATCAAGCCGAGGGGGCTATAGGATTGCGTGGAAAGAGGAGGCCTCCCGGAAAAACGCCCGGACCTTGATTCACATGAAAGGGGCTCCCGGCGACATTTTTGTTCGACAGGTAGCCGGCATCCTGGCTCGCCAGATCGTCACGTGGGTTCGGCCCGGGCAGGAGGTTCTGGCAGGAGAGCGGATCGGCATGATTCGTTTTGGCTCACGGGTCGATCTACTGTTGCCTGATGGGGTTCTCCCGAGGGTGCAGATGGGAGATCAGGTGAGGGGCGGCGAGAGCATCATTGGGGTGGTGTCATGAGGCGGGAAGTTCGCCGCGGTGTGTATATCCTGCCGAGCATCCTGAGCATCGGGAATCTCTTTTGCGGGTTCTACGCCATCATCGCTATTTACAAAAACGACTATTCCAAGGCTGCACTGGCCATCATCATTGCCCTGGTAGTAGATTTCCTCGATGGAGCGGTCGCACGGATGGTGAAGGCGACCAGCGATTTCGGGGTCGAGCTGGATTCGCTAGCCGATCTGGTCTCCTTTGGGGTGGCCCCTGGGATGCTCGCCTATGTCTTCGCGATGAAGCCGTTCGGGCGAATCGGCTGGTTGGCCGCGTTCCTCTTTGCGGCCTGCGGAGCGCTTCGCCTGGCTCGGTTCAACATCCAGACCAAGAAGCTTGACAAACGGTATTTCGTGGGACTTCCCATCCCAGCAGCGGCAGGGATTATCGCCTCGTGTGTGTTCTTTCTGGGCGACACTCCCTCCCTGCAGATCCTCGAGTATGAGGTGCTTTCGCCGGAGGTTACCTCGGCCCTCATGGTGGTTTTGGTAGCCGTGACCGCTTTTCTTATGGTGAGCAAGATTCGGTACCGTTCCCTGAAAGAGTTTGACATCTCCCGGCGGCATCCCTTTACGATCCTGATCAGCATGCTGCTGGCCATGCTTATTATTGCCTCCGAACCGAATCTCCTGCTCTTTGCCTTTTTCTCCCTGTATGCCCTCTCTGGCTTCCTCCGGTATCTCCCCTTCCGGCGCAAGCGTATCCCGACTGATCTGAGTGAAGAGCTCGAGCTTACGCCGGGGGAGTCCCGCTCCCCCTGAGGGAGGGTTCCCCCGGCGTGGACAGCACCAGGGTCGTGGATCTCGACGAACGGATAGAACTTCTGGAGCAGTGTGTTTTAACGGTGATGCCACATAGATTCGGAGAGAGGAGAAGGAGATGTCCACGCGGATTATGATTTTCGACACCACGTTACGCGACGGGGAGCAGTCTCCCGGCTATAGCATGAATACCCGGGAGAAGCTGGAGCTGGCCCGCCAGCTCGCCCGACTCCGGGTCGACATCATTGAGGCCGGTTTCCCGATTGCATCCCCGGATGATTTCGAGGCCGTCAAGGTGGCTTCGCAGAATATTCGGAACGGGGTGACCATCGCTGGGCTGTGTCGGACTCGAGATCAGGACATCGATCGGGCCTGGGAGGCACTCCAACATGCGGAGCGCCCTCGAATCCATACATTCATCGCGACCTCTGATATCCATCTGCGGCATAAGCTGAAGATGAGCCGTGAGGAGGTGCTTGAGGCGGCGGTCCGGGCCGTGAAGAGGGGCCGAGGCTATACGGACGATGTCGAGTTTTCGTGTGAAGACGCGTGCCGGACCGACATCGACTATCTGTGCCAGGTCGTGGAGGCAGCGATCAAGGCGGGGGCCACGACTGTCAATATTCCGGATACGGTAGGCTATGCCATCCCGTGGGAGTATGGAGAGCGGATTCGCACGCTGATGAATCGTGTTCCCAACATCGATAAGGTCATCGTAAGTGTTCACTGCCATAACGACCTCGGGCTCGCTGTTGCCAATTCCTTGGAAGGGGTGCGACAAGGAGCCCGCCAAGTCGAGTGCACCATCAACGGTATCGGGGAGCGAGCCGGAAACGCCTCGCTTGAAGAGATCGTTATGGCGATTAGGACCCGGCGCGATATGGTGAATGCGGAAACGGGAGTCAAAACTGAGGAAATCTACAAGACCTCGAAGCTGCTTACCAAGATCACCGGCATCCCGGTCCAGCCGAATAAGGCCATTGTTGGAACGAATGCCTTCGCTCATGAGGCGGGGATCCACCAACACGGGATGCTTTCTCATGCCTTGACCTACGAGATCATGACGCCCGAGTCGGTGGGAGTCCCCCAGAGCCGTCTGGTCCTGGGAAAGCACTCGGGGCGTCACGCTTTGAAGAAACGGCTCCAAGATTTGGGGGTGGACCTCGACGAAGAGGATCTGACGAAGGCGTTCCAGCGATTTAAGGAGCTGTGCGATAAGAAGAAGGAGGTCTTCGACGACGACCTCTTGGCCATTGTCGAGGAGCAGGTGCTCACGGTCTCCGAAACCTTTCTCCTCGAGCATCTGCAGTTCACCAGTGGTACCAATATGATCCCCACCGCCACGGTCCGTCTGAAGAAGGAAGACGAGATCCACCAGGAGTCGGGCTGGGGCGATGGCCCGGTCGATGCGACCTTCAAGGCGATCGATCAGATTACAGGGATGCACCCGCGGCTGAAGGACTATGGCATCAGGGCCGTGACCTCGGGAAAAGATGCCCTCGGAGAGGTGTTGGTCTCCATCGAGATTGATGGCCAGACGATCATCGGTCGCGGAACCTCCACCGATGTGATCGAGGCGAGCGCGAAGGCCTATCTGAACGCAATTAACCGGGCCGTTGGCCGGAAGGCACCGGCGGAGAAAGAGGTAACTAAGGGCGTATGATAAGGACCCCATTCCCGATTGACGGATCAACATCGTAAAAACTCGGGCCTTCCCGGAGCTGGGTTTGGTCAGGTTGCTTTGGTCCTCCGGCATTGCGCTCGAGTGTCCGGTTTTGGGGAATACCAGTAGTATGGTTGAAACACTGCTCGATAAAATCTGGCGGGTCCATACGGTTCGCATGCTTCCCTCGGGGCAAACGCAGCTCTTCATCGGTCTGCACCTGATCCACGAGGTGACGAGTCCGCAGGCCTTCGAGATGATTCGGGAGGCGAATCTTGCAGTCCGCTTCCCGGAAAGGATCTTTGCGACTATCGATCACATCGTTCCGACCGCTTCCCAGCTTCGTCCCTTCGGTGATGTGCTGGCCGAGGAAATGACCGTCCACCTCGTCAGAAACTGTAAGGAGTTCGGTATCCAACTTTTTGATCTGGACAGCGGCCGCCAAGGGATCGTACATGTGATTGGGCCCGAACTGGGCCTGACCCAGCCGGGGATGACCATTGCGTGCGGGGACAGTCACACGTCAACCCACGGGGCACTTGGGGCGTTAGCCTTTGGCATTGGCACCAGCCAGCTACGGGATGTCCTGGCGACACAATGCTTGGCGATGGAGAAGCCGAAGGTCCGGCAAATTCGGGTTGAAGGTCAATTGGCCCGCGGCGTCTATGCGAAGGATGTGATCTTGACGATCATCCAGCGGCTGGGCGTGAAGGGCGGGGTGGGCTATGCCTACGAGTATGCAGGGCCCGTGGTTGAGGCCATGTCGATGGAGGAGCGCCTCACCGTCTGTAACATGAGTATAGAGGGCGGTGCTCGCGTCGGCTACGTGAATCCTGATGCAACCACGTTTAACTACCTGAAGGGTCGACCCTTCGCGCCCCGGGATGGAGCGTTTGATCGCGCGGTCGCCTGGTGGAAGAACATGGCGACGGAACCGGGGGCACCGTTTGACGACGTCTTCTGTCTAGATGGCGGGTCGATTCAGCCCATGGTCACATGGGGGATCAACCCAGGTCAATCCATCGGGGTCGGCGACCGCATCCCGCATCCGGCCGATGCACCGGAAGCGGATCGATCCGCGTGGGCCGAGGCTTTAGAGTTCATGTCGTTCGAGCCTGGACGCACGCTTGCAGGGGTCCCCATCAATGTCGCCTTTATAGGCTCCTGCACGAATGCACGGCTCTCTGACCTGCGAGCTGCCGCCGAGGTGGCACGTGGGCGGAAGGTCGCGAAGGGGGTGCGTGCCCTCGTGGTTCCGGGTTCGCAGGCAGTGGCGAAGGTGGCCGAGGCCGAGGGGCTGCACGTGATCTTCGAGGAGGCTGGATTCGAGTGGCGCAAGGCCGGCTGCTCTCTGTGTTTGGGTATGAACGAGGACAAGCTGAAGGGCCGGGAGATATGCGCCTCCTCCAGTAACCGGAATTTCAAGGGGCGCCAGGGTTCTCCGACCGGACGGACACTTCTCATGAGTCCCGTGATGGTCGCCGCGGCGGCCATCGCAGGGGAGGTGACCGACGTCCGGGAGGTGCTGGCATGAGTCCCGAAGCCGTCCGACGGCTAATCGTCGGCCGCGGTATTCCCCTGCCCGGCAACGATATTGACACCGATCGGATCATTCCTGCCCGGTTTCTGAAAAGCGTCACATTCGAGGGTCTCGAGGAGCATCTCTTTGAGGACGATCGCCTCCAGGCACCGGACCATCCGTTCAATCAAGCCCGGTACCGCGGGGCCACGGTCCTCGTCGTCGGCCAGAACTTTGGCTGCGGCTCGTCGCGGGAGCACGCGCCCGAAGCCTTGCGGCGGTGGGGCATCCAGGGAATCGTCGGTCGCTCGTTCGCCGAGATCTTCCTCGGGAACTGTACGGCCCTTGGCATCGCCTGCTTCACTGTGGATGCAAAAGATCTCGAGTGGGTGATGGCAGGTACGGTAAAACATCCGGAGTGGGAATTCCTGCTCGACGTGGAGAACCAACAGGTGCGTGTCGGCGAGCGAACTGTCTCTGCTAAGATGCCGGAAGGCCATCGCAATCAGCTCTTGGCGGGTACCTGGAATGCCACTCTGGTCCTCCTCGAGGCGGGTGAGGAGATCGAACAGGTCGCCGCAAGTCTTCCGTACATAACCGGGTACTGAGATGACGTTCACAGTTCACCGTTCACGGATTGCAATAAGAATCTTTTCGTTCGGATTCAGTTTTCGCGGTGAACCGAGAACGGTGAACGGTGAACTGGAGTAAACATGGGCAAAGCGGGGTACAGTGTCGCGATTGTAGGAGCAACCGGGGCAGTGGGACGGACCATGCTCTCGATCCTCGCGGAGCGGAGCTTTCCGGTTCGTAGCCTCCGACTCTTGGCGTCAGAGCGGTCGGAGGGTGCGATTTTCACCTTCCAAGGGGACGACGTGAAGGTCGAGCAGTTGACGGAACATGCCTTTCAGGGAATCGAATTAGCCCTCTTCTCGGCAGGTGCGAGCCGAAGCAAAGCGTTTGCGCCGGCAGCGGTGAAGGCCGGGGCCCTAGTGGTTGACAACAGCTCCGCCTTCCGGATGGACCCAGATGTCCCGCTGGTCGTCCCGGAGATCAATCCCCAAGCGGCCAGGGATCACAAGGGGGTCATCGCTAATCCCAACTGTACGACGGTTGTCACCGTTATGGCGTTGAAGCCACTCCACGGTGCAGCCAAGGTTAAGCGAGTCATCGTCTCGAGCTATCAAGCGGTCTCAGGTGCCGGGGCCCAAGCTATCGAGGAGCTGAGGCAACAGGTCCTCGCGTGGGCGAGGGGAGAGCAGCCAGAAGTCAAGGTCTTTCCGCACCCGATTGCCTTTAACCTCATTCCTCAGGTAGATACCTTCGAAGAAAATGGCTATACCAGGGAAGAGATGAAACTCGTTTATGAGACCCGGAAGCTTCTTGAAGATGAAACGATGAAAATTGCCGCCACCGCGGTCCGGGTCCCCGTCTGGCACGCCCACTCGGTTTCCATCACCGCAGAGACGGAGCGCAAGGTGACAGTGGGGGAGGCCCGGAAAATTTTCGCTGACTTTCCGGGGCTCGAGCTCTGGGATGACCCGGCCTATCTACAGTACCCGATGCCGCTGATCGCAGCCGGAAAGGATGCCTGCTTCGTGGGCCGAATCCGAGAGGACCTCTCCAGTGATCATGGGCTCCACTTTTGGGTCGTGGGAGACCAGCTTCGGAAGGGTGCTGCCCTGAACGCCATTCAGATTGCCGAGCTCGTCCTTGGACTAACGAGGCGAAGGGCTAGTGCTGAGTGAGCAATATCTCTGAAGCAATTGAAAAAAATGCGTAACCGTATTTGTGAATCGAAGCACTAGTGCAGAACCTTAGGCTGACGATCGAATATGATGGGACGGTTTACCATGGGTGGCAAATTCAGCCGGGCCTGCCGACCATTCAGGGTGTCTTACAGGAGATGATGAAACGCATATCAGGGGAGGACGCGACCATCACCGGCGCAAGCCGGACTGATTCCGGGGTGCATGCCTTGGGGCAGGTGGCGAACTTTCGGACGCGAAAAGATCTCACCCCCGATAAATGGCAACGGGCCTTCAACGGCCTGCTCCCGCCCGACATCGTGATCCGACGTGTTGAGAAAGCTGCCGAAGACTTTGACGCGCGACGGGCGGCAAAGCGAAAAACTTATCGATACGCTATCCTGAATGCCCCTCATCCCTCTGCTCTTGAACGACATTGGCTTCTTCATATTCATGAGCCATTGGAGGTAGCCGCCATCAGCGAGGCCACGGCCATCCTCATTGGCGAGCACGATTTCAGTGCCTTCCGGGCGGCGGATGGCGGCGAACGAAACCCGGTCCGTCACGTCCACGAAGCCTACCTCGTTACTGCAGGGAATCGTGTCGACTTTGTGATCACCGCAAATGGCTTCCTGAAACATATGATCAGGATCCTGGTAGGAACGCTGTTGGATGTCGGAAGAGGGAGGCTGACCCCCGAGCAGTTTCGGCAGATCTTGCGCTCGAGGGACCGACAGCGCGCTGGTCGGACGGCACCCCCCCACGGCCTATGCCTCTTGCAGGTCGGCTATTGAATTAGAGGAGAAGCTCTACATGGCCATCAGCGGGAACCCTTTAACTCTGGCCCGGGATATTGGGGATGGTTATCAATCGCTTTCCCCTACCGCGCTGAAGAAGTTCACACCTATGGAGATGAAGACCGTCAACGCCAGCCTTCAAAAGGTCCTCCGAGAGGTCCGGGGAGAGGTTCCTCCCCCAGGCGACACCGAAGCGATTCGAAGGAAGAACTTTCGCATGCAGCGCTTGAACCAGGCCATCGTCATGCTTACCAACTACTGTCGGCAGCATCGGATTCCCCTCTAAGAGCTATCCTGGCACCGCCCCCGAGGGCGGACCGTCCTGATCCCCACGGATAGGCCACCGGTGATCGTGAGGTGTGAGCAACCGATGACATTTATCCTGGCTGTCCGCCTCCTTATCGGGTAGACGGAATAAGGGATGATCGTTCCATTGTCAATCAAGAGGACAGATCGGCCTCTACCATGAAGGCAATGCTTTTAGACCAACCGGCACCGGTAACGAACGAGCCACTCTACGAGGCAGAGGTAGCTGCGCCCGAACCCGGTCCCGGGCAGATCCGCCTGCGGGTGACTTACTGTGGGGTATGCCGGACGGATCTCCACATTGTGGAGGGGGACCTCCCGCCGCGCAAGGCACCCGTCATCCCTGGTCACCAGATCGTGGGGACCGTGGAGGCGGTGGGGCTAGGGGTCGGCCGGTATCAACGTGGGGATCACCTGGGGGTCGCATGGCTCAATTGGACATGTCGTTGTTGCCGTTATTGTCAAGAGGGGAGGGAGAATCTATGCGAACAGGCGCGCTTTACTGGGTATCAGGTGGACGGCGGGTACGCGCAATATGCAGTCGTCGATGAAGACTTTGCGTATCCAATTCCCGACACCTTCACCGAAGCAAAGGCTGCCCCTCTTCTCTGTGCTGGCATCATAGGCTATCGTTCGCTCCGCCTGAGCGAGATCAAGCCGGGGGAGCGGCTGGGTCTTTACGGTTTTGGGGCTTCGGCCCACATCGTCATCCAGATTGCCCGCCATCTGGGTTGTGACGTGTTTGTCTTAACCCGGGGCGAAACCCACCAGAGGCTGGCCCGAGACCTGGGAGCCACTTGGGCGGGGAGGGTGGAAGACCCTTTGCCCCATCCCCTTGATAGTGCCATCCTCTTTGCCCCTGTCGGGACCCTTGTGCCTGAAGCCTTACGTGCCCTCCGTAAGGGAGGTACGTTAGCCATCAACGCGATTCACATGAGTCCTATCCCCGGTCTCGATTACGCAGAGCTGTACCACGAGCGGACCATTCGAAGTGTGACAAACTTCACCCGCCAGGACGCCGACGAGCTCTTGCAACTCTCCGCCGAGGTCCCGATTCGTACGGAAGTGGAAGTCTTTCCGCTTCGGGAGGCCAACCGCGCGCTCCAGCGTCTCAAGGCGGCCGAGCTCCCTGGGGCGGCTGTCCTGGAGATCCCGTAGCCTCAACGTCACCCCTTTGGTGAAGAGGAGCCGGGCTTTTTCCTCTCAGCCCTTCGGGAGTGGAGCCTTGCGCCTTTGGGGGGCAGGAGTTGCAACGTCCCATGGCCTGTGCTATCTATAGGCGGAAATTCCAGAAGAGTACGAGGATCGGCATGGCGAGATTTTACGATTTCAAAGCCATTGAAGCCAAATGGCAGCAGATCTGGGAGGAGCAGCGGGCTTTTCGGGTGACCGAGGACCCCGCGAAACCAAAGTACTACTGTCTCGAGATGTACCCGTATCCTTCTGGCAAAATCCACATGGGGCATGTCCGAAACTATTCCATTGGAGATGTCGTCGCCCGATACTTCCGGATGCGCGGCTATAATGTCATCCATCCCATGGGGTGGGACTCTTTCGGCCTTCCAGCGGAAAACGCCGCTATCGAACATGGCGTCCATCCTGCCGCCTGGACCTATGATAACATAGCGTACATGCGCAATCAGTTGAAGCAGATGGGCCTCTCCTACGACTGGGAGCGGGAGATCACCTGCAGTGATCCAGAGTATTACCGGTGGAATCAGTGGCTCTTCCTCAAGATGTACGAAAAGGGGCTTGCCTACAAGAAGCCCGCGTTCGTCAACTGGTGCGACGTATGCCAGACGGTCCTCGCCAACGAGCAGGTAGAGGGAGGGCGGTGCTGGCGTTGCGAGTCGGAGGTCATACAGCGGGAGCTCGCGCAGTGGTTCTTCAAGATCACCGGGTATGCCGAAGAACTCCTCGAAGGGCTGGATCGGCTCTCGGGCTGGCCCGACCGAGTGAAGACAATGCAGCGAAATTGGATCGGTAAGAGCGTGGGCGCCGAGGTGGATTTCCCCCTGTCCAACGGGTCGGGTTCCATCACCATCTTTACGACCCGGCAGGATACGCTGTACGGAGCCACCTTCATGGTGTTGGCGCCAGAGCATCCCTTGGCGTTGCAGCTTGGCCAAGGCAGGCGAGAAGTGCAGGCCTTCGTGGAGCGGATGCGGGCGGAGGATCGCGTAATCCGAACTGCCCCTGAGACCGAGAAAGAGGGGGTATTCACCGGCGCGTACGCCATTAACCCATTGACCCAGGAGAAGATCCCTATCTGGGTGGCCAATTTCGTTTTGCTGGAGTACGGAACAGGGGCCATTATGGCGGTCCCCGCCCATGACCAGCGTGACTTCGAATTTGCCAAAAAATACGCCCTCGCCATCCGGGTTGTCATTCAGCCGGAGCAGGGAACGCTTAGCACTGAGGAATTGGAAAAGGCCTATGAGGACGAAGGGGTGATGGTCAATTCTGGTCCCTTCAACGGGTTGCTTAGCCCGGAGGGGCGCGAGGCAGTGGTCCAGTATCTGGAGGAGCAGGGGATCGGCAAACAGGCGGTAAACTATCGGCTGCGGGACTGGGGGATCTCCCGACAACGGTACTGGGGGACGCCGATCCCGATTCTCTATTGTGAGCAATGCGGAGCCGTCCCGGTTTCTGACACGGACCTGCCGGTCGTCCTCCCGCACGATGTGGAGATTACCCTGAAGGGGGGGTCCCCCCTCGCCAGGGTCGACCGCTTCGTGAATGTGGACTGTCCGACGTGCCAGGGCCCGGCCCGGCGCGAGACCGATACCATGGACACGTTCGTCGATTCCTCCTGGTACTTCCTCCGCTTCTGCAGCCCGCAGGCACAGGATCAGGCCGTGGAAAAGACCAAGGTGGCCTACTGGATGCCGGTCGACCAGTATATCGGGGGGATCGAACATGCCGTCTTGCACCTCCTATACGCGCGGTTCTTCACCAAGGTGATCCGTGATCTGGGCCTCATTGTGCTTGACGAACCGTTTGAAAACCTGCTGACCCAGGGAATGGTCTGCAAGGAAACCTACCGGTGTCCCACCCATGGGTACCGCTTCCCCCAAGAGATAGACTCGCAAGGTCGCTGTACCGAGTGTGCTCAGGCGGTCGAGGTCGGCCGGACCGAGAAGATGTCCAAATCACGGCGGAATGTGGTTGATCCGGACGACCTCCTCAATCGATATGGCGCGGATACTGCCCGTCTCTTCTCCCTCTTTGCTGCGCCCCCGGAGAAAGACCTGGAATGGTCCGACAAGGGGGTCGAAGGAGCCTTCCGGTTCCTGAACCGAATCTATCGTCTCGTCGATGGGTGGGCGGAGATGCTGTGCCAGCCGGGTGCAGTCATTCCCTTTACCGCCCTCACGATCGGTCGGGCCGTGTACCAAAAGGTTCATCTCACCATCATGAAAGTAACCGAGGACCTGGACCGGGATTTTCACTTCAACACAGCTATCGCCGCCCTCATGGAGCTCACAAATGCCTTGGGACAATTTGAGCTGCGTGACGATCCAGAAGGGGAGGCGGAATGGCGCTTTGTGGCCTGCTTTGCCGTGAGGACGCTGCTCATTCTTCTGGCCCCCTTTGCCCCCCATCTTGTTGAGGAACTTTGGGAGCGCCTCGGATATCGCCGGAGTGTCTTTGAAGAACCGTGGCCTACTTATGACGTCGAGGTGATTCAGCGTGAGGAACTCTTGGTGGTGATCACGGTGAACGGCAAACTCCGGAGCCGGGTTTTCCTCCCCGCCCATGCCGGAGACGATGATCTCCGAACGGCCGCCCTCCAGGACAGCCGGGTCCAGACGTGGCTCCAGGGAAAACAGGTCAAGCGGGTTGTGGTGGTTCCCAAAAAGCTTGTCAACATCGTGACCGACCAATAGCAACCGTCAGCAATCAGCTGTCAGCAGTCGGCATGAAGCTAAGAGGAATCTGGCAGTCAGTGATCACCATTGAGTTTCAGTGTCGTACGGCTGGCTTCGCATTCGTCCTGATAGCGGAGTACTGGTCTTGAGATATGACGGCGGACAGCTGACAACCCAAAGATGGGGTATCGTGAAGAAGAACGTGGCATGGATCGGGCTCTTCCTTCTCGGAATGCTTGTCGGGGCCTGCGGCTATACTGGCCAGGTCAACCTTCCCAATGATCTCAAGCGAATCCATTTGGACATCAGCAATACCGGAGCCTTTCGGCCCGGCGTGGAGACCGATTTCACACAGGCCCTGGCCCGACGCATCCTGAGAGCGGGAGGACGGGTCGTAGAAACCCAGGATCAGGCGGACGTCACGATGAAGGGGACCATCACCAACCTCCAAAATAACCCGGTGGCCTTCGATGCAAAGGATATCGCCCAACGATTCCGCGTTGTGGTTGTCCTCGACCTGGAAGTAATCCAGCGGAAGGACAGGCTAGAACTGGCAAAAGAACAGGTCCAGGGAGAGGCGTATTATTCGGCCCCGTCCGGGGTGACTGGAACCCAAGCGGCCGCAGATGCTGCCATTCGCCGGGCCCTTCGTGACCTCGCTGACCAGGTTGTGGCAAGGGTGGTGGAACCCTTCTGAGGGACGACACTGTTTGATCCAATCCTCCAAGCCGTGAACCGAGGCCAGATGGCGCCGGTGTATCTCCTCCTCGGTGAGGAGGTGCTGCTCCGCGATGAGTTTCTCTCCCGCCTTCTGAGGGCTCTGCTGCCACCCGGGATGGAGACCCTCAACCTGGACACCCTCCGGGGAAGTGAGGCAGCGGGTGCGGATGTTGCTACACGCTGCCGTACGGTTCCGGCCTTTTCCCCCCGGCGAGTCGTGTTGCTGAAAGAGGTGGAACGCCTCCATGCGGACGCGTGGGAAGCCATTCTTGCCTACCTCGAACACCCATCCCCCAGCACGTGCCTCATCTGTGTCGCTGACAAACTGGACCATGCGAACCGCGGGCTACAGCGCATAAACGAGGTGGGGAAGGTCCTGTGGTTTGCCCCCCCGCGAACTGAAGAAGAGCGGCAACGATGGTGTCAACGATGGATGCGGGAACGGGCCAGGCAGCAGGGGAAATCATTGACCCCCGAAGCGGAGATGCTCCTCCTTACCCTTCAAGGTCCGGATCTTCTCCGCCTCACCCAAGAATTGGACAAAGTCTGTCTCTTTGTAGGGGACCGACCGCAGATCGACCTTGAGGCGGTAGAGGCCCTAGTCGGGCAAGGGCGAGTCCGGGGGATTTTTGAGCTCACCCGAGCGGTCAGCCGTCGGGACGTGGGAGGAGCCTTGTTCTGCCTCCGGCAGCTCATGGAAAGGGGAGAAGAGCCGCTGGGAATTCTCGGGATGCTGGCGCGTCAGGTTCGTCTGCTCCTGCAAGCCAAGGAACTCCTCGCCGAGTCTCGCCCTCCCTCCGAGATTAGCCGGCTGCTGGGAATCCCACGCGTGTTTCTTTCGGAGATCCTGGAGGGAGCCAAGGTCTCGTCCGTCGATGGGCTGGAGCAAGGGCTGGTGCGCCTTCTCACTCTAGATCGGGCGCTCAAATCGTGGGGAAGGGGCCAACCCCTCTGCCTCGAGTTGGCCGTTGTGGATCTCTGCTCAGAAGGGAAGAATCAGGCTGCACTCCCGCGAGCTCGCAACTGATGAGCAAGTCGGGACTTGTAACGGGCCGCCGTTCGGGAATGGATGATCCCCTTGGAGGCGGTCTTGTCGATAATGGCTGCTGCCGCCCGGTACGCCGCCATGGCCGCGTCCTGATTCCCCATTGCTACCGCTTGACGCACTTTCTTTACATTGGTCCGGAGGCGACTCTTGGCTGCTCGATTCCGTGCGTTTCGTTTGTTCGCCTGACGTAGGCGCTTCACCGCCGATTTGGTGTTAGGCATCGTTTTCTCCTGTAGGACGTTGGGCAGACACCTTATAGGGGAATCTTCCCCGCATGTCAAGCACTTTTGACCCCAAACCCTCCACGCAGCAATTGGCCGCTGCCGCCTCGGTGGTGAGTGGGGCCACGTTTGTCAGCCGGGTCCTGGGTTACGTCCGAGATATGCTCATTGCCCATGGGTTCGGGGCGGGCCTCATGGCGGACGCCTTTTTTGTGGCCTTCCGCATCCCCAACATGGCCCGAGAACTTCTCGGGGAGGGGGCCCTCTCCGCTGCCTTCATTCCGGTGTTTACAGAGACGCTCACCAAGCAGGGACGGCCCTCGGCCTTCCGCGTGGCTGCTTCCGCCTTCAGGGCATTGGTCGTTATTCTGGTCGTTGTGTGCGCGCTCGGAATCTGGGCTGCACCGGGCCTCGTCCAGCTTATCGCACCCGGCTGGGAGGTGCCGGAGAAGGTGACCCTCACCATCGTGCTGACCCGGATGATGTTTCCGTACCTTTTCTTCATAGGGCTCACGGCGCTCATGATGGGGATTTTGAACTCCCTAGGTCACTTTGCCACTCCCGCCCTCTCCCCAGCCATCCTCAACATGTCCATCATTTTAAGTCTTCTCTTTGTGGCACCTCACCTTGAACAACCTGTATTTGCATTGGCTTACGGGGTTATAGTTGGAGGATTACTTCAGCTTCTGTCACAGCTGCCACCTGCCGTCCGACGAGGGGTCACTCTTCTCAGAGGGGGGAGATGGATGGACCCTGTTCTCGCGCGGATTGGCAGATTAATGGGTCCCGGTGTAGCAGGACTCGCAACGACCCAGCTCAATCTCTTTATTACGACCGTGCTGGCCACGTTTCTCGTTGAGGGGTCGGTCTCGTCCCTCTATTACGCCTTCCGTCTTATCCACCTCCCGATTGGCCTCATTGGGGTGGCGGTGGCCACGGCCGCCTTTCCTGCCATGGCCGCCGCTGCTGCACAGCGCTCCCCCGAGGAGCTGAAAAAGACCCTGGTTTTTGCCCTTCGCATCGCCCTCTTCTTGACCATCCCGGCCCTGGTTGGCCTTGTGATCTTTCGAAAAACCATTATACATCTCCTGTTTGAGCGAGGGGCCTTTACCCCCCTAGCCACCATCGCCACCGCCCAAGTCCTGCTGGGATACTGTGTCGGACTCTGTTTTTTTGTCGCAAACCGGGTGCTCATACCAGCCTTTCATGCTTTTCAGGACACGGCGACCCCGGTCAAAGCGGGCGCCATCGCCGTCGCGAGCAACATTGTGTTCAGCATCCTGCTGATGCATCCGCTACAGGCGGCAGGACTCGCCGTTGCGACGTCCCTCGCCTCCGTCATCAATTTCTCCCTCCTGATGGTTTTCCTCCGAAAGTATCTCGGCTCCTTGCGGTGTGACGTTCTGGGGAGACCCCTCCAAAAGGCTGGCATTGCCGGGCTTTGCATGGCCGGGACCCTCTACGCTCTCGAGGGCCTGCTGCCGGCTATAGACGGTTATGGATTTTTCCTAGAGCTTGCCGGCTTTATGGGGGAACTCGCCTTGGGGACGGGTGTTTTTATGGGTATCGCCGCCTTTTTGCGCTGTGAGGAGGTACGACTGCTGGGGGGGCTTCTTCAGGCACGGTTGGGCAGAAAAGGCTGATATTTTTGTTGACAGGCAAGGTGGAAAGGGGCTATTCTTCGCGACACACCTCATCTATATCTGAGCGTTATAAGAGCGGCGACACTCCAATTCCTTTGTTTCCACACGTGGCGTCTATCGCTACGGTGAGTCTATATCGAGGGGAGACCTATGATTATCGGCGCAGGTAGTTCTGGGCTCGAGAAGCATGTGGGAAACTTTGCGTTGATCGAAACCCTCCGGCAATGGGGGATTACCCATTATAGCGGGGTCAATGGGGGAGGGGTCATCCACGTCACGAAGTATTTAGAGCCACTCACCCATCCTTCACAGATCGCGGATGGCGTCCCCCGCTTTCTCACCATGGGGGAATATGCCTCTGGCTTTATGCCCCTGGGGTATTACCTTGCCTCTGGGCGAGTTGCCTGCTCGATCACCACGACGGGCGCGGCCACGAAGCTCGGCTCGAGTGGGATCACCGACGCTAAGCTGCACAACATCCCTGCGGTCTATATCATCGCCCTGAATTCCGTGATGTCGATCGGAAACGCCCCCTTGCAGGACGTCTCGCAGTACGGCATGAACATTGTCCCCCAGCTACAAGCCGAGTTGGGAGATGGTTGCATTGTCATCGACAATATCAACCGGCTCGAACGGGACCTCGACAAAGCCCAACAGATTCTTCACGATTGGCGACCGGTGGCCATCGCGTTCCATCCTGACATCCTGTCGAAGGAAGTTGAGGTCCATGTCCCGAAGAGGCAATGGCCGCGTACCCTCAACACTCAGGACGTGGAGGCTTTCCTCGAGCAGTTCCCGGCGATGGCGAAGGGGCGCCGGGTGATTATTTACGTGGGTGAAGAAGCAGCCTTCTGTCCGAACATTGAGGAGCTGAGTACGCAGTTGGCTGAACTCCTCCAAGCCCCGACCATCTGGTCTGTCAATGGGGCTAACGCCGTCTCGCCCAAGAATCCCTATAGTTACGGGTACATTCTGTTTGGGGGCAATGACAAGGCAATGGAGCTGTGGCGGAGCATCAATCAGGACGATATCGTGATCACCCTCGGCTTCTGCCCGGGGGAGTACTCGATCAATCTGGAAAAATTTCGGGCGAAGTGTACCTGGCACTTTGGGGCATACCCGTATGGCTACGGCCAAGTGAACGGGGATTTCCGGCATCGGTGTAAGGGAGATTACCGGCAAGTCCGTGGAGATGTCAGTCTGGCGCTAGAAGCGATCCTTCCCCGACTGAAGGCCATGGGCGTCGAGAAGGACAGGCCGAAGATCGAGCGGCTGGACAATCTGAACTTCCGAGAGGTTTGGCGGGATGTCCGAGAGGACTGTGTGGACTTCATGTCTTTCTACGAGGAGTTGCCGAAATACTGGCAACCACACAGTATCGGGTTCGACGATGTGTGTGTTTCGTATAAGGATCGGCAATATGTTACGCAGCGGCCGCACCCAAATATCAAATTCTGGACCACGCATCATGGCTCCGCGATGGGCGGGGCATTTGGAATGGGCGTTGGCGCCAAGCTGGCCGACCCTACGCTGCACACCTTTATGTTCTGCGGGGATGGATGCTGGCGACTCTTTGGTGGGTGTCTCGCCGACGCGGCCAACCTCGACCTCCGCGTGTTCATTATCAACAACGGGACATACGGGATTGTCGACAAGGGACTTGAGATCATTATCCCGACCGTCGAAAAGCCGCGCTACCACTCCAAGCTGCCGAGTATCGATTTCGTGGCAGCGGCGAAGGCCCACGGCTGGGACGGCTTTTACCTGAAGCCGGACCTCAGCAATCTGAAAGAGATCATGGATGCCTGCTACACACCGACCGGCAAATCGTTACTGGTTGATGTTCCCGTGGATACCGAACAAGTAGTCGGTCTGAACGCCCGGCTGCTGAACCTGACGACGCAAGCCTATTTGTAGGATTTTGCTTTTTGACTGAATACTGAATGCAGTTGGACTGATAGCGCGAACGCTGACGGCAGGAGGGGGGGACGATCGTGAAGATGACCGGATCGGAGATGTTATTGAAGTCTCTCGTGGAGGAAGGGGTGACCACGATCTTTGGCATCCCGGGGGGAGCGATCCTCCACACCTACGACGTCCTTAAGGACTATCCCATTAAGCACATTCTGTGCCGTCATGAACAGGTAGCAACCCATGCTGCCGAGGGATATTACAAGTCCACGGGGAGGGTGGGGACGGTCATGGTCACCTCGGGTCCAGGGGCGACCAATTGTGTGACGGCAATCACCGATGCCCTGATGGACTCGATGGCGATTGTGGTTCTGACCGGGCAGGTCCCCACGGCCGTCATGGGCTGTGATGCCTTTCAAGAGGCCGACGTGGTCGGAACAACCAGGGCCTGTACGAAACACAATTTCTTGGCCCTGAAAACCGAGGATATCCCCCGCATCATCAAAGAGGCGTATTATATCGCCCGTTCTGGTCGGCCGGGCCCGGTCCTCGTCGATCTACCCAAGGACTCCATTATGGGGCGTGGCACATTTCGGGGGTACCCTAAAGACGTGGCCATCCGGGGCTACAATCCCCAGCTCTTTGGTCACCCCGGCCAGATCAAAAAAGCAGCAGAGCTTATCGCTCACGCCAAGCGGCCCGTGATTTACGGGGGCGGGGGTATTGTGCACGCGGACGCCGCGGAGGAATTTCGCGAGCTCGTCGACATCACCCAGATCCCCACCACGCTCACCCTCATGGGGCTCGGGGCACTTCCCAGCGACCACCCGCTCTGGCTCGGGATGCTCGGTATGCACGGGACCTACTGGGCCAACATGTCCATGGTCAACTGCGATTTGATGATCGCTATCGGTTCGCGCTTTGATGACCGCATCACGGGGAAGCTTTCCGAGTTTGCGAAGCAGTGCAGGATTATCCACGTGGATATTGATCCGACGTCTATCCGGAAGAACGTCAAGGTGGACGTGCCGGTTGTCGGCGACGTGAAGTACGTCCTTCAAGAACTTAACAAGGAACTTCGCAAATTGGGGCGGAATTGGGCCGCAGAATTCGAAGACTGGTACAGGCAAATTGAGGCTTCGAGAAAACAGCATCCCCTCCGATATGAGCAGCGGGAAGGCGTGATCAAGCCTCAGTATGCTATCGACATGATCCTTCGCCTCACGGAGGAGTATGATCCGATTGTCTCTACCGGCGTGGGCCAACATCAGATGTGGGCAGCCCAGTTCTACCGAGGCCGCAACCCTCGCGGCTGGCTCACATCGGGTGGCCTGGGGACGATGGGATACGGCTTCCCTGCCGCCCTGGGAGGCCAGGCGGCTTTCCCCGACCGTTTGGTCCTGAACATCGACGGCGACGGCAGCTTCCAGATGACCATGCAAGACCTCTGTACCCTCGTCGAGTATGACCTGCCGGTCAAGACGTTTATCATCAACAACAAATTCCTGGGCATGGTGCGCCAGTGGCAGCAGCTCTTCTACGGCCGTCGGTACTCCGAGGTAGATCTCGGCCGCCAACCCGATTTTGTGAAACTAGCCGAGGCGTACGGCGTGGCCGGGATCCGGATTGAGCGGCCGGAGGAGGTCAAGGCAGGGATTGAGAAAGCGATCAACACCCCCGGTCCTGTCGTCGTTGATATGGTGGTGGACCGGGAGGAAAACTGTTTTCCCATGATCCCCGCGGGGGCGGCCATCAAGGACATCATCGATATCGGAGAACCCATTCCCGACAAGCTGTTCCAGGGCTGGCGTTAAGGAAGCTACCCGCGCCAGCTGTCGCTACCCTCCACAGAACGTAGTTTTTCCGAGAACGGACGAGCGGGGGCCGGCCGGATCGTTCGACGAGGAGAGAATCAATGAAGGATGAGACCCCACCACGTCGACATATTCTGACCCTCCTGGTGGAAAACCGAATCGGTGTCTTGGCCAGAATCGCTGGGCTGATCGCGTCCAAGGGCTATAACATCAATAGTGTTTCCGTCGGGGAGACGATGGACAATTCCTTGTCCCGGATCACCCTCGTGGTTCACGGGGATGACTGGGTCATGGAGCAGGTGGTCAAACAACTGAATCGGCTGATCGATGTGGTCAAGGTAGTGGATCTCACCGAGGAGGACTTCGTCGAGCGAGAAATGATCCTGGTTCGGGTGAACGCCGAGGCTCCCAACCGGGCGGAGATCCTCCGGATCGCAGACATCTTCCGGGCCAAGGTCGTCGATGTCACCCACCGGAGCTTTACCGTGGAGGCAAGCGGCGACGAAGATAAGATGCAGGCGCTCCTGGAACTTTTGCGTCCGTTTGGGATTCAGGAGTTTGTGCGGACGGGTCGGATCGCCATCGCACGGGCGAGCAAGGCCATCCCCAAGAAGGCTGAGCGGGCGGCGGGCAACAACGAGAAGGTTGAAAAGAAGTCCACAGCGGTTGCCAAGTAACGGAAAGCGAGGGGACGCAGATGGCTAAGCTCTATTACGACAAAGATGCGGATCTCTCTCTCCTCAAGGGAAAGACGATTGCCATCATCGGTTACGGCAGCCAGGGTCATGCCCACGCCCTCAATCTGAAAGATGCAGGCCTCGATGTCGTCGTGGGTCTCTATCAGGGCTCGAAATCGGGGGACAAGGCCAAGGCAGACGGGCTGAAAGTTCTGACCGTGGACGAGGCCGCTTCGACGGCCCAAATCATCATGACCCTGATCCCTGATCAACACCAGCGGCAGGTCTATCTCGCGTCCATTCAGCAGGGCTTGACACCTGGCAAGACATTGATGTTCGCCCACGGTTTCAACATCCATTTCCACCAAGTCGTGCCCCCAAAAGATGTAGACGTCTCCATGGTAGCCCCCAAGGCGCCGGGCCACATGATGCGGCAAGTGTATACGGAGGGATCCGGCGTCCCCGCTCTGTTGGCTATCCATCAAGACACCTCGGGGAAGGCAAAGGAGATGGCTTTGGCGTACGCCAAGGGCGTTGGATGTACCCGTGCGGGGGTCCTCGAGACCACCTTCCGCGAGGAGACCGAAACCGATCTGTTCGGGGAACAGACCGTCCTGTGTGGTGGTATCTCAGCCTTGATCAAGACCGCGTATGAAACACTGGTGGAGGCAGGATACCAACCAGAGCTCGCCTATTTTGAATGCCTCCATGAGGTCAAGCTGATTGTCGATCTCTTTTACCAAGGCGGCCTGGCCTACATGCGGTACTCCGTAAGTGATACCGCCGAGTACGGCGATTACAGCCGAGGTCCCCGCGTGATTAATGAAGCGGTCCGGGCGGAGATGAAGAAAATCCTACAGGAGGTTCAGGATGGGAGCTTCGCTCGGGAATGGATCTTGGAAAATCAGGCAGGCCGCCCCAGTTTCCTGGCGCTCCGGAAGAAGGATGCCGAGCATCCCATTGAGATCGTGGGGAAAGAGCTACGATCCATGATGAGCTGGATCAAGGGAGGACCTCGGTAGACCGCCGCTCCTCGGTGTTTCCGCTTCGCTCGCGGATGCCTCCGGAGATCCGGAGGCATTTTCCTTTGTCCCGTCCACTATGGATTACGCCAGAGGCTGGCTTGACAGCGGTTTTTCGGCTATGGTAGAGGTCGTTCGGCGCTCTGCGACCACCGGGGATTGGCCGGATCGGGACTCGACTGACCTCACATACCTCTCCACGCCTGGGACAAAGGGGAGAGTCAGAGTCGGTGTGCTGCTCCTCCTGCTCCTCCTGGGTGTCGCGGTTTACCTAGGCTTCCAGGCGGCGGCGGCTGTTGTGGACTATCTAGCGCTCAGGGACACAGTCCGCTTCGTGGTCACTGATGTCGCGATGGCCCCCCAGCGTGTGGAACAGCGTATGGAAGTGGGAAGGGAAAAAATTCTGACAGAGGCACACGCGTTGGAAGTTCCCCTCGCTGACTGGCAGGTGAAATTAACTGCGGATGAGGAGAAGGTCCTGGCCAGGGTTCGATGGCAGCATCCGATTAATCTCTGGGGATACACGATTTTCCTCCCCTTCGAAATCGAGGAGGTACGATCCCTGCGTTGAGCCACAGGATGATAGTTCCCTCGGACGAGTCATCTCCCCAGGAGGTCCTTCTTCCGACACCCCCCTCCGACGCTCTTCCTTTTTTTGTCGCCCTGGTCGGTCCGACCGCAGTCGGAAAGACTGCCATCTCTATCGAACTGGCCAAGGCGGTGAGGGGGGAGATTGTCGCCCTCGACTCGATGCAGGTCTACCGCCATTTGGACATCGGCACGGCCAAGCCGACTCCGACAGAACTGCAAGGAATTCCTCACCATCTGATGAATGTGGTCGACCCAGCGGACCCCTTTTCGGCCGCCGACTATGCCCGGTTGGCTCGTCAAGTCCTGAAAGAAATCCATTCCCGGAGCCATTTGCCTTTCGTTGTGGGAGGGTCGGGGCTCTACCTTCGGGCCCTGCGAGGGGAGATCTTCCCTGGCCCGCGGGAAGTTACCAGTATCCGGGTCCGTTTGAAACAGGAGGCGGAAAAGGACGGTCCCGAGAGACTGCACGCGCGACTCAACCGTCTCGATCCCTCAACCGCGACCAGGATCCATCCGCGGGATTCCTTCCGCCTCATTCGGGCTCTCGAAATTATGGAGGTTACTGGCAGGCGGGTGTCGGATCTCTGGGAGGCCCACCGGAAGAAACTGGTTCACCCCCCCCTCCTTTTCCTGGGGCTTCGGCGGGAGCGGAAAGCGCTGTACAGCCGGATCAACGACCGGGTGGACCGAATGGTTGAGGCGGGCCTTGTCGAGGAGGTTGAGCGGCTCTTGCAGGCAGGATATCCGTCACATCTGAAGCCATTTCGCAGTCACAACTATCGCCACATTGTTGCCTTTCTCTTGGGCCAGGAGAAGTTCGAGGAGGCGGTGAGGCGGACCAAACAGGAAACGCGTCATTATGCGAAGCGGCAGATGACGTGGTTTCACCGGGAAAGAGAAATCACCTGGTTCGACCTAACGGACGGAGAGTCCGGGAAGATCACTGAGATGATGGTCGAGCGAATCGAAGGACGTCGAGAGCGTTATGGAACAGCTTAAGATCCGGGGTAGAGCTCGGGGACCTCATGGGACGCTGACGGTCCCGGGTGACAAGTCCATCTCCCATCGCGCGATCATCCTTGGGGCGCTGGCTGAGGGGTTCACCGAGATCTCGGGCTGGCTGAGGGCCGAGGATTGTCAGCGGACCCTCGAAGCTATTCGAACCCTCGGCGTGGAGGTTGAAGGACGGAAAGGAGAGCCGCTTCGGATCTATGGGAAAGGGCTTCACGGACTCCGAGAACCGGCAGATGTGTTGGACTGCGGTAACTCCGGCACCACGATTCGACTCCTGGCGGGCGTGCTGGCAGGGCAGCCGTTCCTCTCTGTCCTGACGGGCGATGTTTCCCTCAGGCGGCGACCCATGGATCGGATCGTCGTTCCTCTGAGACAGATGGGAGCAGCGATTTGGGGTCGAGTTCAAGATACCCTGCCCCCATTAGCGGTGCGGGGCGGGGCGCTTCGGGGGATAACATACCGGACTCCGGTCCCCTCGGCGCAGGTGAAATCCGCGGTACTCTTGGCTGGTCTTTTCGCCGATGATCCCACGACCGTCATCGAACCGGCTGCATCACGAGATCACACCGAGCGCATGTTTGAGGCTTATGGCCAGCGCGTGGAGCGGAGTGAGCTGGCGGTGACCGTGGTGCCCTCAGGAACCCTGCAGGCCAAGAGGGTCTCTGTTCCCGGTGACTTTTCCTCAGCCGCCTTCTTCCTAGTGGCTGGCCTTATTCTTCCCGATTCCGACCTTACCCTGGAGGGGGTCGGGGTCAATCCCACCCGCACAGGACTGTTAGATGTCCTCCAAGCGATGGGTGGCGATGTGCAGGTATTGTCGGTGGACGAAAGTGCCGGAGAACCCAGGGCCCGGCTGAGGGTCCGATCGAGTTACCTTAAGGGTATCAACATCGGGGGGGACCTCATCCCGCGCCTGATTGACGAGATTCCTGTCCTGGCAGTGGCCGCCGCCTGCGCGGAGGGAAAGACCGCCATCCGGGACGCCGCAGAACTGCGGGTGAAGGAATCGGACCGTATTCGGGCCATTGCCACGGAACTCAGCCGCATGGGAGTTCGTACGGAAGAGCTGAAGGATGGACTGATTATCCACGGTGTGCACGGCTTACGGGGGGCCTGCTGCCAAAGCCTCGGGGACCATCGGGTGGCCATGGCACTGACCGTGGCAGGTCTCCGAGCTGGCGGGGAGACAACGGTCATCGACACGGCGTGTATCTCGACGTCCTTCCCCGGCTTTGTGGAAATCCTCCAGAGCCTGTTTCCCGACTCGCTCGAGCGGAATGGATGAGCGACCTTCCGAAAAACCTCATCATTACCATCGACGGCCCGGTGGCCGCAGGAAAGACTACGGTGGCCCGACTGTTGGCCCATCGACTAGGCTATTGCCATATCGATAGTGGAGCTATGTACCGGGCACTTGCTTGGAAGGCGCTCAAACACGAAGTTGATCTCTCGAACCCATCGGCCCTCGTAACTCTACTCGCCGAAACCAAGCTAGAGCTTCGACCCGCCAATGGGGGCCTCCGGGTTCTGGTGGACGGCCTCGATATTACAGAAGGGCTTCGCTCAGCCAAGATTCAGGAAGCTGCCTCAATTTTGTCTGTCCATCCGAGGGTTCGGGAAGAGATGGTGCGGAGGCAGAGGGAACTGGGGAAGCAGGGAGGGGTGGTGATGGATGGCCGCGATATTGGAACGGTGGTCTTCCCCCACGCAGCGGTGAAATTTTATCTGACCGCCGCCTTGGAGGAACGAGGACGTCGGCGCTTCCACGAGACTCCCCAAGACGTCGGAACGCTTGAGGAAACCCTGGAGGAGGTGGCGAGCCGAGATCGTCGGGACATTGAGCGGACGGCCTCCCCACTGAGGGCCGCGCCCGACGCCATCCACCTGGACACCACCCATTTGGGCCCCGAGGAGGTTGTCAGGCAAATGGAGGAGCACATCGATCAGACCGTCAAAAAATGAGCCCATTTTTTTCTTGCGCGGCTCCTGCAACCTGTGTAAATTTAAGAGGTTTGAGGGGCGCCAGGAGGTTCTCTCACGTGTGGTATCGGGCCCTCCAAATTTTCCTCCCTATAATCATGCCGGTGTTCCACCTCCGGGTTGTGGGGAAGGAGGAGATCCCTGTCACAGAGGGGGTTATCCTGGCCGCGAATCACGTGAGTTATGTCGATCCCGTCTTTATTGGCGGCGCCCTAGCGGAGCGGCAGCTTCACTTCATGGCGAAGGAGGAGCTGTTTCGGTTTCCCATCTTTGGCGCGCTCATTCGAAGGCTCAATGCCTTTCCGGTCCGACGGGGCCAGGTGGATTATGGGGCGATACGGCAATGTCTGCGCCTCCTGAGGGAAGGGGAGGTTCTTCTCATGTTTCCGGAAGGGACTCGTGGGGATGGAGTGGCACTGCAGGAAGCAGAGGAGGGGATCGGGCTTCTGGCGGCACGCTCGGGTTGTCCAGTGGTGCCTGTTTATGTCCGGGGAACCGACCACGTCCTGCCAAGAGGCAGACGGATCCCCCGCATCCGGCCCGTGACGGTCTACTTCGGTCACCTCTTGCGACCGATGGCTGAGGTCCCTCGCGGGGGGAGCCGATGGACGTACATGCAGTTGAGTGAGCAGGTCATGAAAGGAATCGCGGAACTAAAAGCCCGGGCCTGTTCTCCAGAATCGTAAGATCTTTGGTCTTTTGATAATCCTTTGCCAGGAGGTACACCCAGGTATGGACGTGAAGGAGAGGCGGCGCAAAAAGCAAGAGATAGAGGGGGATCGAACTTTGCCCGGAGAATTGGAGCAGCCGGAGCAGACCATGAGTATGCAAGATGTCTACGACCAAACGTTCAAGGATATTCTCGAGGGTGAGATCGTAAAAGGGAAGGTCGTGGAGATCGGCATCGATACCGTCATTGTTGACATCGGGTACAAATCCGAGGGGAGTATGCCGATCAAGGAGTTTCTTAGCCCCCAAGGACAGCTGACCGTCCAGGTGGGTGATATGGTGGACGTGTACCTCGAATCCAAGGAAGACAGTGAAGGACTCATCGTTCTGAGTCGAGAGAAGGCAGAAAAGATCAAGGTCTGGGAAGACATCAGCAAGGTCTATGAAAAAGGGGGGGTGGTCCAGGGGACGATTGTTGGCAAGACAAAGGGAGGACTGATTGTGGACATTGGAGTCCGGGCATTCCTCCCTGGGTCCCAGGTAGATCTGCGTCCCGTGCGTGACCTCGACCGACTGATTGGCAGGACGCTCCCCATGAAGATCATTAAGCTGAACCAACGGCGGGGCAACATCGTCCTCTCTCGCAGAGAGTTGTTGGAGGAGGAGCGGAAGGGCCTCAAGGAAAAAACCCTTACCACATTAGAAGAGGGCAAGATCCTGAAGGGAAAGATCAAAAATATCACCGAATACGGGGCCTTCATCGATCTCGGGGGCCTCGATGGCCTGTTACACATCACCGACATGTCCTGGGGACGGATCGGGCACCCATCGGAGCTGTTCGCTGTGGGGGATGAGGTCGAGGTGGTAGTCCTCAAGTTTGATCGGCAAACAGAGCGAGTCTCTCTTGGATACAAACAGCGCCTCCCGGACCCGTGGGAAAGCGTGGTCCAGAAGTTTCCACCAGGGACCAAGATGAAAGGAAAGGTGGTGTCGATCACCGATTACGGGGCCTTTGTTGAGCTTGAGCCGGGAGCAGAGGGGCTCGTCCACATCTCGGAAATGTCCTGGACCCAGCGGGTCAAGCATCCCTCGAAAGTGGTGGGCGTGGGGGATGTCGTGGAGGTGGTGGTCCTGGACATCGACCAGTCGGGTCGACGGATATCGCTCGGGATGAAGCAAGTAGAGCCAAATCCGTGGGACGCCCTGGAGCAACGATATCCCGTAGGAACCCGCGTCGAGGGAAAGGTCCGGAACCTTGTGGACTTCGGTGCCTTCGTGGAACTGGAAGATTCGATCGATGGACTGATTCACGTGTCCGACATGTCCTGGACCAAGCGGGTTAAGCATCCTTCGGAGATCTTGAAGAAGGGGGATCATGTCGAGGCGATCGTGCTTCATGTGGATAGGGGAGCTCGCCGCATCTCGCTTGGACTGAAGCAGACGCAGGCCGATCCCTGGAAGACCGTTGTCCCGGAAAATTACCGGGTCGGGATGGATGTCACGGGGAAGGTGGTACGGATCACCGATTTCGGGGCCTTCGTGGAGCTTCCTGATGGCATTGAGGGATTGCTGCACGTCTCCGAACTGTCCGAGGGGCGGGTGAACCGGCCCGAGGACGTGATTAAGGCGGGTGAGGAATTGACCCTTAGGATTATTAAGTTAGACACGGATGACCGAAAATTAGGCCTGAGTCTGAGAGCATTCCAGGAGGCCGCCCGGGAAGAGGGGGAAGAGGAGTAACCCATGCGTGGGGAGGGAAAACGCTCCTTCTTTCGTGCCCTACTGGTGACCGGCGGGATTGGACTGTTCCTCTTGCTCCTGATTTTTGGAGTGGCCTTTCTGCTGGCCAACCGGGAACAGTTCGGAGGGCCCAAGGTAGCTCTGCTCGAGGTAGACGGAATCATTAGCGATTCCGAAAGGATCATCGAACAAATCCGGCATCACATCGAGAACCAGACTGTCCAGGCATTCGTGATACGGATCAACAGCCCAGGCGGAGGAGTAGCAGCCTCTCAGGAGATTTATGAGGAAATCAAAAAGATCCGTCAGGTCCACGAAAAGCCGGTGGTCGCCTCCCTCTCTACGGTCGGAGCCTCGGGGGGCTATTATATTGCCGCAGCTGCCGACAAGATTGTGGCTAATCCGGGAAGTATCACCGGAAGCATCGGTGTGATCATCCAGATCCCCAACCTTTCAGATCTGCTGCAGAAGGTGGGGATTCGATCAGTGGTCATCAAGAGCGGGCCGTACAAGGACATGGCGTCTGCCACCCGAGAATTGACGGTCGAGGAGCGACAATTGCTACAACGGGTGATTGATGACATCCATGACCAGTTCATCCAGGCCGTAGCGGAAGGACGCGGCCTTTCTCGGGAACAGGTTGAGACGGTTGCCGATGGTCGGATCCTCAGTGGTCGCCAGGCCCTAGAGTTGGGGCTGGTGGATCAACTGGGAAACCTACAGGACGCCATCGAGACCGCAGCAACGATGGGTGGGATCTCAGGGAAGCCGCGGATTGTCCGAATCGAGGAGCGCGAGTTTTCCCTTCTCCGGTTTCTGCTGGGAAATAGTGCCACGGTCTGGGGGCAGAAGCTCTTGGGGAGGGAGAAAGGTCGATTTTCCGTCGATTACCTTTGGCAGTGGTGAAAGTCGGTCTATAAAGGAGGAGAGCAATGACCAAAGCAGACCTGGTTGAGAAGATAGCTGCGACCGTGAATCTGACAAAGAAGGAGACAGAGGTTGTCATCGATACGATCTTCGAAGGTATTGCCGAGGCGTTGGCATCAAACCAAGACGGCAAGGTTGAACTTCGCGGCTTTGGGAGCTTTCGAATTCGCCGGCGTGGCGCTCGTCAAGGTCGGAACCCCCAAACGGGTACGACGGTGAGTGTCCCGTCCAAGAAGGTTCCCTACTTTAAGCCGGGAAAGGAGCTGAAGAGCCTCATCGACAGGTAGCCCCTTTTCCCACAAAAACCCCATTCTGGCTCAAACCTGTCTGATCGGCCATCAGTTCATGGGGTATTCTACGCGCTCTGGGACCAAGGATGCTCAAGCGCCTCGCTTCATTGAGGGAAGGCCCGAAGAGGTTCAAGAGTTTTTTGGAACTCCCCCACCAACCTTACCGGAAGGTCCCGAGTCTGTAAGAGACCAACCCGTTTTCCTCGCTCAATTTCACCCCGGTTTGCAGCCCGCCTTTCTGAGTTTTCTGGACGCGACTTCTCGGTCCCTCATGGAGGCAGTGGGGGAGAGACGAGAGTTTCAACAGACGGAGTGGGCCTATTTCCAGCTGCTGCTGCAGATCACCACGAATATTATTGAGAATGAACGTCGGTCGGGACTGCTGAATCTGTTCTGGCTGGCGCATTCTAAAGATGTGGCGGCCACGATACAGGAGTACTTCAATCGGGGAGGGGTTCCGGCCTATATCAAATACCAAATGCATCCGCTGATCCGGGGTTTCTACCGGGTCCTGCATCGCTCGGCCTGGCACCATTGTGCCGGCAAGGCCCCTCAGATGCTGGAATACAACCTCGGAATTCCCTTCAACCACCGCTTGATCGAGAGTCTCTTTGAAGATCAGCTCCCGTTGACCGAGGTTGATTTACCCCGGGTACACCTCGAGAACGTGCTGGTTCCGCAAAACCGAAGATTTCGTCTCAGTAGAGAAGAATACAGGGAGTTGCGAAATCTCCTCCGAGACCGGATTCGTCATGGTCTCAGTAAACGGGAGCACACGCTGTTAGATATGGTCAAGATCCATCTCCCAACCTTGGACCCTTCTATATATACTCAGGATGCCGCGCAGCTGAAGATGATGTTTCACCCGGCCATTGTGACCTATCTCTTCACGGATTACGACGAAATTCTGGGACGCCTCACTGCGTCGTCCACGCTGAAGGCGGCTCGGGACCGCCGAGGTGGATGGCATTTTCTCCTCCATGATTATCTCGACCTTATCCAGGCAGTCCGTCGCGCTGAGCTCATCCACCGACTTCGGAGCGACATTGCCTTGATCCCTCCCGGGTGGGATGAAATTCAGCTCAAAAAGAACTTTGCCGAGGGACGGCTCGTCCAGTTTTTCGAATCCAGCGAGGTCCTCAAAAGTGCGCGAAAAGTCACAATCCTTTTTGCAGACCTTCGAGGTTTTACTTCTGCTGCAGAGGGAGGGATCTCCGAGGTGGAATTGACGCGATCGCTGTACACCATCTTTGATCCGATGACTAGCATCGTCAAGCGGTTCAACGGGCAGATCGACAAGTTCACCGGCGATGGCGTGATGATTACGTTCGGGACCACGCAGGGTAGCCCTGAGGACGAGATGAATGCCCTTCGGACTGCTGTTGCAATCCAAGCGCTGATCAAAAACCTTCAAAAAGAAGGGAAAATGCCCTACCAGATGGGAATCAGCCTGCATACGGGTCGTGCCCAAATTGGCCGCTTCCTTCCCAATGAAGGATCCGTGGATGTCACGGTGATCGGCCGCCATGTCAATATCGCTAGCCGTGTCACGGGTTCCGGAGGCGGCCCCTGGGAACGAGAGGACGAGCCAGCGATCCGGCATGGGGATGTTGATCGAGACGTCTGGATTGAGGGAGACGGCGTCTTATACAATTCAGGAATCGCGGCCACTCGGGAGCATGTGGAGGCGCTCCGCCAGAATATCCCTTGGGAGATCGAGGAAGGGGAAAACGGCACCTGCTATGTCTGTTTCGATCCTGCGCTTCAAAAAAAGATCTTGATTGAGTATGTAGGGGATGCTAAGTTGAAAGGTGTTGAACGGGCTCAGCCCGTCTATCGAGTGGTTGCCTCTTGACGATTCGGGAAGGCCGATGATACGATGATTGGCACGTTGTGGGCGCCGTGGAGGATGCAGTACATCGCGGGACAGAGACCCCACGGATGCATCCTGTGCCAAAAGGCCAAAGAGGACGAAGACGCGAAGAATTTGATTCTGGCCAGAGGGTCCTTCACCTACGTCCTCATGAACATCTATCCCTATAACAGCGGACACCTGATGATTGCTCCATATCGCCACGTGGACACCTTAGCGAAGCTCTCTCCCGAGGAACAGACCGAGATGATGATGTGGGCGTCCAGTAGCGAGCGAATCCTTCAAGAGGCGTTCCAGGCTATGGGATTCAACATTGGCGTCAACGTAGGAAAGGTAGCGGGAGCAGGGATTGATGACCATGTGCACATGCATGTGGTTCCCCGCTGGGATGCAGATACAAACTTTATGCCGGTCCTGGGTGAAACCAAGGTAATTCCGGAGTACCTCGAGGAGACCTACGCCAAACTCTTGCCCTATTATCGGGCTGCCTGAGGGAAGGGGAGCACGCCAATGCTGATCCGGATGACGGTCCGGGGAATCGCCCTTGATCCAATCACCAACATGCCCATCATCATTCTAAAGGACCAGGATGAGAAACGGGCTCTCCCCATCTGGGTTGGCATCTTTGAGGCGAATGCCATTGCGCTCGAACTCGAAAAAATAGGCACGCCCCGACCCATGACGCACGATCTGATCAAAAACATCCTGGATGGGCTCGGCGCGACCGTCCAGCAAATTGTGGTGAACGACCTCAAAGAGAACACGTTTTTCGCGGTCATCGAAGTCAACTACAACGGGAATGTCGTGAATGTCGACTCACGGCCGTCGGATGCCATTGCCTTGGCCTTGCGAGTTAATGCGCCGATTTTCGTCACCGAGAAAGTCGTGAGTAAAGCGAAAAGCATGGACATCGCGGAGGAAAAGGAGGAGACCGATCGCTGGAAGCAGTGGCTTGAGAATCTCAAGCCCGAAGACTTCGGTAAGTACAAAATGTAATCCGACTCAGTTTCTCGCACCAAGTTACTTTTTGGCCGCCATCATGCGGCCTTTTTTTCGCGAGGTGGATACTTGAGTTGCAGGGCAGGCGATGTGTCGGGTTCTCAAAAGGGAGGAAGACGGGCCGCGATTGATGGGCTGCAATAGTTTACATAAGACTTCTTATCCGACGAACCTACCATTCCGCCCGAGCCCCACCCTCTGTTTTACTAGCGCTCGAGAGACGCCAGTTCCCTTTCAGCTTCCTCCGACCAGGGAGATGTAGGATAGTCCTCGATGACGCGGCGATAGGCAGCCATGGCATCGGTAGGGCGCGCAAGTTGCATCATGGAGCGTGCAAGCCCCATCAGCGCCTCAGCCTTGAAGACGGACGCTTGGGGGCTATCCGCCAGGGTTCGAAAGGTTGCGGCTGCCTCCTCATAGCGCTGGAGGCCTTGCAGCGCGTATCCCTTGCCGAGGCCGGCGAGAAACACCCACGATCCCGTTGGATACTGCTCGAGATACCGTTGGTACGCGTGCAAGGCTTCCTTGTGATCACCGTTCTGGTAGAGAGCATTTCCCTCGTGCAGGAGTGCCTGCTCCGCTGCCGGGGACGAGGGATACTCCGCCCGCACCCGCTCCAGCAACCGGAACCCTGCTTCCAGTTGGCCCCCGGATTCCGGCGACGGTTCTCCAACAGTCTGCGATTCCGGGGCACTCTGGAGAGCCTCAACGGCCTCTGCCAGGAGCCCTTGTGCCGCGGTTTCGCGCCTCGCCTGCCACGTGCCATACCCCCACCAACCCACAACCACAAGCAAAGCCACCAGCACCCCAACGGTCAACAGACCGCGGAAATCGTATAAACGATCCGCCAGATCCTTAGGCGTCACGCGGCGGGGCCTGATAATCGGACCTTTTACCCGCATAGCGATTCCACTTTTGGTGGGCCTGGCAAGACTCGAAGCTGCGACACAAGGATTAGGAAGGCCCGTTTTCACATTCCCCTAGTTCCACATTTTTCTAACAGTTCCGCACAGTTCCTGTCAAACAAATCGTGGGCACATCTTCCGGCACAGCAAGTAGGTGATTCTTAACTTTAAGTTACAAGATGTAACCATTTAACATATAAGTATTTTAGCCTAGTCTACAGCGTGACCGCCAAGTGTTTGGGTACCGGACGGCCCCTACCCCACCGCAAGACCACAGCTCACGGCAGGGTTGTCACATGGTAGTCCGTGGGAAAGCGAGAGGCAAGGGAGCAGTCGGATTCGGCCGGCGGCGACGGACCCAGGCGCTCGCCAAAGTATCGGTGACATCCCACGTGTGTCTTTCTGGGCGGCCCTCCCGGCGTTCCCAGCAGTCTGGGCAGACTCGGGGTTCTCAATGACAAGGATAGGCCCGAAAAACGACGCGGACTACCCCTCTGTCTGGCGGCTCGTCCACACCAAAGCATTCTCGACCGCTGTCGTGACCTCTTCGAGCTTGAAGGGCTTGGCGACCAGATCGTAGACGCTGAGCTTTCGGCAGGACTCTCTCACCAAGGCGTCATCGAAGGCCGTGATGACGATGGCTGGCCATGTGTGCCCCTGCGCACGGAGCGTCTCCAGTACTTCGAGGCCGGTCACACCGGGCAGATTGATGTCCAGAATGACCAGGTCAACGTCATTCTTTTCGACGTGGACCAGGGCTTCCTCGCCCGACTCGACTCCCTGGACGTCGTAACCCTCCTTACGAAGCCCTGTCTCCAAGGACCAGCGCACGAGCAACTCGTCCTCGATGATAAGGATGTGACAGATCCCCTTGTTGAGCACAGGCCAGCCCTTCCCTTCGCTGTTTCCTCGTCATAATGCTCACGCATCGTGTTCCGAGCCGTTGCCAGGCGTCCGATCGAGCTGAGGGAGCTATCGGCGCGCCCCTCTCGTTTCATCCCGCCGTCGACACAGGCTTCCCGGAAAGCCGCACGGTGACCACCGTCCCTTCGCCGGGGGCGCTGGCGACCGTCACCTCGCCGCCCTGCCGTTCGATGATGTCCTTCACCACATAGAGGCCGAGCCCGGTTCCCTGATGCTTGGTGGTGAAGAAGGGAGTGAAGACTTTCTCGAGAACCTCAGGAGGCATCCCTCGTCCCGTGTCCATGAAGGCAACGCTCACTGCCTCCTGTTCGGCGAGCCACCGGGAACGGATGGTGAGCGTCCCTTTTCCGTCCATCGCCTGCAAGGCGTTCAGGGTGATGTTCAGGAAAGCCTGAATGGTGAGCTGGGGGTCCAGGGAGATGGGACGATCAGGCGGCTCCAAGTCCAGACGGATCTCTACGCCCGCTCGCTTGGCCTGTTGCCCGATCAGGAAGCGGGTGTTCTCGATCAGTTCCTTCAGGCTGCTGGGAACCTGCTGCGGCGTGGTGCGACGCGCAAAGCCTAGAAGCCGGCTGCTGGTGCGCGCGAGTCGGTCCACCTGTTCAAGGACCTGCTCGAGCACCACCGCGTGAGCGCTGACGCCGAGCTCGGAAACCACCACTTCCAGTGCCGCCCGTATGCCTGTCAGGGGGTTTTTGATCTCATGGGCCATAGTGGAAGCCATCTGGCCTACGGCGGCAAGCTTTTCGGTCTGGATCATCTGGTCCTGGGTTTCTCGAAGCTCACTGAGCGCCTGAACGAGCTGATCGTTGACGCCTTCCAGCGCCTTCTGGGCGTGCTGCAGCGACCGCGTCCGTTCCTCGACGCGCCGCTCCAGCGTCCGGTTCCATTCCTCGATCTCCTGCCGCGACTCCTTCAGACGTTGAACCATCACGTTGAAGGAGGTGGCGAGTTCGCCTACCTCGTCCCGGGTGCTCACCCTCACCTGGAGGTCCAGGTTGCCGCCGGCGATGTCCCGGGTAGCATTCGATAACTGCTCCAGGGGCTTGGTGACCCTGTGGATGAGCGAGAGAAACAGGAGGCTTGTCCCCGACAGGATGATGGCGGTGACGAGCAGACCCTTGAAAAAGATGGTCCGCTTCGCCGCTAGCAGATCACCCATGGGCATCGTCAGAAGGAGCAATCCCTCTCGGCTCATGTTGACCCGGAAAGGACTGACCCGCGTCTTGGAGGGCCCCGTACTGGAGGCGGTGGCAAGCAGGAAGGATTTTTCCGCCTCTTCGGCCGGGCCTCGCTCCCCCAACTGCCCCAACAACGTCGCCAGGTCCGCTTTCGGGAGCGTAGAGATCACGTGATCGTCAGGGAAGAGCAGCGTGATGTCGGACCCGATGCGCTGTCTTATCTTCCTGAGATAGGCAGGTGTGATAGGAAAAGAGACTGTCACCACGCGTTCGACACCAGCAGTGCTCTCGATCGGCGTCACGCTTCCGATGCTTACCTCCGAGGCTTCTCCGATCCGACTCTTGGCGAACGAGGTAGCTCGCATCCCGAGGAATCCTTTCTGGATAAGGTCGGGACCAAATTCGAGGTTCGCAGGTTCCTCTCCATAAACGTGCACACGCATCTTGTCGCGGCGAACGCTGCTGAGAAGAGAGATTGTCAGCGAACGGGTGACAGTGGGTTGATCGAGCCTCTCGGTGAGCATTTCGGCCCGGGCGAGCAACTCGCTGTAAAAGGTGACCTTCTCTTCAATTTCACCGAAATTCAGGTTGACGATGGCTTCGTCGTTGGCAAGCTGGCTTTCCGCCCGGGCCTCCAGGCTCCGGGCAGTGATTTGAGCGGTCACCATCATTCCGGCCACAGCCAGCACCGCGACGATCAGGAAGAAGGCTCCCAAGAGCCGCCGGGAAAGCCGCCCTTTACCGAAGGGATTGAGATCGAACTTCATCGGTCCTCTGCTGTCGTTTCCGTGCGCATTGCTGCGGCCCTTCAGGGACGATAGTCCTTCGGATCGAAACCCGCGTCCCGGATCATCCTGTTGACCTCGCGTAGGTCCGCATCTGTGGTCTTCACGAAGCGATCAGCACCGAGGGCCTCGAGGACCGCGCGCCCCTCGGGAGATTCGTGAAGGCCCAGGAGCAACTCGGCGATCATCTGCTTGAGATCCTCTGGCTGGCGGGGGACGTTTACGGAGGTCTCCGAGGAGGTAGCAGGAACCAGTTCGTGACATCGGAAACAGGGAAAGTCCAGGTCACCGCTCAGGACGAAGGCGTTGTTTGGCACCGGCGGCGAGACGGCGAGGATGCGGAGATCCTTTTTGATTTTGGGGCTCGTCTTCGCCACCTGCTGCAACATGAGGTCTTTCGCCGCGCCAGCGTCCAACTCGCCGTCGTAAACCTTGAGGAACAGCAGGTCGTGACTTCCCGTATAGACGATCGACCCCAGGTACTCCTCGGGACGATTGACGCCATGCTCCTTGAAGTATATGAGCGGGTAGAGATAGCCGGCGGTCGTCGCCCTGTCGACCAACCCAAAGGACTTGCCCCTGAGATCCGCCCAGTCCTTGATGCCACTGTCTTTCCGGGCGACGATCAGCCCGCGATACTGGGAAACCCCATCTCTTTCCGGTCGGGCGATCGGCTCGACTCCCGCCTGTGCGCGTGCCAGGGCGAAGGCCAGGCTTCCCAGAAAAGCCGCGTTGATCTGGCCTTCCTGGAACTTCTTGATCACCTCCCCGTAGTTGGGCAATAGCTTGAGTTGCACGGTCGTTTGCACTCCCAGGTGCTGGCTGAGATAGTCCATTAGGGGCGCGTAACGCTGCTCCTGGGCCAGGAGGTCTTGCTCTGGCAGCACGGCGATGGTGAGATCAATGCTGACCGGTGCAAAACCGTGGCCCTCCATGGTCCGCCGACCTTCTTCGCTGTACATGAATCTGACAAATCTCATCGTGGCCCGGGAGGGTTTTGGCCCGAGCAAGAATCCGAACGGACGGGTGTATGGATAGCGCCCCTTTTGGACCTCCTCGAGCAAGGGTCTGGCGCCGTCGATGGGCAGATAATTGATCGCCTGGCCGGAAAGGATGGCATTGCCAAAGGAGACATAGCCGATGGCGTTCTCGACCATGGCCAGGGAGGTGATCATATGCTCGGGGCGCTCCAGAACAACCGCATTCGGAGTAACGGCGAACGAAGGACCGAAGAGATGTTGTCGTAGGACGATCTTGAGCGAGGTGTGTTCGTCACGTTCAAGGACGGCTATCGGCGCGTCGTCGCCCCCGACCTCTCCCCAATTGGTGATCTTTCCGCTGTAGATGTCGAGGACCTGCTGACGGCTGAGTCCCTTCACAGGCACGTTGCGATGGGTGGCGAATACCAGCAAGTCGTGGGCAAGGTGTAGGTAGGTTGATGTGGGCTCCTTCTCCGTTGCCGTCAGGGGACGGGAAATCAGGCCGATGTCGGTATCACCGAGGGAGATCCCGGCCGCCCCACCCCGGGTATGTGTTGGCGGCGCGAACGTGACCCGATAACCCGCATTGTTTTTCTCGAATTGGCGGGCCAGGGCCTGCACCAGAGGATATACATCATCCGAACCGGAGACCCGGATCAGGTGTTCTTCGACCGACTCACCGTTCGTGGCGGGCTCTTCCCTGCCGCACCCTCCAACAGCGAGACTCAGTGCTCCGACCAGTGCAATGCGCCAAATCCATCTGCTCATTGCCACACAGTATAGCGCCAAGCTCCTTGAGGGGGGAAGGGGTCAGAAGACCCCTTCTCATCAACCTCTCCGCCAAGAGCATGCTCGCTTGAGGTGGTAAGAACTTCCTTGGGGGGTGAGAGCAAGCTCACGAGACAGGCGCTTCGTGTCGAGAGGAATATTTCTTTGTGTTCGACACCTGCGGCTGTAAAACAAAAGCGCCATCTAGGCCGTACTCCACCCCAGAGGGCGTTTGATTCTCCGGTGCGCCTTCCATTGTGCCGGAAGTGGCCTGTGAGCTCATGTCAGGCGCGTTCATCTTCAATAGTAAGCTATCTCACGGGAAATCACCTGTCAATATGCAGTCTCTGCACATATAGCCCACTTCGTGAGAACCATGACTGGGGTCAATTGCTACTATGATCGAGATCACAATCGCTAACTTATGATGTAGCGGAGCTGGAGAGTGAGGAAGCCTTGACAACCCTACTCCAGTCGGGATAGTCAAAGCCAAACGAGGGACGGCGGCATCGATCCGGCGTGAAGGGCAACTTCAAGACGGAAAACCGAAAGCCCCCGCGGCGGTATGCTGCGCGGGCTTCTCTGTTGGCCCAGGGGGGGGAAGATCAAGATCATGTGAAACCAGGTGATCATCTATTCTCAGCCCGGCTGAGCCTTCTGCGACGAGGAGAAACAGTTTCTTTCTCAGAAACACTTCATCTCCGTCTATCCCTTAGAAAGGGGAAGCCACGGGGGAACCGCCACCGTGAGCTGCGTTTGAGGAGAGAGGAGGAGAACCAGGCCGCCATCGCCAATATTGTCGATCCGACCCGTGTTCGAGCGATACAACATCGTGAGCGAGGGAGACCTTCAGAACGCAAGCAAGAGACTCACGGGCAGAGCCGGGCACAATCAGGCTCGAGGGGTGAGAGTGCAATGATGGGAAGTGTGCGGAATTGTTTGATAAATTATGGTGGGCCTGGCAGGACTCGAACCTGCGGCACGAGGTTTATGAATGACTACTCCGCACGTTACCCTATCCATAAGTCCGCGTCAACCCTGTAAAAACGAGCCCTTCTAAAACCCACCCTCTGCGGCAACTTGGGTGGAGATGGGTGGAATTTGCTCGAATGCTGTGGGCGCGGTGACAGTTTCGGTTACAGTCCCACCCCACTTCTTGAGGTATTGGTCCAGCCGATTTGCAGCCTCCAGCCGGTCTGCCTCGCTCACGATGTTGTACCGCTCGAAAATGGAGCGGGTCTTGTGACCGCTCAGGCCCATTGCCACGCGCTCAGGGATGCCAGCCCTGACCATATTCCTGACCGCCGACCGCCTGAAGTCGTGGAGGATCTTCCTCTCCAGCCCGACCTTGCGGCAAGCAGTGTTCCATGACCGCCGGAAAGACTTGATCTGCCTCCCCTCGAAAAAGAAAACCCAAGGGCAATTTGGATAGAGCCGGTCCCGAGTCTCGCGCTGGCGCTGTACCAGATCAAGAAGCTCCCCGGTGAGAAAGATTGTCCGGGCCTCCCTGTTCTTGGTCGTTCCAGGCTCCAACCGCACAGTACCGGTATGCAGGTCTACCTGATCCCAGGTCAGGCTGAGAATTTCGGACTTGCGCCAGCCGGTCGAATAGGCGAACGTGACGAGCGGCCTCAGATGCTCCGGCAAAGCATCCCGGACCTTCATAAAATCGTCATGCTCGAAGAAGCCCTGACGGGGGTTGCTCTCCTGGAGCATGGGAATATACGGTGCTCTCCCGATTCTTGGGGGCGTGGTTTTCGCCGCCAGGGTGAACATGCGCCGGAGCACGGAAAGCTCTCGGTTGATTGTCGCGTTGCTCGCCTCCCCCCGCTGGCGCATGACCATGTATTTCTGGACCTCCGGCGTGGTGATGGCAGCCGCTTTGTGTGAGCCAAAGAACTGCTGGAGATTCTTCAACCTTCCCCTGAGACTCCTGAGAGACTTTCGCCCGTTGGCCTGGTACTCGTTCTCCAGGTCCCGCGCCAGGTCCTCAAAGGTGGCTCTCTGTGCGTCAGGCGTTGGACAATTCCCCTGCACCACCTGTCCTAATCGGATGCTGAGTAGGTCCGTAGCATCCTTTTCCCTGGTCGAATGGCTGCTTTCATAGCGGGGCCTGCCGTTGTCGTAAAACTTGATCCACCACACGTTACCTCGCTGGTAGATCATCCCTTTCCCGCGCTTAGAAACCCCCACCTACTTCACCCCCTTTCTCTTTTTCCGCTTCGCCAGGTACTCCTCGATGAGCTTCTGGACGATTGCCGTGGTCGGCTTGCCCTCGTCAAAGGAGACGTGGCGTAGCTCCCGGTGAACGTCCTCCGGGAGGTAAATGGTCATCTTCACTATTCTCACCCCCTTTTTCATGTGATTACACCTCCCGTCAACAGTATGGCAGTTTGACGGCATGACGTCAAGGGGGTGTTTTTATTTTTGAATTTTTCTGTGCCCTCGGATTCAGATCGTACACAAGAGACGGATGGGGGAGGAGGCTCACGTACCAGCCATGGGACCCGGACCCCATCGGGCCCCTCCCCCCCTTGAGTCGCCGGAAGCCCACTCCGTCCGGTCGGCAATGCTCATCGCTTGACTCGGTCTATGTAGCGGTCCAGGTCCTCCCTGTCGTACAAGACCCGCCTGCCGATCTTCACTTCCGGGATCTCGCGGGACCACCCCAAGCTCCGAATGGTCCAAGGGCTCACACCGAGGTAGACGGCAGCATCCTTCACGCTCAGGAGCCGGGGGGCATGGGACGGGGAATCCAAGGCGCGGGAAAACGCGTCCACCTTCGCTTTATTGGCGGGACGCTGCGGTTGCCCATCCTTCGGTGTCCCCGGAATTGTCACCCTCATCCTTCCGACTCTGCGGTTTCAACGAGCATCAAAAGCCTCAACGCAGAGTGAAAAGATTGGCCAAAGCTTAGAGCCCCGCCGCCATCCCTCTGCTCACCTTTCATTTGCCTGTGTCGTTTCACCGTAGCCGTCGTTCTAATTCACAAGCGGTCTTTCGAATTGGCCCGTCTTGTGGGAGTGCTTCCGAGGCCATCCGTTCAGTACCGACTTGAGAGCCCTGCGCTTCTCAACTTTCTGTAGATATAAGACCTCGCCGTGGTAGGGGAGTATCCGGCCATCCGTGCCGCCTTGGCAATGGAGTTCCCCTCGATCCAGAACCTGAGAAACAGACGCTCTCGTATGCTGATACCATCCCCCGCAGGTACCCTTTTTGCTACCTTTTGCTGAGGGGGAGTGTGCTGTGGCTCCTCACGCCCTGCAAGTGCCCGTCTGGAGCGATTTCCTGGCCTGCGGCCCCCCACATATTCAGCACTCCGTCTTTGTTTGCTAGTCTTCATAACCATTTGATTTTTGCGTCTGGCAGGCATGGTTGCGCCCTAGCCTGCTGGTCGATGCGCAGCATTGACGAGGAGCACCGATGCATATTCTTGGACGGACCGACCGGAATGGCGGGCCGAATGCTTCAGCCGTTCGAGGGTCCGAGGCGACACCCATAAGATGACGCAGCTGCTCCGGTCCGGCGGAGGCATGCCGCCGATGTACGCCACAATGGCCTCACGGAGCCAATCGCTTTTTGTCCGCCCGTCTGCTTGCGCGGCCCGCTGCAAGGCAGCGTCTACGGCCAGCGGTAGGCGAAAGGTCACCTTGTGTCTCGGCCCTCTCATGCTAATCGTTAGCTTATTCATATCTCAGCTTCCCTCCCGAAACCCCCAACGGTCGCATCGGGAAGCGGCCTCCCGTGTCAGCTTGGTCGTCTCGCACCTCGGGCACTTCCACTCAAACGGCAGCACTCAACTGTCCCACATCCGCGTCATGACCTCTCCCTCCGCAGGTCCTGGCACCGCCGCACCAGCTCCGGCATGATCTCGGCGGTGAGGCCCTTCCGCTCGCAGTACCACTGCACCTCCGAGGGCCAGGTCCGGCGGGCCAATGGTTTGTCCGGGAGGGTGGCCCAATACCTTCTGAAAAGGGCTTCCTCCAAGTCGGGGTCAGCCAGCCGCTCGGGATCGGTCACAGGAGCAGGGACAACGGGCTCAAGGTGTGTACCACGGCTCCGATCTTGGTCAGCAAGCGGCTCCATCTCCGAAGGGAGATCCTTCATGGCGACCGGCCACCCTCTTGCCTTCAGCCGAGCTAGAACCCGCTTAAGGGCTTCTTCGTTCACTGTCTACCCCCACTCGATGCGATCTCTTGCATGCCCATGCAACCTCTTGCGTCGATTGCATGATTGCATGCGCCCCTAATTTTTCAGGCACTTGGCTCATGCAACAAGCAATCATGCAATCTCTGTGAGGCGATAGCGATTGAATGCATCACGCAGTTTCTCCGCCGTGATCCGATAGCGGGAAAGACCTGCCCTGCGCCCTGCCCTGGCGAACCCCAAGCGGCGTAAGATACCCCCAACCCTTTGCGCAGAGAAGTCTTTCACTCTGAGAGCCTGCTCCATCTTCCCGCATAGATCGCCAGGGGTGATTTCGACTTCTGCCTCAATGCCAAGATTCTCCTCTAAGATGGCGATAAGCGCCGTCGCCTCCTCAGACAAGGGCTCCCTTTCCTGCGCATGGCCTTTAGCGAGACCAAGAAGCTGGTCCGTGAAACCGAAAGACTCTTCCTGATCCGCCAGGGTAGAGATGGTTAACAAGGGCTTCCAAAGTTCTCTGACCCTGCCCGTCAGCCAGGTGGGCAGGAACAGGCTGCGGTACATCTCTCGTACCGTCTGCGACTTGGTGAGTAGGAGGCGATACAGCGCGCCCCGGATCTTGGCCAGCAGCGGGTCAGCCGGGTCAACTTCAGCGTTCAACATCTCGCTATGGGTGCTCCGCTGAAACACAAGGGGAATGGTCCTATCTTCAGTCGTCGGATTCAGGCCCCGGATGCCCGCGAGGGCCATCGGTGCATAAACCTGATAACTCTCGATCCATCGGGCGGCCTTTCCTTCCACCCGGTCCACCGCGCCGCCTGCCTTGTACCCGCTATTGATAATTGCCATGATTTCGTGCCGGTCCTCTCTAGCCAGGCCCTCCATTTCGTCGAGGCAGAGTGTCGGTCGGAAGGCTTGAACGATGCGGAACAGCACGGCGGGGGTAGGAGCCAGACGGTGGAGGCCATTGAAGCTGAGGGCACTGAGAAGCGTCTGTGCCTTACTCTTTCCGCTCTCCCGCTCCCCCATAAACGCGAGGCGAGGATAGGCGATGAAAATGGGATGAAAGTAAGTGCCTACCACCCATACTGCTAGGAGAGAGTAATGCTCTGCCTTTGGCAGCTCCAAGACCGCACGGGCCCTGTCAATGATGACCGCCAGGATTTCCCCAAACCCTGGAGCCTCTTCTCCATCCAAGAAGGCCTGAAGTTCTTGTTCGGGCCAGCGGCCAGCCAGATCCGGGTAGGCCTTCGGTCGGAAACGGAGGGCATCCACAATTGCCTCTGCCTCGTAGATCCGCCTCGTTCCGGTCACGATGCGCCACACGCCTCTTTCATCAAGAATCCCGACCGAGGCCCAATCGCCGCCTAGGTCCAGCGCAGGGTGAACGACGCGAGCCCGAAGCTCCTCTGGGAGTGGCGGACGCGCTGGCCCAGGTTTCTCCTCCCGAGGTTCGCCGACCTCCAGATCCTCCAAAGCCGCTTTCGCCGCCTCTTCGAGTCCCTCTTTGCCGTGCGTCTTGAGAAAGTCGCTTACGTCTCCCCCTGGCGGGAGGCCTGGGAGGGCGACAATCTTCGAGGTGATCCCCTTCCGGCCCAAGCTCTCACGCACCTCCACCATGTGTCTACCGCCCGGCACGTCGTTATCCGGGAGGAGCACCGCCCGCGTGATTCCTAATTCCAGGAGTATCACGCTGCACTCATCCCGCCATTTCCCCGCTCCTCCGGAATTTGTGGTCGCGGGAATACCAAGGCTCCACAATAGGTCGGCGTCCTTCTCTCCTTCCACGACATAGACTATTTCTCGTCCGTTCAACTGAGGGAGGCGATATGGCACCCGCTTGACGCCCTCTAGGTTCCAAATCCATTTCCCGGCCCCATCCGGGCGACGCTGGCGGAAATCCTTTGGGGCCAAGCGAACCACCTGGTAAAGGAGCTTTCCGTCCAGATCCTGGTAGTCATAGGTGTCTATGATCCGCTCCCCTAGCGGCCCCCTTCCTCGCTCACTAGATTCCCCGACTAGCTCTGCAAACTGTCCGGAGTTTCCCTTCTTCCCGCACCCGAAGCAGTGCCAAAGACCCGACTCCAGATTCACAGATAAAGAGGGCCGGTTGTCCTCGTGGAAGGGACAGAGACCTAGGGCCTCGCCGTTCGCTGAGGGTTTCAAGCCCTGAATGTGGCGCGTGAACAGGTCGCCGAAGCAGGTTTTCACCTTCACCGCGTTACCTCACGGTTTCCAGGTACAATCTCTATACCTCGGCGGAGAAATCTTTGCACGTCGGCCCGCCGAAAGAAAATCCGGGAACCCACGCGTTGAGCAGAAGGGCCATGACGGGCCCGGAACCGAGGGTCGCGTAGACTCGCCGCTGAGAGGCGGAGGATCGCAGCAACTTCCCTCAGCGTCAAAATTTCGGGGATCTCCGTACGCATGATCTATGCTTAGCACAGAGAAACTCAGCGGCACTAGGATAGGTTCATTTGTTGCGGTGGATATACAGCGGGATATATGAACTATCTGCCGAGGCTTTGATAGTAAATAGATTTTACTGAAGCGGCGGTAATGGCATTGAACTCTGTGGGAAAGGCGGCTCGCAGGATCTCGGTAGCTACCTCAAAGGCACGGTTGGAAACCGACTTTCTATCGATCTATCGCGTAGGAGGGTATACAGGAATCAGGGTGGAAACGATAAGGCGAACAGCACGGCGTCGCCATTCGGGAAACCTTATCGATCTTTTGTTGGCCTCATGGCGAGCAATAATCTCTTTACCCCGCTTCACGAAAGTCTGAAGCCACGCACACTCATTGAGAACGGCCTGCTTACCTTCTTCGCTGAGAGGGGTCTTTGACTGCAGGCGATACAGGGCGGATGCATCGCGGGCAATGCGGGCAACCTCTCGCTTGAAGCGTTGCATCTCGGCGTCATGGGCAATGATTTTCTCCCTAGTCAGCCTTTCCTGCAATATGCATCTCAGACACGCATCACACAAATTTGCTGCCTCAGCAGACCGTTTTTTCACGTCCAGTAGCACTCGCTGCAACTTTGGAATGTCGAAGGGGTCACCGAATGGACCGATGTCTGCTGGTAGGGAAGATTGTCGCCTCCTGCGCGATTCTCCTCGCGTCCGGCTTGTTCCCGAATCGGACCCTCTGGGCTTGATATTGAGGCTCTTTCGCCGAGCCATCGCTCCTCCCGTGGGAGTGCCCGAAGGGGGTACCCAGCCAGGGCCTCGGGATTGGCCTTTTCCCGTCGCGAACGGTAGGCCGGGGTGTTGCTGTTATTTTAGCATAGCCCTCGTCCTGTTCCTGCGTCAGGCCCTCCTACGGTGCGCTCCAGATGACATTACCGGCCTTTACCGGCGCAGGACATTGCCGCCTGTTGGTCAGCCATTCCCCGCTCCGGTAAGAAAATTACTGCCTCACCATCAGGGGTGTGAACCCTTCCTTCTTCAGAGCCTCAACGGCCTTCTGGGCCTCCGCTCGGTTCTCATACTCGCCAATCCGCACTTGGTGCACTGGGGTGGGGGCAGTCTCGGAGTCGATCTTGGACGTGTAATTCTTCTTTCGTAGACTGCGGGCCAAATCGATGGCCTCGTTCAGATGAAACGATGACCCGACCTCCAGACGGAATTTCCCTCCCTCGATTTCGACTAGGTTGGATGGAAACCCATCAACGTTCAGGCTCCGTGCCGTCTGCTCTGCCTCCTCACGCCTGCCAAATTCCCCGGCATAAACGCGATGGCGGGTAATGGGGACCGTGGTCATGCGGATGACCGGAGTGTACCCGAGCTCTTCCAGCCGTGCATTGAGGGCGAGCACGTTGCGCTTGAGGACCAGAGTCGCGACTTGGAGGCTGAACCGCTTCTCCCTCTTGATCTCGGGCTCGGTCACCTTCGCCATCGGTTTTGGGGCCGGTTTCTCCGCGACAGGCGGGACTCGTGGTGGCTTGGGGCTTGCCTGCGGAACCTTGGGAGGCCCGGCTACTACCGGAGGAGCCTCCTCCTTAGGACGACCTGTCACCGTGGGAGGTGCTGGGGTTGGAGGCCACTCTCCCGTCAGGTTTTTGCAGTGTACGTAGCCTAATCTCCCCCCGGGCACGACCTCTTTGATCTTGCACCAGAGTACCTTTCCTGTTTCGACAACAACTCTGATCTCCACGAGGTCCCCCCGCGCGAGCGTAAACACCATGTCGCTGGTTGTTTCCATCCGAGAGTACACGGGGACCAAGTCGCTCTCTACGATCACCTGGTTAGACGGAAGTTTTTGCTCAGCCGCCTTACCGGGCACAGCTAGCCCCAATAGCACCCCAGCAGCGAACACGGCCAAGGCTCCCACCCTCTTCAAGGGGCGGTTTTCTCTCTCCAAGCGACCCAGGCGATGTTCCAGAGTTTCCATCGTTGGTTCGTTCATCGCTCCCTCCCTACCGCCCCCCTTTCCGCTCCAACTCGCGCCGCACCGCCTTGATCTCCTCCAGCACCTCCTCATTGGTCAGCAGGCCCTTCCGCACCAGCACGCGCCTCGTGGGCTGTTGCTCGCCCACGGTCCTTCCTAGTTCAAAAGATCGCTCTCGACAAGATATTTGTAAATCGCTTCCGCGGCGAGCCTGTGCCCGATCTCATTCCAGTGGCCGTCGTGCTTCCAGGATATGGGCTCCCCTCCTGCGTCCAGGTGGGCCCGAATGTAAGGTTCCGGATCGAGATACGAAACCGATCTCGACTCAGAGTATTCGCGAAGCCACCGGGTGAGGCTGTTAATGTCCAGATCAAGCTTCCAGAGCCCAGGATGCGACCTCAGAAACGACTCTCGTGTTAAGAGTTGTGGTTTCATCACAAGAAGAAAGTGCGCGCCGTACGACCTGCATTTTTCTACAATACTGTCTAAGAGACCCTCTGTTTTCTTCATTGCGTCCCGAATCTTCGGTGGAGGCGGATTGATGAAGGCCCAAAAGTCGGGTCGGATCGTTTCGGTGCGAAGCTTGTCATCGATCAGATAACCGTACCTGGCGAGGAGAGTGTGCAGTCGCGCGGTAAGGAGCCGATCGATAAGCAGGTTGGGAAAGAAGAGGGCCCTAGGGGGGTGCGGTAGCGGGTGCCAATTCCGAACATATTTCCCAAAGTCTTCCTTGAGACGCTGGTCGTTGTCGTGCAGGTCGTTTGTTACAAATAGAAGGATGACGAGATCGGGCCCGAATCGAAGGCCGAATTCCTCAAGGATTTTGGCCTCCTCTTCCTGACCGATCCCATGCTCTGCTAGGGGAATCACCTCAAAGCGATCGTCAACTTCGTTCAACATCTCTTCAAGAACCGCGGAAAACGATCGCCCCTGGGGCACTTGGAGCGCCGCTACGTACGAATCGCCAAGAACGACAATGCGAAAGCGTCCCTCCCGGTTTTCGATAGCCCGCTCCCTGTCGTTGAACCCGAATGAATTGTTTCGAATCGGTGTGCTGAACTCCGGAATCCGACCCGGCTGGCCGTGAAAAACGAACTCCGCATTCGGCTTTCGGCGCAATTCCTTCGCGATTCGATAGGACTCTCTCGTCACTACGTCTCCTTCCCAATTCCCACGAAGGGAGAAGTACACAGTGATGACGAGGGAAAGGAGAAGAATGCTCCCTATGAGTAGGGATAAATTCGTCAGGGAAGATCGAAGCTCGTTGATACCGCTCCTCCCGGCAACGCGGAGTCCGTAGAGAATATACGCGCTGAGGAAAAAGCTGGCCGCCACGATCCGGATCGTGTCGATGCCATAGCCGAGTCTCACATATCGCACGGCAAGGGTGGCTAGTACGACAAGAAAGAGCGCGAGGCCAAGCTGGAAGGGGCGCATGGACAAAACCGGCCGCATGACGGCGACCACACGGCCGCCGTGGACCGCGAAGAGAAGCGCCGACAGAAGCAAGGGCATATAGGCGAGAAGGAGAGCCGCATACTCCACTGTGTATCGACCGAAGAGGGCCGGTTCGCCGCTCTTCCGCACCACTAGAAGAATACCTAAGAGGACGGCCGTGACGCCAATTATAAAACGAATGGATTTGTCTAAAGCGTTTGGGCTTTCTGTCGCAGTCATGACTGAGTGTTTCAATACCAAGCTCGTCTTACATCCACAGCCCTCGTTGGCTTTTCCTTACCTCCCGCTGAAGCCTCAAAACTCCAAATTATCCACCCGCTTCGGATGATTTATTTTTCACTTCCCGTTCTTCTCCTTCGGTTCTCCCTTCATGCGCCTGCGCCTCCTACGGAGCCACCAGGTATCCCCTGTAAGCAGGAGGCCGATTAGGTCGAAACACCACGCGAGGAACAGGAGAACGCCGACGACGATCAGTCCCCCCATCCACCCCATCCAGTCCATGCTATTTCTCCTTCTCCTCCAACGCTGAGTCGGAAGTCCCCGTCAATGACCCGGACGACTTGGACGGTGGCCGAGTCACCCTGGGATGCGCCAGGGGAAGAGAAGAGGGCAAGAAGGGCAGCCAACAGAAAAGCCCCCGCAGCATGTTACCGCGAGGGCTGGTGTTTATTAGTCCTGGTGTTACCCTTCACCCCGGTTCCATACCCGCGTCTCCCTGCGAGGCTCGAGTATCCCCAACTGGGCTAGGGGTGTCAACCAGCTTCCTCTCGCGACTCCAAGTATTCCCTGACGTATTCGTGCATGGCACTCTTGTTGGTATTCCATTGCCAGCAACCGTTAGGGGCGATAGCAATATCGCAAAAAGGGTCGAAATCGAACTCCTGGAGGCCGTCGTATCTCCGGATGGAATTTCGATGAAGCATGTTGCCGTGCCAGAGGTGCATGACGCTTCCTTCCACGTAGCCGATATTGCCACGAACGGTATTGAAAAATGGTTTCGCCCATGCCATGTAGTGTTCTGCCTGTCGGGCGTTCATCAGCCAGTTTTCAATCGCTGCATCGAAATGGCCCATAGCTGCGCATGCCCTGGCTCGGTCATTGCCCGCCAAGATGCAAGCATCATACAACCCGTGCTCGTCGATCACCTCTCTCCGCGCAGCCCACGCTCCGCCAGACACTGCCCTGGATCGGCCGGTCGCCGATGAAACGTCTAGGCGAAGCACATCCGGGGCCGACTTACCCGCTGCCAGCGCCGAGACGACCGAAACCGCCGCCCAATCAGCGTGTTCCAGATTGACTTGGGCAAATGACGCGTGCCGTCTCAGGTCGTACAGCTTCTCATAAAGTTGCACGAGGGCGAAACGATCCAGTAACTGGCTTGTGGCACTGGCCCAGTCGTCTCGTTGAAACACGATGTCGCAATCTATCCAAGCGATCTTTTGGCAATCGCGGGGAACGGCTTGGATGGCAAGGTTAAACAAACGTTCGGTTTGCCAGAGCACGTCCTTAGCGTGCAATTGAATGAGGATTTCCACGTCGGACTCGTTCAGTTGAAATTCCTCATTATAGGCCAGTTCGACGGTTACCAGGGGAGCGTTCAGCCGCTGACGAAACGTGTGATAGTTGACCAGGCGGTGCTCGTTGCCCATTGGGTTGTAGAAACACGTGACCGCCCAGAGGCTTCCGGCGGAGCGGTTCTTAACTCCCGGCATCGGTGGTCTTCTTGTTAGGCAATTCACGCGAGATCGCTAGGAAGAGCATTCGCCTTCAGACGGCGCGCTTAGACACTTCATTTCGACTACCGCAATCGACAACGTGCGAAACTCACATAAGTCAGTGGAACGGCAGACAACACGCTCAGGCCGCAAATTGAACCTGGATAGGACCGCAATCGCAAGATTTGGTTTCTGCGGCAAGGCTCAGACCACTAACCGTCTTCCTTCCTCGATTCGAAGTAGTTGCGGACGTACTCGTGCATAGCATATTTCTCGGTGTTCCACCGCCAGCACCCATTGTCACCGATAACGATGTCGTTGAAGGGGTCGAAGTCAAATTGATGGAAGCCGATCTCGCGCTGGCGATAATTGCGATTTTGCCGATCGCCGTGAAAAAGATGGTCAATCTCCCCATCAACCCAACCTATGCTTCCGCGCACATCGCAAAACATCGGTTTCGCCCAGGATAGGTAATGCTCGGCTTGGCGTCGGTTCATGTGCAGCGCGTCGACGGCGGACTCGAACCGCCCGAAAAAAGCGAACGCCATTGCTGCATCACCGCCTCCGACTACACACACGTCATAGAAGCCGTGGGTCTGGATCACCTCGCGGCGGGCAGCCCACGCGCATCCCCACGCCCGCCACGGCGGTCCAACGCCTGGTGGCTGTGAATCATCCCCTCTGGTTAACCAGCGCGCACTGGAGGTAGCCGTATGCTGAATTTGCTCGAGTACCTCCGTCTCAGGAAAGGCCCGCCCAGCAAGCCAGTAAACCGTATCAAAAAGTTGAATCACGGCTAATTGGTCAAGCTGTTGGCACGCTAGGGGAACCCAATCATGGCACCGAAAGACCACATCGCAGTCCAACCATGCGATCTTATCGCAGTCTTTCGGCACCGCTTGGAACGCCAGGTTCAGTAGGCGTTCCTTCTGCCAGAGAATGTCCCGCCCACGCAGCTGGATTAGAATCTCTGCATCACTCTCGCAAAGTTCAAACCCATCTCGATAGGACAACTCCGCCGCAACTAAAGGCACACTTAGATTCCGTCTGAAGGTCTGATAGTTCATCAGTCGTCGCTTGTATCCGATTGGATTGAAGTAGCAGGTGATCGCCCAGAGTTCGTCGGATCGTTGAGTCGCTGAAGGCATTTCAACACGTACGCATCGCGTGTGTAAATGACGAGATGTCCCGTTCGCACCACTCCCGTCGAGGTAGCGCAAGTTTGCCGCGCTTCGGTTAGCTAAACAGCTGCGCCTTTTCCTCTTAAAAACCACACCTGGCGGCCGTCCAGTCCATCTGACTCCGATTAACGGTGCACACTACGTGCCGGCACAGACTTTAGCACCAAGTTCACCGGTCAAACCTTTTGCTTGCGCGGATTTGTGACTTTTCGGCCCGGCATAGGGGTGGTGCCGGTAGGCTGAGGCTCCGTGTTTAAAACGTATGGGGGCATGCAGCTCTTGCATTGTGTCAGGCCGATTCATGCAGTGCGAGGGTTGTTGTTGGAAGGGGAAACCAATACCAGCAGTCGTATCCCTTACTCTTCGTGTCAACGTTCGATACCGGCCTTTCTCAAACGCAAAACGCCCTCCCAGGTCGCGCTCCACCCGAGAAGGCGTCTGAGTGTTTGGTGCGCGGTCAAATGTGCCGGTACTGGGCTGTAGGGCTTTGATCGCCCCGGTTTCATACGTTCAATGGCTACGGAAGCTGTAGGGGGCATAAGTATCTCTCATAGGGCTAGGGGTGTCAAGCGGTCTAGACCCCCCACCCGCTTCGAAGGGCGATTCTAGAACGCCTAAATGTCCGAAGTGTCCGGGGCGATTTCCACTTGGAACCGAGGGGACTCCTTTCTCGCTCGAGGGGCAATCCCCCCTCCCCTACACAAGGAAACAAAAAACAGCGGCCTCATGGTCATTGGGGTGGGGGTATTCGCCCTGTCTGTGGAGTTAGGTAATCAATTCCTCGTCCTCCTTGTCCTTCCATCCCTACGTTGGTGTCCTCTACGGTCAAAACCCCCTAGGATTCATCCCGAAGCCTCGTCACGTGTCTTGCTTTTCATGGACTTACGCTCCAACTGGCGGGAGACCAGGATCTCGACCGCAGCGACGGCGAAGGCTTCAAGGCTTGGGGGGAGCGGTTCTCCACTCGTCAGGGTGGCCGTGATTTTTGTCGGCCCTTCCGCCACCCCTACGCCTTCCCCTTGACCTTCTCCAAAAGCCCTATCAGCTCCCCAACCAGCGCGGGCTTGAGGGTGACGCCTTTCTTTGAAGGCCGCCACTCGCCGTTGTCGCTTGAACGCCAGAAAAGCCGCACGTCAAGGTATTCGTGGCCCTGGTACTCGGACAGCCTGACCTCGATCCGCTCCCGGCTATTTTTCGAGACCGTGACCAGGAACCGGCTCATCTCCTTGCCCCCTTGCCAGGGCGAGAGAGCAAACGCTTATCCGACCACCCTGGAAATTTCCACCCGATTTTCTTCTTCTCCTGATCCACCACAGCCAGCCAGTCGAAAATCAATTGCGGGTGACTCACCACGCCTCTTCCCCATCTATGAATTGAAGTGACCCGCCCCCAATGATCGGTCCACCCGTATCTTAGTGTACGAGCCCTCC
>CAYGBT010000002.1:0-52263 GCA_964348275.1 uncultured bacterium
AACAGGGTCAAGGCCCGGAGGACCGAGTGCACCCGGGGGGTCCTGCCTTTTCGTCGCCGCCTTTCCACCCCGTCTCCCTCCTCATCAGTTTCCGAGTTGCGAAAATACTTTTCTTTTTGCAATAAGGCCAATACCCTAGTAAGATTCCCGGCCTACGTCAAGGGGAATCCAAACCTCCTACCCCAGCGATTCGCGAGAATCATTCCGCCAATCGATCCAATCCTTCACTCACGGGAGATTGACGTGAAAGGAAGGCCATGGTATAGAGCCTGGAACTGATGGAGAAGGCATGTTCGCCTGTTACTCTCCCTTTTATTTCATTGATCTCGGAAAGGCCCATCCCTTTCCAATGGAAAAGTATCCGCGGATCTTCGAGCAATTGATCCGCGAAGGAACCGTCCGCCCCTCTCGTATCATCCGACCCTCCCCGCTCCCGGATAGCACCCTCGAGGCCGCCCACAGCTCTTCTTACCTCCACCGGGTTGCCCGAGGCTTACTGAGCCGGCACGAGGAGCGTCGTCTCGGATTTCTCTGGTCCCCGGCCCTACTCCGTCGCGCGCGGTGCGCTGCAGGAGGAACTTTGATGGCCTGCCGCATTGCCCTGATCGAAGGGATCGGGGTGAATCTCGCGGGGGGAAGTCACCACGCCTTTGCCGATCGGGGGGAGGGCTTTTGTGTTTTTAACGACTTGGCGGTGGCAATCCGAACCTTGCAGACAGAAGGGCGTATTCAACGAGCCGCCGTGATCGACTGCGATGTCCATCAGGGCAACGGTACAGCTGCCATGTTTCAGGACGACCCCAAGGTTCTGACTTTCTCCATTCACGGGGCCAACAACTATCCCTACTGTCAGGTCCCCAGCACGCAAGACATCGCCTTGCCAGACGGCACCCAGGACGACCTCTACTTGGAAATGCTTCAGGCTCACCTCCCCGGGCTTCTCCGGACGTTCCGCCCCGAGCTGGTGATCTACGTGGGAGGCGTGGACCCGTACGGGGAGGACCGCTTTGGACGACTGAAGCTTACCCTGAAGGGTTTGAACCGGCGAGATGCACTTGTCTTGGGCCTATGCCGAGAATGGAAGACCCCGGCGGTCGTGACCTTCGCCGGGGGCTACGCCGCGAGCCTCGACGACACGATCGAGGCCCATTGTCAGACCATTCGAACCGTACGGTCACTTCTGTAACGCCTTTGACCTACGGAGATTCGGCGAAGGCCAAGGCAATGCGTAAGAGCGGCTTTATTGGAGCCGGTCTAGACGGTCCTGAGCCAGTCGAGCTTCCCGGGATCTCGGAAACTTCGCGACGAGCTCTCGGAGTACCCCTTGTGCCTGACTCGTCTCCCCAAGTTCAAGATAGGCGTAACCTTGCTTCAGCATCGCACTGGGAACCTTGGTGCTGCCAGGGTAGTCCTTGATCACCTTGTCGAATTCCCGAATCGCGTCGGGGTATTTCCGTTGGCTATAGTAGGACTCGGCAAGCCAGTACTGAGCGTTGGGCACCAGCGTGGTCTTGGGATAGAAGGTCAGATAGTTCTTGAAGCCCCTGATGGCCAGGTCATAATTGCCTTTGGTATAATCACTCAAGCCTGCCCTGTAGACCTCCTCCGGCGAGGGGAGAGACTCCTGGACACCAGGCAAGCCTGGTCTGGCAACAGCCGGAGACTGGGGCGGGGAAACACCCCCACCGCGCGGAGGTAGGGGCTGGCCGGTACCTGACGGAAGCGAGGGAGAGACTCCAGGCAATGGGGCTTGAGGCCCTCCCGAAGGGCCCGCTGCCTCCCCCAGCAGCCGGTTGACTCTCACCTCAGTCGCATCCAGCCGCTGGCTCAGTTCTGAAAGACGGAAAGTGTTCTCTTCCAGCTTCCCCTGGACCATCCGGGTTTCAACGGACAGTTCCTCGAGACGGGCCACCACATCAGTCTGTCCAATGCCCCCTCCGCCAGCACCTAACCCCTGCCCGCTGACGTCCCCCTCCTTCGACATCGCATTGACCTCTCCTCGGAGGCTACGAACGTCCTGCTGGAGGGCTTGGAACTGTTCCGCGGTCACCATACAACTATTGCCCAACAGTAGAACCCCGACCAAAAGGGGCCAGGTAAGATACCGCTCCATCATCTCCCCCATCATGAGTACTCACTTGAAGAGCTTACCCTTGACCGCGCGAGGGAGGGAGTGGAAGATATTGACCCCCTCCCTCACTGTTCCATCCAATCAGCAGTTGAAGTCGGTTATTTCCCCATAACAAAGTGGCCCCGGCGGTTCCACTTCCATGCAGACTCATCATGCCCAAGGACAAAGGGCCGTTCCTCGCCGTAACTGATAGTTGAGATCCGCTTGGCATCAATGCCCCCGGCCACCAGGTAGTTTCGGACAGACTTGGCCCGGCGGTCCCCGAGACCCAGATTGTACTCGTTGGTCCCTCGCTCATCGCAGTGTCCCTCAACCACAATGCGAACTCGAGGATTGGCCTTGAGCCACTCGATGTTGTTGTTCAGGGTCTGCTTGGCATCGGGTCTCAGGACCGACTTATCGAAGTCAAAGAAGACATCCTTCAACTGTGCCTCTGCTGACGGCCTCACAGTTGGCCGAGCCGGCGGGGCTTCCACAACCGGTCCAGGCTTGGTCACCTTCTCCGGCCCCCCTGCCCCCAGGCCCCCGGTTTGTACCTCCGGCTTTTTGGGACAACCGGCCAAGAGCAGGGCCCCCGCCACGACGAGGACCGGACCCCACAGAGATCCCCGCCATCTGGTCATCGTAGAACCCACCCCGGTCCGCTGCTTTACTCCCGCTTTCCCCACCATTCTGTCCTCCTTTCTGTCCCATGATTTTACCACTGGATAACATCAATCGAGCCTCAGGGCGACCAATTCGGAGCGAAGTTGTTGAAGGCATTCCGGGTCAATCGTTTTTGTCCCGACCCGTCGGCGTGCATCACATAAACATTTTTCCTCCCATTCCGGTTTGATGTAAAGACCAGATGTCGCCCGTTAGGCGACCAGGCAGGATCCTCATTGGACCCCGAGCTGGTCAGTTGTTGAATCCCAGATCCGTCCGGGTCCATGAGGTAGATCTGAAACCTTCCTTCTCCCCGATTGGAGACGAACGCGATCTTGTCGCCACGCGGCGACCACTGGGGAGAAGCATTGTAATCCCCGTCAAAGGTCAACCGTCGAAGATTGGTCCCTTCGACATCCATGACATAGATCTGGGGAGACCCACCACGATCCGAGGTGAAAGCGATCTGCCGACCGTTGGGAGAGAAGGTCGGAGAGACCGAAATCCCAAGTCCATTGGTGAGGCGTCGGAGCCCCCGTCCAGTCGGCTTCATCAGGTAGAGGTTCGTGCCACCATCCTTGCTCAGGGACAGCGCCAGCCAGCGCCCGTCTGGTGACCAGGCGGGAGAGATGTTGAGCCCGGGCAAGGCCGAGACCTTGTTCCGCCGCCCGGTCTCGAGATTGAGGATGTACAGATCCGGATTGCCGTCCCGGTAGGACGTATAGGCCAGCCCTTTCCCATCAGGGGAGAACCGAGGCGAGAGATTGATTGATCGGTTCCCCGTGACCAGGACCGAGTTGTGACCATCGTAGTCCATGAGATAGAGCTCGGTGGCGCCCTTGCCGACGCGGGCATAGGCAATCCGCGTCGAGGCAACCCCACGCTCGCCGGTGAGGCGGAGCATCACGTCGTCGGCCAATCGGTGGACCATAGTCCTGAGCGCGTTGACATCCCCGAAATATCGCTTGCCGCCAAGAAAGGTCCCTCGGCTCACATTATACACCCGTCCTTCGAGGACCAGATCCTTCCCCTGCTTCGTGAGCTCCGCTGAGACTAATGCTTGCACCTTCAGTTGATTCAAGGAAGCCAGAACTTTCTCCTCTTCGCCCAAGCGGATCTCTCGGGGCTCGAACGGGAGGAAGGCAGGGGGCAGCACCTCGAAAATCGTTGAGAACTCCAGATCACCCATCAGAATCGACTGTGCTTCAGCCCCCAGATCGGTTCGATTTGAGGCCCATCGGAAGGGCTGCAGTCCCAACACGGCGATGGGGATTTTCTGGACCATCGTTCGCGTCACCGTGATATCTACCTGGGCCACCACAGTGGCAGGCAGCAACCCGTTCAAGAGGACCAGAAGGAATAAGAAGATTCGTCGATAGCCAATCATATGCCGTTACTCGCCCCGCATCTCAAAATGGAACCGCACGAGGAGCGTTTCCTCTGCAAAGAGAGGGGGAAACGGGGGAAGGGGAACCGCCTCCTGCACCGCTCGCAGGGCCGACTGATCTAAGAATATGTTTTCCGAAGGAGTCAAGACGCGGATATCGCGGACCAGCCCCGACCGCACCACGATGAAGCCCAGAGTCACCCGCTCCATCTGACCCCGCTTGAGCCCCAAAGAGGGTTCCACCCATCGGCTACTTACCTTCGCCTGAATCGCTGCGAGGTAGTAACTCAAAGAGGGATCAGCCTTATCGGTAGAGACACTGCTCTCCGAGACGACCCCGGGGGGTCCCCCATCGCCCAGAGCGGTCGGAAGGGCAGTCCGAACCGGTGCTTGAAAAACCTTAGGCGGTCCCGACGAAGATTGCTTCGCGGCCGTCTGCGGAGCTCGAGCCGACTTCCGCGCCACCTTACCCTTCTTGGGAAGAGCAAGAGTCTCGGGAAAAGCCCGGGGGGCCTTCGGCTTGACCGTAGACACTTTCGCTTTGGGCTTGGGGGTTGATGGCCTGACCTGAGCCGACGCCTTTGGGGATCGAGGCTTCACAGCCGGCGCCTTCATGCGGGACGGGGTCACCCGTCGAGTTCCCGGAAGCTCTACCAACGTCACTTTGTACGCCACCGGCACGTGAAACCGCTGCGAGTAAAGGGACGGAGTGAGAAAGACCCCGGCGAAAACCAAGAAGTGCAGCACCAGGGAAAAGGCAAGATTGACCCCAAACTCTTTCCCCTCCCGCTTCATCTCTAAGGTGTGGCCCACCCCCCCTACCGCCTCCTCTGGGGACGATGCAGGGGCTCGGTCACCATTCCCAGCCGGTCGATCCCGGCCTTCTTCACCACGTCCATCACCTGAACCACCACCCCATAGGGGACCTTTTCGTCGGCCCTCAGGAAGACCGCTGCACGGGGATTTCGCTTCTGCAGGCCGGTCAGGACCTTCTGGAGTCGGCCCAGGGTGATCTGCTGATCGTCCAGATAGATCGCCTTGTTTTTGGTGACAGTCAGGACCAGGCGCTCCTCGGGATTAACGTTTCTCGTCTCGGTCCGCGGGACTTGGACGTCGATCCCCCGGATCATCATGGGGGCGGTGATCATAAAGATGATGAGGAGCACCAACACCACGTCGACGAAAGGCGTGACGTTGATCTCTGACAAAGCGCCGCCCAGGCGATTACTTGATTCAGGAGGACGTGCGCTCATCGTGCCACCGCGAGCCGTTCCGCCATGCCCAGAAACTCCAGGGTAAACAGATCCAATCGAGTTCCAATGCCGCGGATGCGATTCACGAAATAGTTATACGCGATGACCGCTGGTATGGCCGCAGCCAGCCCAGCGGCAGTAGCGATCAAGGCCTCGGCAATTCCCGGGGCCACGGCCCCCAGATTAGCGGAGCCGGCCGCCCCGATACCGACGAAGGCATCGATGATACCCCAGACCGTGCCAAATAGGCCGATAAACGGCGTCACGCTTCCGGTTGTGGCCAGGAAGATCAGGTGGCGCTCCAATCGAGAGAGTTCTTTCAAGCTAGCGTGTCTGAGCATCCGGCTGATCCCTTCCAGGACCTCTCCACCCCGTTCCGGCGGCAGGTTTGGCTGCGGCTGTCCGGGACTGCTCCCAGGGTGCGGGTTTCCTCTCACATGATAACTGAGTTCCCGAAATCCTTCGCGATAAAGAGCCGCCACCGGAGACGCGGGATACCGCCTGGCCTCCTCGTGCATCGCGTTCAGATTCCTAGAGCTGCGAAAAACATCGAGGAATTTGTCCGACTGCCGCTCCGCCCTCCGCAGAGTCCGAACCTTCATTAAAATGACGGCCCAGGAGGCAACGGAGAAAAAGAGAAGGAGGAGGAGCACCCCCTTGGCCACCGGTCCGGCCTGCAAGACGAGATGTAAAACGCTAAAACCAGTCATCCCGCGTCATCTATACCACGGTCCCCAGAAAGCGTCAAGGGATAGTGCCGGCGCATTCAGCTGTTCCCAGGGACCTGGCGAGCTTGCGAATCCTCCAACGGGAAGGATGAGGACGTATGGGAAAAAGGAAAGTGAGACCGCCCCCGTCGCGAGGGTAATGTATCACGTTAAAGGTGCCTGGGGCAGCCCCCTGGGGTCGCGTCAGGCCACTTTTTCTCGTTTTGCGCGGGCCGAAGGGCTTTTTTGCACGGTTGCCTCCCTCGGCTCAGGGAGAGAAGCGTCCCGAGGTGCTCGCTGCTTAACGGTCGCTCGAATAGTCCGGAGCTCTTTGTCCTCAAAGCCCCTTTCACTTCCGAAGACCCTGTGCATGTGGCCCCCTTTCACGTCCTGAGAAATACAGTTTACGGAGACAAAAAGAGCAACATTCGTGCCAGCCCCAGCAAGAGGCTTCCCCTTATCCTTAATAATTAGACACGTTTCATCGTGGAAAGTTTCATCAACGACGGGGGACTTCACTTTGTTGTCGGTGCTCACATCCAAAGGCTGAAACGGTTCCCCCTGCGTTGACAACCCCCGACCCCTCTGTTAACGTTATAGACCATTTATGGACAAAGCAGGAGAACTCATGCACCCGAGCTCGCCGTGATGCCCTCGCTGCGATTCGACGCTATCGACATCGCCTCACTCCCTGGAGTCAATCCGATCTTTCGGGACTATGTGAAGGGAGCCCCTGCCCTCCGAGACTTCTATCGATGGGACCCTCGGGAGCCACAGGAAAAGCTACTCCAGTGCCTGGCCCGCCGGGGATATCCCCGTCACGACCTGGTCAGTATCCTGACCGATCAGAACCGGGACCTGGGGGCGAGCGAAACCATCCTTAAGAACATCGCGCGCCTTCTTGACCCTCAGGCGGTAACAATCGTCACTAGTCAGCAGGTGGGTCTCCTTGGAGGGCCTCTCTATACTCTCTACAAGGCCCTCACCGCGGTCGTGTTGGCCCGCCAGGTAGAGTCGCAGTGGCAGGTCCCCTGTCTTCCACTCTTCTGGATGGCCTCGGAGGATGCCGATTTCGCTGAGATCGACCACCTGTACATGCCGGACTACCAAGACCAAGTGGCTCTCCTTCGCTATACGCCGGAGGAAGGCTTCGGGGCCGATCTTCCAGCGACCCACATGCTCACCGAAAGGATCGGGGAAGTTTTTGCCGCCCTCGAGCGGGCTGCTGGTCCGGGTCGGTTTCACGAAGGGATTCTCACACTGCTTCAGAACTGCTATCGTCCTGGGACAAACTTGGTCTCGGCTTTTGGCCGACTGCTGAGCTCCCTCCTCGGGGACCGAGGTCTGATCCTAGTCAACACGGCCGACCCCCGCTTGAAGACTTTAGCCCGTCCTCTCTTCCTGCAGGAGATCAGCACGGCGCCCGCCTCAGCGCAGCTGGTTCAGACCGCCTGGGACAAGCTGCGAGCTCTCGGATACCGCCCTCAGGTCCGTCTCCGGGGAGAAGGGCCGAATCTTTTTTACTTGCAGGAGGGGCGGCGAACGCTCAAAAAGGGGGATGGGCACGAGCTGCTGATCGCCGGAACCCGGAGATGGGTAACACGAGACACGCTTCACTCTCTCGTGGAGAAGGCCCCGGAACAATTCAGCCCAAATGTTGTCCTCCGCCCGCTGATGGAGAGTTTCCTGTTCCCCACCGTCGCCCACGTAGGCGGGCCTCACGAGATCGCGTACTACGCCCAACTCCGGGGCGTCTTCGACCATTTCGACATCCCTTCCCCCTTCCTCCTTCCACGGGCAACGCTCACCCTCGTGGAGGGGCGGATCGAACGATTGCTCAAGAAACACGACCTGGACTTTACGGCTCTCCAGGATGATGCCGAGAGCGTGGTGAGTGAGGTCCTTCGCCGGTCCCTCCCCAAGACCTTCGTGGCCAAGCAACAGAGGATCCTGCAGACGATCCTCAAGAATTTCGAGGAACTCAAGGCGTTGGTCTCAACCCTCGATCCCACGCTAACTCCCCGGGTCGGTGGGGCGGAAGGGTCAGTAAAGAAACGGATGGAAAACCTGGAGCGACACCTCCTCCGCTCGTTCAAACGGCGCAATCAGGAGATCCGGACCCAGGTCCTCCGGGTCCTGGCCCATCTCCAGCCTAGAGGTGAACTCCAAGAGCGGGTGCACGGTTTTGTCACGCACTTGGGTCGCCATGACTTTTCTCTCGTCGAGGTGATCGCTGCCGCCATAGATGGCCCAGGATGGGAGCACCGGCTCCTCTATCTAGGCGCCCCAACCCGATGACCGCGGACCGACGACCGATGACCGAAGTTGCTAAGGGCGAGTAGGGGTTGGGTGGAGAATTATGGCGCCGCCGAGGAGAATCCCTCCGAGCCTTTAGTCGTCGGGCGAACCATGAACACTGAACGATGAACGCTGCCGAAGGTCTTTAGACTTCGGACTTAGGACATCGCACTTCTCATGAAGATTGGGATCACCTGCTATCCTACTTATGGTGGAAGTGGTGCCGTCGCCGCGGAACTGGGGATCCAGCTTGGCCAACGGGGACACCAGGTCCACTTTATAAGCTACGCTCCTCCCTTTCGCCTTCCCACCTTCCAACAAAACCTCTTTTTCCACCAGGTCGAGACGATGTCCTATCCTCTATTCGATTACACGCCGTACACGATCACTCTCGCAGCCAAGATGGCGGATGTGGTGCTCGCGGAAGGGGTGGACCTGCTCCACGTCCACTATGCCATCCCGCACGCGGTCTCGGCTTTCTTGGCCCGGGAGGCGGTGGCAGGCCGACTGAAGGTCCTGACCACGCTTCACGGGACCGATATCACGTTGGTGGGAACCGATCCGTCCCTCCGCCCGATCACCCGGCTTGCCATTAACATGAGCGACCGGGTCACCGCCGTCTCATCCTATCTGGAACAGACGACCCGTGAGACCTTCGAGCCCAGCCGCCCCGTCCGAATGATTCCCAACTTCGTTGACAGCTCCCGATTCCATCCGGGGCAAGAGGAGGAGGTCCGAAGCCGTTTTGCTCGTCCAGGAGAGCCCATTCTGCTACACCTGAGCAACTTTCGCCCTGTCAAGCGGGTCACTGACGTCATCCGAATCTTCGCCAGGGTCCGGCAGGAGATTCCGGCTAAGCTCCTCATGGTCGGGGACGGTGTCGAGCGCCCCACGGCCCAGCACCTGGTCAGAGAGCTGAACATCGAGAAGGAGGTCCGCTTTCTGAGTCGCCAAGAAGATATCCCTAGCCTGATGAAGGTCGCCGATCTGTTCTTGCTCCCAAGCGAACTCGAGTCTTTCGGGTTGGCCGCGCTCGAGGCGATGAGCTGCGGTGTCCCGGTAATCGCCAGTCGCGTGGGCGGCCTTCCCGAAGTGATTGATGATGGCATGAATGGACTGTTGTATCCCGTGGGGTATGTCGAGGGAATGGCCCAGGGAGCCCTTCAGGTTCTCACGGACGACACAGTACACCGTCGGATGGCACACGCGGCCCGTCAGCGAGTCCTCGACCACTTCGACGCCCCCTTGATCGTCCCGCAGTACGAGGCCCTCTACGAGGAGCTTCGCGAATCCTAGTGCCGTTCCAACTTAATGAGCCGATTTGATGGGCGTGCCTTGTTGCAATAATCGTGAGCTTCTGTAGCGGGAAAGTTGTCACAAATAGTTGGAACGGCACTAGACTTTGGCGATGCGCTGGCCCAGGACGCCCAGCAGGTAGCCGCACTACGACAACGGGCGCGACAATCGACCGCGCGCTCAAAACATCCAAAAACCCATCCCCGTGAAGAGGAGGTTACGATGAGAAGCCAGCCCCAGAGTCTATATCGGAGCATCGCCCTGAACCTTCTGCGGATCATGAGTGGCTTTCTCTTCATGCCCCATGGGGCCCAGAAACTGTTCGGACTCTTTGGCGGATTCGGGGGACAACCGGGAGCGACAGCACCACTCTTCTCCCTCACGGGTCTTGCGGGATTCTTGGAGTTTTTCGGGGGATTGGCCATCTTCCTCGGGCTCCTCACCCGCCCGGTGGCTTTCATCTTATCGGGGCACATGGCCGCGGCGTATTTCATGGCGCATGTCTCCAGGGGCTTCTGGCCACTGCTGAATCGGGGTGAGCTAGCAGCGCTCTATTCCTTCGTGTTTCTCTTCCTCGCGGCTGCGGGTGGAGGAGACTTCAGTGTCGACGGGCTGCTCAAGAAGCGAATAAGGTGAGAGGTTACGGTAAACATGGTTCGCTTTCACCACCCGTATTTTGAGTCCTTCGGCCGGCTTCATGCCACAAGACGTCTCCTGACGCAACACCCGAAAGGCGAATCATAATCGTACACTCCTGCCTAATAGCCGTACACTCCTGGCTAATCGCGTCCAGGCCGGTATCTTCAAGCCCCTATTCGAAAAGGAATCGATTAAGAACAGGGCGATCGATTGCGCCTGCTAGTCCTGGCCCTGCCACTCAACGTCAACAGCACCCTCCAGAAATGAAACCTGATCCCTTAATTTGTTGAATGTATTCATTTTTGGCACACGCATTGCAACTCTCGACCGCCCGGGACGAGACCTCAATTGAAAGCTCGGTCTCATTCCCTGGATAGACAAATGAGTCGGCAACGAACAATTATCCTCTGCACTCTGGTATTTCTCTGCTCTCAAGCCAGTATTGTCTCTGCCAACAATTGGCCGCAGACGATTGAGCGGTTGAAGCCAACCGTCATCAATCTCGAAGTGACCACCCAAGTTAACATAGGGTTAGATAGACCAGGTACGCGGCATGGAACGGGTTTTATTGTCGACGCAAAGCGTGGAATCATTGCTACCAACCGACACCTCACCTCTATGAGTCCCGCCCACATAAAGATTACCTTCATCGATGGAAGCTCAACTGAAGGAAAACTCCTCTACTACGATTATTATCACGATTTTGCCTTTATCCGATTCGACCCATCGTCGGTCGCCCTTGACTTGAAAGCGGCCACACTGGGCTCCTCACTTGATTTGAAACCGCAACAAACGGTTCTGCTCATCGGTAATAATGAAAGAGAGGAATATTCCGTCAAAATCGGCATGGTAGTCAATTCGACCGTGGATAAAGGCGACCGTCATTCATCCACTATCCGCACAAGTTTTGATAGAACAGGCGGTTCAAGTGGCTCCCCCGTTTTTAATGAAAGTGGAGAAGTGATAGGCATCCATTTTGCCGGCACGGACACGTCAAGTTTCGAACTGCCTATCGAATATCTCATAGATTCCGTCCAAACGATCCAGAATGGTAAATTACCCCAGCGCGGGGATATTGGAGTCGAACTCGGCTACGTGAATCTTGATGATGCAATCAAGCACGTGGGCATTACTGACCACTACCGAAATCTGTATAAGCGGAAGTTTCATGGGTCGACAAAAGTAATCCAAATCGAGAGAGTCATTCCTACCTCACCGGCCCACAACGTGCTGAGGCCAGGGGATATTATATGGTCGGTTGGAGATCAGCTTATAGGCGACAACCTGTACCTGTTTGATAAACTCATTGATCAACATGTAAATCGTACGGTCAAGTTTACGGTGCTGAGGCGAAAAGAGGAGGTCGTTGTTGCGCTTCCGGTGCTAGATCTCGAAGAGCAAAAACCCAAAAAATTCGTGTGGTTTGGCGGGGGGACGTTTCAAACCATCACGGCCGAATTCAGAAGAAGGCTTCATTATGGCGGCGACGGTGTATTTATGAACAGCGTGCGGATCGGAAGCGCATTTTCTCCGTTAGGTGTCTACGACGAAAAGCATCCTACTGCGAGACGCGTAATAATCAAAGAGCTGGATGGAAAAGAAATTCGAGACTTGGACGATTTTATCAAGGCAGCACGCGGGATCACTCACGGAACGTATACGACCGTCATCTATCAGGACCTATTTGATGTCAACACAGGTCCGAAAGTAAAGTACACCTCGTTTGATCTCATGCTGAGTGAACTGAGGATCTTTCACTTAAACGACGACACGGGAAATTGGGAAGAGGCGAAAACCGGACCATCAGGATTTTTCAGCGTATCAAGGGAGCCTCTGGCGCACTAGACGATCGGCAAATGAAAAAGGGGAGGGCCTTCGCCCTCCCCCTTCAGGATGAGCCGGTTACCACTACTTTGGCATGGTCTTCGGCGTTCCGACCTTCACTCCGAGTTTCTCCAGCCCTGCCGTCAGCTTGTCAGTCGCCTCCTCGTTCTTGCCTTCCTTGATCAGCGTGTCTCCTTCACTGCAAAGGGTCGCAGCCTCCTCGTTTGGATTCTTCTTTAGGGCCTCCTGGCACTGCTTGGAGAGCTCCGCAGCCTGCTGCCCCCCGCCAGCCCACGCAGCAGAAGTTATTACAAAGCTCACGGTAGTCGCTAACAGGATTGGAAGCACTAACTTTTTCATTTCGAGCTCCTTTCATGATTCAAGGACCAGCGTTTCTCTCCTCCACTTCTGAAATTTGCAACACACTTTTCTTACATCCTCACCCCCTTTCCGAGGAGGCGGCTTGCAAGGCAGGGTCATGGCCTCGAAGCACTTATTTGCTGACCAGAAGTAATCTCCCCTGGCCAGGCCTCCGGGAGCCACGCGGGCTCTATAATCCGTGGGGATACTGACGCCCGTCCCGCTGGCCATAGGATAGGCCGGCTCGACTTCGTGGTCTGCCTCTACTTTCTCTCAAAGCTCAAAAGGGCAACCTCCGTGCCAGACTCCGAGAAGGCTCAATGCTCGCAAGGGCGATCCCTCTGATCTGCAAAGCTTTATTTCGCAATCCTCAGCAAGAGCATGAAAGGCGGAGGCGGGCGTACCGCTGTCGAGATAGTAAGGTTTACACAGTGAGAAATGTAAAAGTTACAGTTCCTCGCGTGGGCCACTGGGTAAACTTCACGAGGAAATGTAATCGAGATAAAGCGAGTGGGGGAAAAGTGATCTTAGGCGACAGGGGGATCCTGCCGCGTGCGGATCAGAAAGGAGCGACCTGCTCCTCGGTAGGCTCCGCTCAACAATACCACGGTTCGGTGAGGTACGGGATAGTGGCCCGAGCCGGCCCCTGGGCCGCAGGCGGCAGAGGGCGACCAGAGCCCCTCGAGGCTTTTTCGGCGAGCAACCAGACGTGTGAAAAGATCTCACGCCGGCCATTTCCGCGTCCTGTAGCCTCCTCGACAAGCGCCTGAATCTCTGCCTGCAGCTGGTCAACCCTCGGATCGGCATGCTGCCAGGGGTAAACCAGGGCAGCCTCATCAAACGGCCCGACCATCTGTTGTATCTCAGGCACCTCGAGCAGTCGGGAACCCGCCGGAATCAACAGCCGCATTGCAAGCTGTATCGACGCAACATGGTCGATCAGATCCAGCTCCGCCAAAAGCGACAACAAGTCCTGGTACCCTTCGATCGAGATCCAGGGGGTAAACGCCACAAAGGTCGGATTAAGGGTCACCCCAGCCTCGCGGCAGAGGCGAACAACCTGGAGAAAGTCCTCTCGTGTATGGCCCTTGTCCAGAACGGCAAGAACGCGATCGTCGATCGATTCCACCGCACTGGTGACAAACAGACACCCGGTCTCGCTCAACGTCCTGAGGTGCTCCGCATACTTCAGAAGATGCTCGATCTTGATGGTCACATCATAGGTCAGGTCGGGGTATTCCTGGTGCAGGGCACGCACCAGCGCCAGGGAATGCCCGACCCCATTGAAAAAGTCGGCGTCACCAAAGGTTATGTGCTCCGCCCCGGCCGCAACCTGGTGCCTGATGTCTTCCAAGGCCACATCCCGCTGCACGATCCGGAATTGCCCCTGATAGACCGGGACCACCGGGCAGTGCCGACACCAGTGTTTGCAGCCCCGACTGGCCTCCGTATATCCCACGGTTCGACTCTGCCCATTTCCGAGTTCGAGACGCGCATACTTCGACAGGGCACCAAGGTCGCTCCGGTCCGGGACCAGAAACCGTTGCTTGGCGAGCAAAACGACGGGCTCCGGTTGCCCCCGCGGTGCGGCCATCCGGGGGGCGACCATCAGCCGTTTAACGAGACTCACCAGTCCCGCTTCGAACTCCCCTCCCAGGATGGTGTGTGCCCCCAGCTTGCGGAGGAAGGGTTCATTCATCGAAGCGTACAAACCGTAAAAACAGAGATGGACATGCGGATTGAGGGCTTTGACTCGTTTGATAACCCGCATGGCGATCCGCGTCGCCGTATGCATGGGTAGGTAAAAGGCGACGATCTCGGCAGCACGAATTGCCTCCTCGCTCATGGGCTCTACGGCGAGGTCGAGGCAGGTCACTTTGGCGCCGGCCTGACGGAGCCAGGCGGCGGGTGAGGCGAGCCCAAAGGGCTGCCGACCCAGTTCATATGTGGAGATCAGCACGACATGCATCACACGCTCGTTCTGACAGGTAGGACGGTCGAATGGAAAAAGCCCTCCCCGACGTTCAACAAGGGGCAAGGACCCCTTAGCAGAACTGCTCTAGACGTTACGCAAAGGGAGAGGGCCCACCCTTGGAGGGCTGGTAATAGGGATTCTGGCCCGCAGCGTGATCGGTCGTGTCGATGATCTGGCGGATCCCGGGGACCGCCTCCTTGATCATCACTTCGATTCCTTGCTTCAGGGTTACATCAGCCATCCCGCAACCCTGGCAACCACCGCCGAGGGCGATGTAGGCGATGTCATCCCTTACGTCGAGGAGCGCGACGAACCCGCCGTGCATGGCCACGCCCGGATTGATCTGGGTATCGATCACATCCTGAACGGCCTGCGCCTTGGGGTCGGTCCAAAGAGGATTTGGGTTCTCGATCTTGAAGCCGCTTTCGTATATCCCATCGACGAAATCGACCGTCGCGCCCTGCAAGCTCGGCGCGCTCTCGGCATCGACAACCACCTGGAAACCCCCAGCATCAAATACCGAGTCCGCTGGCTCTATCTCTTCCTTTTCCACAAACTGGAGCTCATACCGGAAACCGCCAGGTCCGCGCCCCTTAACCGCCAAGCGGAGCGCAAGATCCTCCTGCTCCTCAGCCTCCATAAGCCCCAAAATTTTATTCTTCGCCGTCTCTGTGATCGTGACCATTGATTCCTCCGTATCGGGCTCAGCACCCTGGTTGGTTCACATCCAGCTCTCGTCTCCTGACGATCAGAACCTCGGATCGAACGCACCCTACGAGGGCTTTCGATCTCCCCGCGGCTCAGACTTTAATGTGTCGCCATTATAATCGTAGTCTTAACTGTTGGTGACTGTCAACCCGAAGGTTCACGCCGGGAACACCCTCCTCCGCCCCGGCACTCCCAGGGGGTGGGGCGATGAGGAACACGAGCCGATCATGTGCCTCGCGCAGGGCTGCCTCGACGCGTTCCGGGGTGTTGTCGCGCGCAAAGATGAATCCCAGGTACCGTCCCCCTTCCGGCAGAGGGACGACTTCCTGCCCCACGGGGATGGTGAGCCTGAGCTCCTCGACCCCTGAAACCTGCTGAGCTTCGTCCTGGCCCCGGACCTCAATCAGGGTCCCCGCCCACGGGATCGGGATCATCATCACCCCGGCAGCCTGCCGCTCCCGCTCGAACGATTCCACCCCCAGCCCCAACGCGTGCCGGAGAATCAGTTCCTCCAGCGAGATGCCCTCTCCAAAGCGCAGCGCGCGGGAGCAGAGCCCCCCGATGGAGCGGGGCGCAATTTCAAGGATCCACGAACCCTGCTCGTTGATCCTGAACTCCGCATGGACAGGCCCATGCTGGAGCCCGAGCACACTGACCGCATGCTCCGTGCAGGCGACAATGGACTGCTGGACCGGAGCGGGAAGACGCGAGGGGGTGACGTAGATTGTTTCTTCAAAGAAGGGACCCTCCAGGGGATCTGGCTTGTCAAAGAGAGCCAGCACCCTGAGTTTGCCATTGGAGAGGACTCCCTCGAGTGCCACCTCTGCACCCGGGATAAAACCCTCCACCAGGACCTGCTGTGCCAACACGCCTCCCTGAGCCGCCACCTCTGGCCGGCGCAATATGGCAGCCACCCATTGGAATGCGGCGACGAACTGGACTGGATCGTTGGCGCGGATGACCCCGCGACTCGCGGAGAGAAACAGGGGTTTTACCACACAGGGAAAGTTCACCCGGCCAGCCACATCTTCAGGATCATCATCAATGGAGAAACTCGCGAAGCTCGGCGAGGGGACGCCATGCGCCGCCAGGATTTCTCGCATGCTGTGCTTGCTTCTGACGCCGCCAACCGCATCCGGAGAATTGTGGGGCAATCCCAGAGCCGCCGCTGCGACGGCGGCGAGTATCGCGCCGTCGTCATCGGCGGAGACCACGGCGCTAATGGGATACTGCTTGGCGAATTCGACAATGGCACGCGAGGATTCCTCCGGAGACAAGAAGTCGAGGGTGAGGTGACCACCCGGATTGGCCGTAGCCAGGGCCTGCGTACGGTCGGATCCGACTATCACAGGCACCCCAAGCCGCCGCGCTGCTTCGAGGAACGCACCGGCCTTGTACGTCGTTGTCGTCATCAAGAGCAACACGCGATCCATCGACCGACTTCGCCCCTCCTCCCTTACCTTAGCACCGGTTTCCCCACGTTGCCAAGCCGCCAGCCATCAGCAATCAGCAGGGCAACCGCTCTCAGCAGTCAGCGATCAGCCAGTGGCAGCAACCTTCCAGGCTTCTGGCCTTCCCGCTTCCCAGCCTCTTAGCATGCGAGCTATCCCCGTTGCGAAGTGCTGACCGCTGACAGCTGACTGCTTCCTCAGCTGATCTTACGCGACGACGCCGGATTCATGAAGGTGAGCGATCTCGGACTCTTCGAGGCCGAGCCACACGAGGACCTCGTCCGTATGCTGGCCCAAAAGAGGGGCCGAATGCCGGATCTCTCCGGGGGTAAGGGAGAGCTTTACCGGGAGGCCAATGTTTTTGATCTTCCCGGCCACCGGGTGATCCAGCTCCACCAGCATGCCCCTGTCCCGGACGTGTGGGTCCTCATAGACCTGAGCCATATTGTAGATGGGGCCGGCCGGCACCCCGGCGGTCTCCAAGAGTTCGAGCCACTCTCCCCTCTTTCGCTCAAGAAAGACCGGCTGGAGGATCGCGGCCAGCTCCCGGTAGTGCCTGACCCGATCGGCATTGGTCAAGAAACGGCGGTCCTGGGCGAGGTCCTGCCGCCCGAGGACCTTGCAGAGTTTCTCCCAGGTCGATTGATTTGCCGCGCCGATGCTGAGGGCCCCATCCTTTGTCTCGAAGACTTGGTAAGGCGCATTCAGTCGGTGGGCGGATCCCATGGGCGGAGGAATCTCCCCGGTCGCAAAGTAGATGGAAGACTCCCAGAAGGTATAAGCGATGGCCCCCTCGAGGAGGGACGTGTCGACGTGCTGTCCCTCCCCGGTCTTGAGGCGGTGGACGTAGGCCGCCAAGATCCCATAGGCTGCATAGATCCCCGCATTGAGATCGGATATGGGCACCCCCACTTTCGCGGGGGGACTGTTGGGGTGGCCGGTTATGCTGATGAGCCCACTCATCCCTTGGGCGACCAGGTCGAAACCCCCTCGACTCCGGTACGGGCCAGTCTGGCCGAACCCAGAGATGGAACAATAGATGATCGTGGGATTGATCTTTTGAATGGCTTCGTAGTGAAGATCGAGGCCTCCCATGGTGCCCGGCCGGAAATTTTCGACCAGGATGTCGCTCCGCCTGACGAGGCGCCGGAAGACTTCGCGCCCCTCTTCCGATTTGAGATTGACGACCATACTCCGTTTGTTCCTATTCACCGCCAGGAAGGCAGCTGACTCTCCCTGAATAAACGGAGGACCCATCGACCTCGAATCGTCCCCCCCCTGGGGTTTCTCGACCTTGATGACATCTGCCCCCATGTCGGCCAGGAGAAGAGTGCAAAACGGCCCCGCCATCACCTGGGTCGCATCGAGAACCACCACCCCTCCGAGCGGACTGCGTGCAGTCATGTGGTTCCTCTGGGCTCAAGACTTGTGGTTTATCGTCCCCGAAATTGTGGTTTCCGTTTCTCCAGAAAGGCCCGGCGGCCTTCCTGGAAGTCCTCCGTATCAAAGCAAGCAAAGGGGAGCTCGGCCTCTTCAGCGGTGAGACCATCAAGGCCGGGATTGCAAAGGACGGTCTCGAGGATCTGTTTGTGCCAGCGATGGCTCAGCGGCGCGTAGGCGGCGATCTCATCAGCAACCTGGGCCGTGTACTGTTCGATCTCCGCCAGCGGAACGAGGCGCGAGATCATACCGATTCGCAGTGCCTCCTCTGCCTCGACGATCCGAGCCGTGAGAACAATATCCATAGCTCGACCGGCTCCCACGAGGCGGACAAGCCGCGACATCTCCCAGTGCGGCATGACGATCCCCAACTTGGCGGTCGGCATTCCGAACCGGCTGTTATCGGCAGCGATCCTGAGATCGGTCGCGATGGCGAGCTCGAGCCCTCCCCCGACACAAAAGCCCGCGACCATGGCGATTGTCGGTTTAGGAAGATTGGCGACGGCCTCAAAGGCCTCTTCCACTGCGGCGTGGTACTTGATGGCCATCGCGGAGTTCTTGCGTTGCTCCTCAAACTCGGCGATGTCGGCCCCGGCAGAGAAGGCCTGCGTCCCCGCTCCCCGAATCACCACCACCCGCACATCGGGGTCGGCCCCTACGTTCGCCATAAGCGCGGCGAGCTGCCTCCACATCTCGTAGGTGACCGCGTTCCGCTGCCCCGGTCGGTTAATGGTGACCGTGGCAACGCCGTTTTTGACGGCGAGCAACAGGTCCTCATTCATAACGTCCCCTCTTTTTGGAAGATTGCTCGAACGCTGATGTCTCTCGCGAATCGCTGGCGAGAGCTTTTATCTTTTCCCTTCGGTGCTGCTCCCATTGCCCCGTGATACCACCGATTTTATCTATTGCTCTGAGCGACTCGACCTTACAAAATCGACGAGCCTCTGGCAAGCCGGATGACCGTGAGAGGGGCCGCGGGACCTGCCTCGCTCAGCTTAGATATCAGGTCCCTCTCCTAGCCGACGTTGGAGTGCCCGGGCCCGCCCATTCAAGATCGAGGCAGGCTTACTCGCCTCCAGTTCAAGAACCACATCCAAAGCCACCGCGGCGGCCTTCCGGAATCGTGCCGCATGAAGGATGTCCGAAACCTTTGAGAGCCACAGGGCCGAGTAGAATAGCAGGTGACTCCGATGGACCCTCCCCCGAAGACTAGTGCTCTCAATCGGCAGGATGAATTCCTGATCAATCGCCAGATAGAACCCTGCGAGGACGGCCGCGTACTCCTCGGCCTGCTCGATATTGGCCGCCTGACTAGGGAGGGGCACAATACCCTCTCGCAGAACCTGCAGACGGTCAAACCCACGTTGGACATAGTTCGGCAGATCGCGGAGGCCCGGGTAGGGGATGGAAACCGGTATATCGCGAGCCAAATCCTTGATGGTGCCGGTCTCTCCGGCCAGCCGGTCGGCCCACCGCCTAACCTGCTGCCGATACGTCTCGGCATAACTCTGCAGTGCGTCGATCAGTCCCTCTTCTTTCACCGGCACACGGGCTGGGCGGCTAAGCCGGGCTATCAGCGACGTGTACGCATGAAAAAGGCGGACGTGGGCCACGGTCTCGCCCAGAGCAATAATGGTCCGGAGGACTTCCGCCTCCTCCGACTGCTTATCTGGCCCGCGATTGCGACCAACCCCACGGAGGACTAGATACGCCCTTTCGAAGTCCAAGGCCGACAGCTTTTCGAGTCCCTCCTGATACCCTGGGACGTTTGCAGCCGCTGCCGGACCGTCCTGGGCCCACGGGAGTTGCCACGCCAAAAGGACGACCATTACTGCCAGGCCCATCCACCGCCTTGGACGTTCCACGACCTTCCCACCCCTCTCGTCGACTTCGGAATCCGATGCAGGCGCGCTAGTGCCGTTCCGACTACTTATCCAAACTTTCTCGCTTCACTTGTTTAGGATCCCGGCAAATAGGCCGTTCAAATTCGGCTCATCAAGTCGGAACGGCGCTAGTGGCCCATCAAAAGTCGTGGGAGAAAGAGACTCACCACCGGTACATAGGTTACCAGAATGAGAACCGCAAGCGCGAGGAAGATAAAATAGATGGTCATTTTCATGATCTCGGCCACCGAGACCCCCGCAATAGAACAGGTGGTGAGAAGGACCGAAGCCACCGGTGGGGTCTGCTGGCCGATGCCCAGGTTGATCGTCACGATGAGACCAAAATGGATGGGATCGATGCCGACCTGCCGCACCAGCGGCATGACGATCGGCACAATCATGATAATGGCCGCCGCGCTGTGCAGGAACATTCCCGCAAACAGGAAAAAAATGTTCATGAGGATTAGGATGACCAGCCTGTTGTCGGTGTACGCCATGATCGCGGCAGCGATGCGTTGCGGGACCATCTCGGTGGTGAGAAACCAGCTCAGCAAGGCTGAGCCGGCGACGATGAGCATCACCACTGCCGTCTGGACGGCGGAATCGATAAAGACCTTCGGCAGATCCGAGATCCGGAGCTGCCGGTGGATGCAGAACCCAATAAACAGCGTGGTGACCACCGCCACACCCGCAGCCTCGCTGGCGGTGAACACGCCCCCAAAGATGCCTACAATAATGACGACCGGAATCAACAAGGTCCAGGCCGCCGCCCTGAAGGCCTTCCAGACGTTTCCAAGGGAGAAGGCTTCTTCCACCGGCCAGTTTCGCCTTCGGGCGAAATAATAGGAGAGCGCCATCATGGAAAGACCCGAAATTACCCCGGGAATCACCCCGGCCATAAACAGTCGAGCGATCGAGGTCTCAGCCATGACCGCGTAGATGATCATGGGGATGCTGGGCGGGATGATGATGGCCATCGTCGCCGCCGCGGAAGTGAGCGCGGCAGCGAAATTGAGAGGGTACCCCTTGTTCTTCATTGCCGGAATGAGAATCGTGCCCAGGGCCGCCACATCGGCCACCGCCGACCCGGAGATCTCGGCGAAGAACATCGATGCGACAACGGTGACCATGGCCAGCCCCCCCCGGATAAAGCCAACGAGGGCACTCGCGAGGTTGATGAGCCGGTGCGAGATGCCGGCATAATTCATGAGATTGCCGGTGAGGACAAAGAGGGGGATGGCGATCAAGGGGAAGTTATCGGCGCCATGAAACATCCGCAGGGGAACCGTCAGCAGATCAAAGCCGCGCACCAGCATGGCGGCCATGGCCGTGAGGACCAGTGCAAATCCAATCGGAACATTCAGGATAACGAAGAGGATAACCAGAACAAGAACCAGGTATTCCATCGCCCGCTCTCAACCACCCTTGCCCGGTCTGATGGTCTCCACGATTTGGACCAGGCAGATGATCAGCATCATGAGGCCACTCAGGGGTAGGACGACATGGATGAACCCGATGGGAATGGGCAGGGTGATGGCCATCTCTCCTGCCAGCTCGAAGGTCAGACGCCAACCGTAGACGATGAGGACTACCTGGAAAACGATAATGAGGAGGTAGACGAGCAGGGTCGTCGCCCGTTGCCAGACCGGTGGCAGGGCCTCCACCACTGTCTCAAATCCGATGTGCCGCCGCTGATGCAAGGCGACCACGCTCCCGAGAAAGGTGACCCAGACCAGCATGTACCCGGCAAATTCGTCATACCACGTAATCGGTGACAGAAAGACGTAGCGAAAGACGACCTCCGAAAAGACCAGGAGGGTCATGGCACCCATCAGAAGAATTAACAGGCCCTCGATCCCCCGGATGGCCCAGCCATAGACCTTCCCCATGATGTGCAGTTCCCCCAGATAAAACGGGGAGCGGGAGCATACCCCTTTCTCCCGCCCCCCTGCCGTCAGGCGGTCACTGACTGGCTACTTCTTCGCCTTCAAGATCTCATCCAGGATAAACTTTCCATCCGCGCCGAACTTTTTGGGATACTGATCGTACAGGGACTGAGAGGCTTTTTCGAACGAGCCTCTATCGATCTCGTTGACCTTGATCTTCCCTTCCAGTCTCTTGAACAGCTCCTCATCCAGCTCGGCCCCCTTGTTCCGGGCATACCGTCCGGCTTCATGGGCGGCATTCACGAGCACATACTGGATGTCCCGAGGCAGGCCCTCGAACCATTTCTTGTTTCCAATGAGATACGCCGGGGTGTAGACATGGTTCGAGATGGAGAGATACTTCTGCACCTCGTGAAAATTCGCCGATACGATCTGGGCATAGGGGTTCTCCTGGCCGTCGATGACCCCCTGCTGCAAGGCCGAGTAGACCTCCTTGAAGCTCATCGAGGTCGGGCTGGCGCCCAGCGTGCGGAACAGCTCCATCCGCGCCGGGCTCTTCGGTGTACGGAGCTTGATGCCTTTGAGATCGGCCGGGGTCCGAATAGGCCGGATGTTATTCGTGATCTTCCGAAAGCCGTTCTCCCAGTACCCGAGGATCACGTATCCCTTTTTCTCCAAGTGCGTGGCAAGACGATCCCCAACCCGTCCCTCCAGAACTCGTTCGACGTGAGCGCGGTCCTTGAAGAGGAACGGCAGCTCCTGAAAGCCGAAGATGGGAGCGGTAGCGGGAAGGACAGTGGAGGGGGCCACCAGATGGGGACTTCCGCTCCCCAGGCGAACGGCCTCCATCATCTCCTTATCCTTGCCCAACTGGCTCGAGTGGAACTCCTGGACATCAACCAGACCGTTCGTCCGCGCCTCGACCAGCTTCTCGAAGTACTGAGCGGTGAAATTAAAGAGCGACTTGGGAAACCCCACGTGGCCCAGCTTGATGACGATCTTTTTCTCTGCGGCTCCTGCCGCCCCTGGGTCCAACGCCAGTGATACAAGGAATACTATCCCAATGGAGAACGCTACTGCCGATTTGCACATGATCTTTCTCATGACCTTCTCTCCTTCTTACAACCCCACTACCTTACAACGAAGCAACACTCTTCCGGATCCCGCCTGAAACCATTATCCTGTATACCCTATCCACCACCTCCTCTCATGAAGAGACAACTGCTTCCGCCAACACCTGGGCGGGGTGTTTCGCCCGGCGCCCGGTCCCGTGGAGAATCTGTTGTCGGCAGGAGACGCCCGGCGCAACGATTTCCGTGTGGGGCCCAACCTTCTCGACCGCCGGAAAGAGGCGCTGCTGACCGATTGCCACTGAGAGGTCATAATGCTCCCTCTCAAAGCCAAACGAGCCTGCCATCCCGCAGCAGCCTGCATCGACTTCTCGTACAGTGAGGCCTGGGACCAGGCGGAGGGCCTCGATTGTCGGGCGGATGCCGACCAATGCCTTCTGATGACAGTGGCCGTGGAGGAGAACCTGACGTTCGGCACTCCGAAAGGCCCCCTGGTCGTGCTGCCCGTGGCGGTCGAGAAGGAACTCTTCCAGGAGAAAGCTCTGGCGTGCTACCGCTTCAACCTCGGGACCCTCCATCAAGTCACGGCAATCGTCCCGGAGCGCCAAGAGACAACTGGGCTCGCATCCCACGATGGGGACACCAGCCGCCGCGTAGTGATACAACTGATCGACCGTCTCCCTGGCGCGCTTGGCCGCCTCTTTCAGGAGCCCCTTGGAAATGAAGGTTCGCCCGCAGCACCCCGCATCAGCCAGGATCACCTGATAACCCAACGCCTCGAGAAGTTTGGTTGCCGCGATCCCAACCTCGGGATAGTGATAGGTCATGAAGGTATCGGGGAATAGTGCAACCTCCCCTTTGGGACCTGGCGGTGAGCCGCCCCGCATTTCAAACCATTGGGTGAAACTCGGAGAAGCGAACGGAGGCAGCGGGCGCCGTTGCTCGATACCCAACAGTTGATGGAGCAGCCATCGGGCACCGGGGATGGCCGATGCCCAGTTCGATAAGGGTGCCAATCGACTCCCCCATTGACCTATAATCGCGGCGTACGCAAAGAGCCGCGCCCGAAGTGGGATGCCCCTTTTATCGTAGTACCGGGCAAGGAACTCCGCCTTGAGCTTGGCCATATCCACGTTCGTGGGGCACTCGCCCTTGCACGCCTTACACTCGAGACACAGATCTAACGCCCCGTAAAGCTCTGGCCCAGTCAGGGCCTCGAGAGAAAGCTCCCTCGAAAGCGTCGCCCGTAAGAGGTTAGCGCGCCCACGGGTCGAGTGCTCCTCCTCTCGAGTGACCATGTAGGAGGGACACATGGTTCCGTCCATCTTCCGGCAGTTCCCCACCCCCGTGCATTGCTCGACGGCTGCAGCAAAACCCGCTTCTTCAGGGAACCGGTGATGCGTCTCCACGGCAGCCGCGCGATACCACGCCCCGTAGCGGAGCTGCCCGTTCACCGGGGGGGGATCGTCGCTCACGATCTTGCCGGGATTGAGTATTCCCTTCGGGTCCAGGAGAGCTTTTACTTCGTGGAAGGCCTTTTCGAGCTCCCCGTACTGCTCCCCGATGTAACTAGTCCGCGCCAGCCCGTCCCCATGTTCCGCGCTGATGGTCCCGTTGAGATCCCAGACGATCTCGTGGGCCTCCTCGGCCATGGCCCGAATCATTGAAATGTCCCCCGGGTCCTTTGGGTCGAGCAGGGGCAGGATGTGAAGGTTACCATCCCCGGCGTGCCCATAGATGCCGGCCGTCACCTCATACCGTTTCAGGAGCTGTCGCATCCTTCCGATGAAGTCAGGGAGACGGTCGGGATGGACGGCAGCATCCTCGATGAAGGCGAGCGGCCTGCGGGGGCCCTTCATCTTGTTGATGACCCCCCCTGCCACCTTCCGGATGGCAACGATCTTGGCCTGATCATCAGGGGAGGTGGCGATGAGCATCCCGGTGGCAAGACGGCCTTCTTCCACCAGACGTTTCCGCGTCTCCTCCATCGCAGCCTCGATGTCCTCGGCGTGCTCCCCCTCATGCTCGAGGATCAGGATCGCCTCCACCCCGTCCGGGAGATAAGGGCGTAGCGCGGGATCTGCCTGGCGGCTGAGATCGAGGAGCTGCCGCTCCAGGATCTCGACCATGCTCGGTTGAAGCTCCCGGAGGACCGCCACGGCCTCCCCCATCTTCTCCAAAGAGTCGAAGCTCAGCAGGGCGATGGTCCGATGCCGGGGATGATCCAGGATCCGGAAAGTTGCCTCGGTGAATATCCCTAACGTCCCCTCCGAGCCGATGAAAAGCTGCCCCAGGTCCATGATCCCGTCTTGGCTCAGACGCCAGAGGTTGTACCCGCAGTTGTTATTGGTCACCTCCGGGGCTTTTTCCTTCAACTGGTCCCCGAAGCGCCCCAGAATATCGAGGAGGCCGCGATAGATTGGACCCTGCACTTGGTCCTGAAAGAGGGATGAAAGCCGGTGACTTTTCCGATCCACGGGGTCGGTCTGGATGAGGGCGCCGTTTGCGAGGACCACCACCAGGGAATTAAGGTAATCTCTGGTGGTGCCGTACTTGACTGAATGCGCCCCCTTACTGTTGGTGGCCAGCATCCCCCCCAGAGCGCAGACATCTCCGCTCGACGGATCGGGAGGAAAATACTTATTGTGCTCCTTGAGCACCTTCGTGAGAGAGGTCAGCGTGCACCCGGGCTCGACCCGAACCCAGCCTTCGTTGGGATCGAGCTCGAGGACCCGGTGCATGTAGCGGGTAAAATCCAGGACGATGCCTGCTCCAAGCTCCTGACCGCACCGACTGGAGCCGCCCCCGCGCGCGATCAGGGGAATACCCCGATCGGCTGCGTAGCGCACGGTGGCGATCACATCCTCGCGACTCTTCGGAAAGACCACACCGAGCGGTTTGATGCGATACATGCAGGCCCCAGTGCTGTAAAGCACACGGGTCACCTCGTCGAACCGCGCGTCTCCCGAGACGAGAGCCTGAAGATCAGCGCCAATGGTTTTGACCTGTGCGACCACGGCGTCTACCATGAATTTACCTTGCGCGGCCTGTTACCGCCTGGGCGGCTGTCTCGATTGCCTGCAGGGACTGTCGTCGGTCAGTCCCCTTGGTCTCAGCCTCAACGATTCCCTTGAGGGCTTCCCGCTTCACGACGCCCGACAGGGCCGCGGTTGCGGCGGCAACCGGGAAGGCCAGATCAATCCCGAACCGCTCTGCGATCCCGGTGAGATCGGCAACCGCCACTCGGCCTTGGAAATTTGACTGCACCTCGTCGGCACTGTTCACCAGGAGTACTCCGGCGGCTTTGAGGCCTGCCGTGACGTCGATCTCTTTCAGGATGCTAGCATCCGTTACCGCCACCAGGTCCAAGACGTATTCCTGCGAGTAAGTTTCGATTGGCTCGTGAGCTACCCGGAGGTGTGTTGTCTCGGGGGTATGACCTCGTAGGAAAAGCCAGGGAGGCCGCAACTGCACCTGCTTGCCCTCGGCCAGGGCGGCCTGAGCGAGCAGGCGCGCGGCCTCGACGAACGGGGCGCGATGGTCGTATCGGGGCAGCCGTCGCCCGTGGAACCGGAGCTCTTTCATTGGAGGACCGTCCAGCCCCAATCGACCTGCTTCTGTAGGAACTGAACTTCCCGAGGGGTGAGGTGCCTGAACCGCCGCTGCAGTTTCAGGTATTCTTTGACCGGCCGCCTTCGCTTCGGCCGGTAGCTGAGTTTCATCCGGCCCTGGTCGATATCGTAGAGCAACCACATTCCCGTGTCGACGGCCGCCTGGGTAACCGCCATTGTATCCTGGTGAGGATACCCCCACGCGATCGGACAGGGACTCAGGACATGCAAGTACCGGAAGCCTCGGATCTGGGCTGCCCGGCGGAGTTTCTTGCGGTAGTCCTCGAGGTGAGACACGGCGGCGGTGGCCACGTAGGGTGCGCCGTGCGCCGCCATGATCCGTGGCACATCTTTTTTTAGAGTCGGGACACCCGCCGGGGTTGTTGGAGTTTTGGCCCTGGCCGGTGAGCTCGCGGTGGCTTGCCCCTGCGTGTTCATCGCCACCTCGTTATCGTAACAGATATAGAGGATGTTCTCGTTCCGGCTCGCCGCACCCGAGAGGGCCTGAAACCCGATGTCTACCGTCCCGGAGTCCCCGGCAAGGCAAACGACATGTATGTCCCGCATACGGCGCGCGTCATAGGCATGTCTCAGTCCGGTTGCCGCCGCTGGCGCACTCTCGAAGATCCAGTGGACGAACGGCACTTTCCACGACGCATTGCTATACGAGAGGCTGAACGTGGCCGCGCAGCTCGCCGGGCAGATCACCGCCATCTTTGGCCCGAGCATCTCAGCCAGGAGATCCGCCACTGGCAGGGCGCCACAGCCCTCGCAGGCTGTCCCTTTCATGACGGGCGGCAGGCTGAATCGTGGCGATCGAGGGATGGTTGGAAGCGGTGTCGACGCTGGCATCAGGATTCCTCCTTATCCGGCCCGAGCGACAGGCCGAGTCTGTGGCGATTCGTCCCGCACGCGGCCTTGATCCAGGCCAAGCCAGTGGATGCCGCCCTCCTCCTTGTCAAAGGGGGCCTCACGCTCGGCCGCCAACCGGGTGACCTGCTTGAGCTGGCCCACGGTCACGTCCCGCCCCGCGAGGCCAGCGATGACCCCCACGATCCTGGGCGCCGTCGGGACCCCGTACAGGGCCGATCGGAGCTCGTCGTACAGGACCCCATGGCTCCCTGTAGCAAAGTTACGGTCGATGGCGATGACCCCCTCCGCGCCCCGGAGCGCCTCCCGAATCGCCTCCTGCGGAAAAGGCCGGTAGGCGCGGATCTTGAGGACGCTCGCGGGGACCCCCTCGGCTTGGAGCTCTCGTACCGCCCGCCGCGCCGTCTTGGCGATCGAGCCCATGCAGGCCAGCACATAGCGGCCGGCAGGCTCGGTGGTCTCAAGGAGTCCGCGCGGCCGGCCACCGACGGCCTCGGCATACGCCGCCCCGGATTCAGGGATGACGTATAGGGCCGCCTCCATGGCCTGCTGCTCGGCGTACTTGAATTCGGTGTACCACTCGGGGGGCGTGGGGGGGTTGAGCGAGCGTGGCTCTGATGGATCGAGTAGTGCTTCGACGCGAGGTCGACCGAGAAATCGGTCTACCGCCTTGGCCTCTGGCACAACGACACCTTCGGCGGTGTTCGAGTGGATAAAGGATTCATAGCAAAACATCCCGGGCAGCCGGACCCGTGGGTCTTCAGAGATCCTGAAGAGCTGAATGGCGGTTTCGAGGACTTCTTGCGCGTCCTCGCAATAGAGCTGGATCCAACCCGCGCGGTTCACGGCCAACGCGTCGTTGTGATCCGCGTACCGGCTGTGCGGAACAGAGATCGCGCGATTCACCACCGCCATGACGATGGGGCAACGGCTGCCCGACGCAGTGTACAGGTGCTCGGCCATGAGGAGGATGCCCTGGGAGTTGGTCGCGGTGAAGACTCGCGTCCCACCCAGCGAGGCCCCCACTGCGGCAGCCATGGCGGCATAGTCTGACTCCATGTTGAGGAACTCGGCCTTGAGCAGGCCCGTCTCTACATCCTTGGCGATGGACCCAAGCATAGGGGATTGGGGGGTGATGGGATAGGTGGGAATGACTTGGGGCTTCGAGAAGCGGACCGCGCGGGCTGCCGCTTCGTTACTCGTGAGGAGCTCCACCCTGTTCATCATTTCTCCTCCACCCTCTCGTGCTCTTTCGCCTTGAGGTAGGCGAGAACTGTCTCCCTCTTTCGGTGGACGTGCTGCACGACCAACCGCTCGGCTCGGTCTGGGTCCCGATCCCGGATTGCCTGAAGAATAGCCCAGTGCTCCTCCAGCCATTGCTTCCGGGCCGGGCCCACCTCCAGGGTAATCCGCCGGTAGCGAAGAATCTTGTCGTGGATCGCCTGGAGGAGCTGCTGCAACTGAGCGCTTCCGCTCAGCGCGATGAGGCCGTCGTGAAACCGCGTGTTCCAATCCACGAGCCTCTCGGTAGGCCGTCCGTCCACGAAGGCCTCGGTCCGCTTCAAGACTGCCTCAAGCTTTGCAGTTGACGAAGCCGTCGCCCGTTCTGCCGCCAGCCGGGCTGCCAAGCCTTCCAGGACCGCCCGGATGCGAAAAGTCTCTTCGACTTCCTCGAGCGACATCTCGCTTATCACCAGGCTGCCGCCCGGCCCCTTCGAGAGAAACCCCTCTGCCTCGAGCCTTCGCAACGCCTCGCGTATCGGTGTCCGGCTGATCCCCAGTCGACCGGCTAACTCGGTTTCGACGATCCGGTTCCCAGGTGGAAGCTCCCCTTCGACGATCGCCCGACGGAGGGCGTGATAGACCTCTTCTCGAAGTGGACGGTGGACCTGGATCTTCACGGTAGGCTCCTAGGAAGGGATGAATGTATACCGGATACAGTATACAAAGATTGATGTCAACATAAAAGGATCGGAGGTTCAATTAACCCTCCGATCCAAAGCCACGGCATGCCAGGCTGCGCACCCGAGACGAGCATCCTAGAGCAGCAACTGCTCCAGGGTCACGGCCAGCGATCCCTAACCGTTCCGCTCACTTGAGCACGATGATCTTGTGGGCGATAGTCCCGTGCTCGGTGCGGCTCCATTCAATGCGAACACGATTCCCGGCCTTGATTTCCGAGAGACCGATCACTCGTCCGTCAGCTTTTAGGACCGCGTCCGGGGACACTTTGGCCCCCACGGTCAAGCTATCAGTCCCCCTGGGGATCTCCACTACGATCGTCCTGCTCGCTTCGGTGACGGCGGCCACTTTCCCGGTATCACCCCATTTCTGGACGCCGGCCCAGGCCGCTCCCACCAGGAGAAAACCTGCCACTGCCGTGGCGAGTCCCACGCGAAATCCTTTCGACACCACTGCCTTCACCCCCTCAACACCATTTGACGATCAACCTTCGGGCACTCGAGAGCCAGCCACACCTAGCTCCCACATAGAAGGTGGGTCGTCCTCTCGTCACTGTCAATGACCGGGGTCTTTTCGACCTGGAATAATCCTGAAGGCTTGTTCGCACCGGGGGTCCGAGGGGAGAGGGATGCCGGTGAACCACCGCGAAGGGTGCATGATTCCCGTGCATCGGTAGGGCTAATTTGGACTCCTTGAAGCCGAGAGGACCTCCCCATTACGACTTGACCAATTGAAATTCAAATAGTTCCATTCGAGTTGCGCTCTGGCACACTCTTTGCACACCTTTACGACCGAAGGGAACACAAATAGCCTCTCTCCTTCTAGCTCGGGCCTCGGGGGCGGGCCTCTGACCCATAGGGGAGCCCCCAATTTTTTATCGTCGTCCATCCTCTCATTCCCCCTCGACCCCCGCTGACAAACCTGAGTGCCCCTCTGCTTTAGACAAAAAAAAAGCCCCAATGGAAGCTATAGTCGGTGCTTGCGCTGCCGAGCTACCCCGCCGGTGAAAGCGGGACCATCGGGGCCGGTGGTGCCTGGACCTCCCAGGCAGCCACCCAAGGTGTTACGGGTGCGCTGGCCTAGGAGGCCACCACCTCACAGATCACCATTAATATATTCACGACTGGACCACCTCCTTTCTCGGCGCACCCAACATCACGGGCCCAGTACCCGCCAGCCCAAAGCCGACCGCCGATGTAAGCTTCAGACCTGGTCCACCCTGGCCTGCCCCATTACAGGCGCGGGCGCGAGGGGGTCTGTGTGTACCCCGACCGCGTGCGATCATAGCTGCATTCATCCAACCTGTCCAGCATTTCTTGCACGCAACATACAAAACCTTTTCTCACTCTTACTGCATGGTCCGTGAACGTGGTCGCCTCCACCTCTATTGGCACCGATGGTTCAGCGCAAAAAATTCGTAAGCCCGGAGACGCGTCAGCGTTATATTTGCTAGAGCACGGGGAGGGATTCTTTCCGTTTTCCTCGGCGGATGACACTGACACCAGCACAGACAAAGGGGGCCACAATGGCTGAGATGCACCATCAAATCCCAATCGACGCCTCTCCCGCAAAGGTCTACGACGCAATCCAAACCAGGATGGCCTCCGCGCCTGGTGGACAGCCGACTGCGTGGCCGAACCGCGCATCGGGAGTGTAGCAGAATTCGGATTCTACAAGCGTCAGATTGTATTCCGGACGCGCATCGATGAGCTCAAGCCCGGAAAACGGATCGTCTGGACGTGCCTCGGAGATTACGACGAGTCGAAGGCCACGAAGCTCACGTGGGAGATCTCCCAGAGGGACAAAGCGACTATTCTCCAATTCGCCCATGGCAATTGGCGCTCGATCACCGACCATTTTGCATCCTGCAACTCGACCTGGGGGATGCTGATGTACCGCCTGAACGACTACGTCCAAGGCAAGCATCCCGGTCCTTTCTGGAAGGAGTAGCGGTCTACCTGTGTCCCTTTCCCTCGAGAAGTTCGCGCAGAGTTATCGCGTTTTCCACGGCATACCCGTGCCAGTCATTATTAAAATACACGTGGACGGTCCTCCCGGTGTCCAGATGGCGGCGCATCCTTGTGGCCCACGACTGAAGCTGCTGCTTCGAGTATTTCGAGGCAAAGAACTCCTTCGGCCCGTGAAACCGGTAGTAGACCAGATCTGCTGTGACTTCCTCGACGCAAGGATAACGCGATGAATGGGCGATGCAGAGCGTCGCCCTCGCTTTACGTAGAACGTCGTATGTTGCCTTGTTGAACCATGATGGGTGCCGGAACTCAAACACGGGACGGATCAGAGGAGTACGTCGGTCGCGTTTTACCAGGGCCAGAAACTTGGCAAGCCGATCCTGATCAGTCTGGAGGCTGGGGGGAAACTGAAAGAGGATGGGGCCGAGGTGATCCCCAATGCTTCGGATGTTGGCAATAAATTTCTCCCAGGCCTCTTCGACACCCTCAAGCCTTCGGATGTGGGTGATGAACCGGCTCGCTTTGACGGCAAAGAGGAACCCTTTCGGGACGGTCTGGGCCCACTTGGTGCAGGTCTCGGGCTTGGGCAAGTGGTAGAAGGAATAGTTGACCTCCACCGCGTTAAAGGATTTGGAGTAGAAAGCCAGTCGCTCGTATGTGGACCGGACCTTCTTTGGATAGAATATCTCGCCCCACGCGCCGTAGGCCCAGCCCGAGGTCCCGATGTACAGGTTCGCAATCCTCTTTGACTTCTCCCCCCTTGCTTCCATCGACTCCTCCGAAAGAGAAGGATACCGGACCTCTCGGTTGCGTGACAATAATAATAGGATCAATAGCGGACCGACTTAGGCCCAGGAATTGCATTTTTAATCGCAGTGCTTGGTCAGGCGCTTCTCGTGAGCCGGTACATCAACCATTCACACGAGTCGTAATGGACGAGGTTCTTCACCAGTGCTGGACCAAGGCGACAACCGCCGAGAGGGATGACGTCCGGCGTTCATTGGGTTGGGTCACCGCTCGGCGGGCGAGGCTTCGCGTAACTCGTCACGCCCTTGTGTGCGGCGACTGGACGATCCCGTATGAGGAGATCCAAGAGGCAGTCCTCTTTTCGATCTCCTCGATGCTCATGCCCGGATATGTCCTCCGCGTCAAAGCAAAGGGCGTCACGTACCAGTTTGGTCTCAACTGGGGACGCTTCTGGCAAGGGGAGCTGCCTTTCCCGGTATGGCGTGAAAGACCCCGCGTCCAACACTCTGTCTTTAGTATCGTGGTCAGAATTATGGTTTTGGCCCTTGTTGCTTACTGGTTATGGGGGTCCCCGGGCTAGCCTTTCATTTTGCCAACCATTCCGCGGCCGGACGGCGGGAATTAAAGGGGGGAGCAATGAAGACGAAGATGAGAGTACTTACCGCACTGGGCATATTCTGTAGTTTGTTGCTGTTCCAACCGGCGGTGGCAGACCAGGCTGCGGAGCAACAGGCTGTTCATGCTGCCGAGGCATGGCTTGCCTTGGTTGACGGAGGCGCATACGCAGAGAGCTGGGACACCGCTGCTGCCTATTTTAAGGGCGCGGTAAGGAGGGACCAGTGGGAGGCGACGATTCGAGGTGCGAGAGAGCCTCTTGGCAAGGTCCTCTCCCGGAGGTTGAGCTCTAAGCAATACTTCACCAGTCTACCGGGTGCCCCAGATGGTCACTACGTCGTAATTCAGTATCAGACATCCTTCGAAGGGAAGAGCTCTGCCGTAGAGACGGTAACACCCATGCGTGACAATGATGGAAAGTGGAGAGTCTCCGGCTACTACATAAGATAAGCATGCATCAAAAGCAAAGTTCCATTTTCGCAATCTGCGTCCTCCTCGCTGTTGGCTGTGCCGCACAACCAGGGCGCACCACAGTCCCTGAAGGTGCCGAGATGCTTTTCTGGGAATGGCAGTCCTGGGAGACGGGCGGGGGTCAAAACCGACTAACATTATGGAAAGACGGCCGCTCGCAGATCATGGTGGTGCCGGATGCCTACACCCGTGGGGATCCCGAGAGGTACAAACCACGGCAAGGATGGCAACTGGTCGAAGGACCCCGCGGGGTCTTCTTCATTCGAGAACCTGCATTTCCAGCAGCGGTTGCCCGCGAGAAGTTTCGAAAAGCATTCGAAGTCGGGGTCCATCTCCTCAAATCGTTCCGACCCGATTATGTGGATGGCGAGGGCACTCTGGTGGGGGTTCAGATCGACGGTAAGCTCAAGGAAACCGTGATTCCGATGTTCCTCGATAAGAATCGGGGAACGCGCAACCACAAGCGATTCCTCGCCATATCGGAGGTCCTCGCCAACTTCGACATTAACGCCTACGATTTAGCACATTAACCCTCACATCGAGCCCATCCTGTCTGACTACGGTGACCACTGGTTACGAATCCGACAAATAATTAATGTGAGAAGGTCGCCTTAACGCTAATTACCGAACACCACCGCATATAATCGAGTGTCTGCCGAGTCGCTTTTCAAAATTGGGTGGCCATGGTAGCCTTGTTGTCGGCGGCAGTTGAGACGCCAACCGCTAGCAATTGAGTCTTGGACAATTGATATCCCTTATCACTTTGAAAAGGAGGGCTAAAGGCATGGCCGAGCCTGCAAACCTCATGACTGGCAAGACATGCGTGGTGACCGGTGCCAATGCAGGTATCGGTAGAGCAACTGCGCTGGGACTAGCGAAGATGGGCGCGAATGTGGTGATGGTCTGCCGCGACCGGGGACGGGGCGAAGCAGCTATTAACGAGATTAGACGAGAGAGCAGCAATGAATCGGTGTCCCTGCTACTCGCTGACCTCTCTTCGCTGGCCGCAACCCGGCGAGTCGCCGACGAGTTCAAGACCAAATACCCTACCCTCCATGTCCTCGTCAATAATGCAGGAATCATCCCGAGAACACGCACCGTCACCGAAGAGGGTCTCGAGACCCAGTTTGCCGTCAACCACCTTGCCTATTTTCTCCTTGCCAATCTCCTGCTCGACGTGCTCAAAGCCAGCGCTCCTGCCCGGATTGTTAATGTCACCTCGCAGGTGCATAGCGGAGCGTCCATCGATTTTGATGACTTGCAATCTGAGCGATCGTACCGCGCCACCTATGTCTACAAGTGGACCAAACTCGCCAATGTACTGTTCACCTACGAACTCGCCCGCAGGCTTGAGGGAACAGGTGTGACCGTTAACTGCCTGCATCCTGGGGGCGTTGCGACGAATCTGCTGGCCGATTACCTACCGAGCCCAATTCGATTCATGGCGAAGATCGTGGGGATAAGCCCCGAAAAAGGCGCCCGAACGTCCATCTATCTGGCGTCCTCGCCAGAGGCGGAAGGGGTGACCGGAAGATATTTCGTCAATCAGAAGGAAGCACAGTCGTCGAAACTCTCTTACGATAAGCGTCTTGCCACCCGACTCTGGCAGGTCAGCGCCGAGCTAGCTGGACTCCCGACATCCCCCTAGCCGAAAATTCGCAAGAGAAATGCCTCAAGACGATTCCCCAAAGCGCAGACCCAGCAATCCAAGTAGACTCCTTCGTGCTCTTTCTCTCTGCATTGTAGTCGTGGCTGGCTTCGCCTATTCGGTTGACGCGAAGCCGATCCGGCATGAACTCAGAGTTCTAGTGGAACCAAAGAGGCACCGGATACACGTCGAAGATAGGATTATCCTACCCGAGAAACTCGTGGCTGATTCTGGTGGAAAAGTGGATTTTCACCTGCACGCCGGCCTGGAGGTGGTCTCATCTGAACCCGATGTGAAGCGCAAGCTCGGCGAAGCGAAAGGAAACGCGGAAATTGTCCCCGTCGAGGATTTTGCCTTCAGCCTCCCTCCCGGAGAAAAGTCCCTCGTCATCAAGTATCGCGGAAAGATCATTCATGCCATTGAGCAGCCGGGAGAAGGATACGCGCGGAGCATCAGACAGACACCGGGACTCATTTCTTCCGACGGCATTCATCTGACAGGAGCATCCTATTGGTATCCTCAGTTTAATCACAACCTGGTGTCCTTCACGCTCGACGTACAAATCCCCGAAGGGTGGGACGTGGTCAGCCAGGGGGTAAGAACGAAGCACAGTCGAGAGGGCGAATGGATCCATGTGCGGTGGGAATCACCGGAACCGCAGGACGAGATCTTCCTGATCGGGGGATCATTTACCGAATACAGCCGCGCATCGGATGAAGTCCAAGCTATGGCCTTCCTTCGACATCCCGACGAAGCATTGGCGAAGAAGTATCTGGAGGCTACTGTCCAATATGTCGAGATGTACAGTAAGCTTATCGGCCCCTACCCCTACAAGAAATTTGCTCTGGTGGAAAATTTTTGGGAGACCGGCTTCGGTATGCCTTCGTTCACCCTGCTCGGCTCGAAGGTGATTCGCCTTCCCTTTATCCTCCATTCGTCCTATCCCCACGAGATTCTGCACAACTGGTGGGGCAATGGCGTCTTTGTACAATACGAGACAGGAAACTGGAGTGAAGGCTTAACGGCGTATCTAGCCAATCACCTCATTCAGGAGCAGCGTGGAACGGCAGTGGCGTACCGCCGTGCAGCGCTCCAGAGGTACACCGACTACGTCTCCCAGGCGAAGGATTTTCCACTCACGGCGTTCCGTTCCCGGCACAGCTCAGTGACAGAGGCGGTGGGATATGGCAAGGCCCTGATATTCTTTCATATGCTGCGTCAACGTCTAGGCGATCAAGCATTCACCCGAAGTTTGCAAAAGTTCTACCGGGAGAACAAATTTCGGCGCGCGAACTTCTCCAATCTGGAGGACGTCTTTTCCGCCGTTTCGGGAGAAGACCTGGGCCCCGAATTTTCCCAGTGGACTACCCGGCCCGGTGCACCATCACTGCGTGTCAGCGAGGCCAAAGTCCGGCCGGAGGGACAAGGGTACTTGCTCACTGCGGTTGTTCAACAGATACAGGCTGGCCCCGCATATGAGTTGCGCATACCGGTTGCAGTGCACCTGCAAGGACGCGAGACGGCATCCCAACGCACAGTGGTAATGGACAGCAAACGTCTGGAGCTCAAGCTTCGTGTGCTTGACCGTCCGTGGCGATTGGATGTGGATCCGGAGTTCGACGTGTTCCGTCGGTTAGACCTTAGGGAGATCCCACCGGCGCTGACCCAAGCATTTGGTGCGGATAAGATTACGGTGCTGCTTCCCGCCAAAGCTTCGGATGAGAGACGACGAGCATATCGGGACCTTGCTGAAGCTTTGGAGCGGGCACATACTGGCCAACTCGAAGTGAAATGGGATAGCGAGTTCGATATGCTCCCATCGGACCGGGCGATTTGGGTCCTGGGGTGGGAGAATCATTTCCATCCCAAGATCGCCGCTGCGTTGGCTAACTACGATGTGTCAGTCCCCGGGGACGGCGTCCGGATCGGAAAGGAGGAAATCAGCCGTGGTGATCACTCTGTCGTCCTGAGTGCGCGCCGTCCGGACAACCCGAATCTGGCCCTGACCTGGGTTGCCACCGACAACATCTCAGCGATCCCGGGTCTCGGCCGCAAGCTGCCTCATTATCGAAAATACAGCTATCTGGTCTTTCAGGGGGATGAGCCGACCAATATAGCCAAGGGGCAGTGGCCGGTGGTTCACTCGCCCATGTGGATTCCCGTCACACAGCCAGACGGCAGCGTCATCAAAGGGCAGCAAGGAAGACTGGCACCCCGGCATCCGCTGACTTTTCTATCTGGTTTGCAATGACCACCCAACCGGAAGCCCAAGACAACGCTTTCTGCGAAGTATTCTGCTTTTTCAATTTGGGAGATTACCTTGCCGACGAGGTGAAACCGGTTGAGGTCGTGCTATAATGCGCACGGGTAACATTCCTGAAACCGGCCGCCTTCGCGACCATCTGTCTGAAAAGTGCCTCAGAGAATCAGACGGCACGTCTAAACTGGCAGAAGTTGACGTTAACTGATCGGAGGCTGCCATTCATGATTGTCCTTCCTGCCGACCAGTTCCCTGGCGCAGAAAATCAACCGCTCGCCTACCCCGGCCTGAGGCCAGACTTTTCCTATGTCTTCTACGAGGGAACCGTATACGAAATCACGCCCCGGGGTGATACCTACGCTGACCTGTGGGTCGAAGATCCCATCGGGGTGTCCACACTCGACGCATTCCTCGCTGCACGCGGGAACGCCCCAATGACCGAGCGACACGCGGTTCTCGCTGTCGGCTCCAATGGCTGCCCAGGTCGTCTCGCAGAAAAATATGCCGCCCATCCTGACGTGGCGCTTCCAGTCTTCGTCGGCACCCTGACCGATACGGCCGTCGTTTACTCGCGCCGGTTGGTCTCGTACGGGGCCTTACCCGCCACGTACTTGCACCAGCCCGGTGCTGTCTCCTGGCTATCGGTCACCATGCTCACCGACGAGCAGTTGGCTCGAATGGATCAAACGGAGGGGGTTGGCGAGTTCTATCAGCGCATCCCGGTCCCTGGGCACTTCAGTATAGACGGCGGCCCACAGATTGGCAACCTCACCACCTATTTGGACCGCGAAATCCTAAGCTTTCAAAGCAAACCAATCCGCTTGAAAATGTTTGCCCGCAAAGGGCCCGATTGGCCCATCATGGACGAGCCGGAGGTGCTGTCGCTCGTCTTTGATCAGGCTGGGATCCTCGTTGGCGAACCCATTGAAAAACGTCATCGCCAACTCCTCATAGACGAGGGGCTACGGCGTACACTCACCACGTTTCTCGACACCCAGATGGGTGCGCTGGCTGCGGATACGAACGGCCAACTGGTCGATGCATAACGGATAAGCGGACGTTCCGGAATGACCGGGAAAGAAAAATCATGAGTGGACAATCGGCCGAATCGTCTATCGAATGCATCCGAGTCTATCCTACCAGTCACCGGCCTGGCTCGGAGGGGACCTACATTGTGCGGTTGTCGCCCGGCAACATGGCCCGGCTCAATGTAGGGAACAAAGCGTATCTCAAGGTCAGTTACGGCGAAGCCTCGGTGTTAGCGTGCCTGAGTGTCGACGAGAAACTAGACGATGAAACCATTCACATGGACCAGACCCTTCGCACGGCGATTTGTTTAGAGCCTATTATGCAGGGAAAGAAGAAGCGGGAATTGGTCTATCATTCGGGCGGGGGCGGGGACCTCTCGTACCCGATAGTCGTCCAACGCTCGCAGTTTCGCGGGCCAACTCGGCTCGCAAAACTGCTGAAACAACAATACCTTATCTGCCTTGTCCATTATGCCATGTCAGAGGATATGGAGAAGCCCATCGTGCGACTTACGAATAATTCCATGGAGGCTATCGGCATTCAACCAGGAGACAAGATCTTACTCAGCAGCGAAAAATGTTGCAAGAGCATGCGCTGTCTTGCCCTGGATCCTGACAAGACCCTGCCGTCCGATACGATGCTCAACACCATTACCGGTTGGCGTTGCCCTGAGCTTGAGGACAAGGATCTGCGCTTGCCTTGGGTTACCCTGGACCTGCAAACGCGTCTCGAGCTCGGCGTGGATCCTTGGGTACCGATAATCGTCGGCCGAGACCCCTACCACACGCTCGCCTCAGAGTTCAGCGAAGTGGCGTTGGCTGTGGCCCTCGGCGCGGTGGGTGGAGCCCTTTTCTTCCAGGACCATCCCTTTGTGCAGTTTGCCATCCTCTTTGTCGGTTTCGTCGCCATTTCGAAACTCATCGTGTCCAAGATCCAAAGCAGGATCTGATTACGTCCGGTGGACGCAATGCAGGCTATCTGTTTTCGGTTGCAGGAGGTGTCGCGCTTCCCTTATCATATTGAGGCAGCCTACTTCTCCGGAGGGGACGTCTCTTTCATAATTCTCCCCTACAATCTGTCTTGAGAGGGGTGCACGCTATGCGAAGACAGAGATGGGAAATTGTCCTTGTGACCGGTGTGGGACTGGTTTTAGGCGCCTGTGCGACAACCGGTAAGCCCCCGCAAGCTTATCTTTCGAAGTATAACGTAACAAGCCCGCATCCTGCCAAGTTTCCTGTCTGCACTGACTTCGGGTGCGTCAACAACCAGATCGTTCGCCTTTCCGATCAGGAATGGGCGGGTGTGCGGACGATTTTTAATCCCCCTCCGATTCATGCTGAGGCCGAGCGAGCCCGGGTAGCTCAAGCGGTCGCGTTGTTGGAAACCCTCGTCGGGCCCGAGGCAAACACGTGGGGAGACCGGGGCCGAAACAAGTACCGATGGCAAGGCTCGAATCAGCTTGACTGCGTCGCCGAGACCGTGAATACGACCACGTACCTCTTCATGATGCAGGAGGACGGTCTTTTCACCTGGCACGAGCTCCGCTATCCCCAGCATCGGGGATTTCTTGATTTGCTGTGGCCCCATAACACGGCGGTCTTAGTGGAGAAAACAACCGGGAGTGCTTTTGCGGTCGACTCCTGGTTCTTTGACAACGGACGACCGCCGGAGATCGTACCCCTCGACGTCTGGATGGACGGCTATCAGGCCAGGGATCAAGAAAGGAAAAAATATAGTAACACCCTGCAGGTTGAGGAGAGGGCATGGCGAAATCGGTGAAGCCAATTCCCGATGGTTTTCATTCGCTCACACCACACCTGGTCGTGCAGAATGCTGACCAGGCGATCGCGTTCTATAAGCAGGCCTTTGGAGCCGAGGAACTGTACCGCATGCCCGGTCCCGATGGAAAGGTGATGCATGCCGAAGCGAAGACCGGCGAGTGGTCGATCTCGGCTCGCACGCGACACATCACCCCCGAGGAGATACAGAAAGGGGCCGAAGCCTATTTTTCCTCACCCCCCGGTGAACACAAGTAATATCCCACCCTGCGGTCCAGCGAACCGAACTTCCCGCGCCTGAACTCCCGGTCCGGATGAGGGCGTGGTGTCGATTTATGACCGGCATGAAACTAAAAATAAGCGCAAATGCAGCGAGAGAGAGAATTCACGAAATGATCGTCTCGGGGAATGTCCTTCTCGACAAGGTCATGGGCGAGTACACTGCTGCGAAGGACACCGGTGAGTTCTCTGAAAAAAACCATGTCCCCGAGTGGAAAGATCAATACGTGGATTGGTTTCATAAGTGTCTGGCCATCCTGCAGGAAATATTCCCCACTCCCCTGGAAGCCATCCGCGTGAAGGAAGCCCGAGGATCTTTGTCTTATCAAAGTGGTGTCAATGGCAAGGTGAGCGCTCTGACCAATGATATCAGGGGTAAGCTGTCCGCTGTTGAAAAGACGATCAATGCTGTCAATGACTATTCGGTGGAAATGACGGAGGAGTTGTTCGTTGAGGACATTGACTCCTTTGCAAAAGCCCGTGATATCAACCCAAGGCAAGTGAAGCAATTTGTCCCGCTTAAGCTATCGGAAGATCAAATACGAACCTTCCTCCGGGAAATAATCGGAGAAACGACCCTCCGCGAAAAATCGGATGCAGCCGCGCCCGAAATATTCACTGCACACATCAAAGTGGGTGTGGAGCGGTTGAGGACTGCATTCTTGCTGAAAGGAAAGAAAACAAAAGGAAAGCTGACAATCACAAAATGCGGAAAGAATGCAGAGCAGATTGCAGGGCTTACAGAGGTCCCTGCTGACCTCTATGTGATCCAGCACGTGGATGGAATCGACGAACGAGTCATACGTGATTTGAAAGGGAAGATCGAATCGATCAATGCCCAAGGGAACAACTGCCGCATGTGCGTGATTGACGGCACGGACACCGCCCGAATCTTGTTCGCATACGGGAAGATCCAGCCCTAGCCCATGATCTCAAAAGGCATCGACGCGAGGCTCTTCCCTTTGTGACTTCTTCCACCGTCTGGCTTACATTCAATAACCGTCGTGATCTCTATGGGGTAAGGCAAGAGGATCGAGGCGGATGAACGTCGCCGCGGATATCGTAGCGCGACAGCAGATCCTCAAGGTGTTGCGCCGCCTTGATCTGGTCGGTTCGGGCGAGACACCGCCGATGGTACCGTTGTCCGGCGGGGTGTCGTCGGACATCTGGCGCGTCGATCTCCCCCAGGGCCCTGTGTGCGTCAAACGTGCGCTCCCGCGACTCAAGGTCGAGGCGCTATGGGAAGCGCCGGTGGAGCGTAACGCATACGAGCGGGCGTGGTTGGAGACGATCGCCGAGCTCTATCCCCATGCGGTCCCGCGCGTGATCGCCCACGATCCCACGCGAGGGTTGTTCATCATGGCGTACCTTGATGCCGCCGATTATCCTCTGTGGAAAGGGCGGCTGCGCGACGGCGATGCGGACGTCGCCTTCGCTCGGCGCGTGGGCACGACACTCGCCGGCATCCACCGTGCCACGGCAGGCGATACCGCGGTGGCAGCGCGTTTTTCGACCGACGAGATTTTCCACGCACTTCGCCTGGAGCCATATCTGGTCGCCACCAGCCGGCGACACCCGGATCTTTCATCAGAGCTGCAAGCGCTCGTCAATATGACGTCCGGTGTCAAGTGCGCCCTGGTCCACGGTGACATTAGCCCCAAAAATATCCTGATCGGACCCCACGGCCCGGTGTTTCTAGACGCGGAATGCGCCTGGTACGGCGATCCCGCTTTTGACCTTGCCTTCTGCCTCAACCACTTTCTTTTGAAATGCGTGTGGACGCCCCGCGCTGGAAAAGACTTCTTGGCGTGTTTTGCGGCCATGGCGGAGGCCTATCTTTCTCTCGCCGATTGGGAGCCCAAGGCCGGACTCGAAGCCCGGGTCGCCCGTCTGCTTCCTGGTCTATTGCTAGCCCGTATCGATGGCAAGTCGCCGGTCGAGTACATCACCGAGGAGGCCGACAAAGACCGGGTCCGCCGTGTCTCCCGGGCGCTGCTCGCGGCGTCGCCCAATCGGCTTGAATCGGTGCGTGGCGCCTGGGCAAAGGAAATCGGGCTGTGACGAGGACGAAAATCGTGGCCGTGACCGGTCGCCGGGTATGGGATTCACGGGGCCGGCCAACGCTCGAGGCCGAGGTCCGACTCGCCGGTGGCGCGACAGGGCGTGCCATCGCCCCCGCGGGGGCGTCCACCGGGGGCGGCGAGGCGTTGGACCTGCGCGATGGAGGCTCGCGTCTCGGCGGCTACGACGTCCGCCGCGCGGTCGGTCACGTCAACAGCGAAATATCAGCCGCGCTTCACGGCCTGGACGCGGGAGACCAGCCGGGTGTCGACCGCGTGCTCATTGACCTCGACGGCACGCCAGACAAGAGCCGGCTCGGCGCCAACGCGCTTGTCGCCACGTCCATGGCGGTCGCACATGCGGCGGCGGCCGCAGCAGGCCAGCCCCTCTGGTGTTACCTCTTGGGTGGGAACGAGGCGGTCCTGCCGCTACCGGAAATCCAGATCTTCGGTGGCGGCGCCCATGCCGGCCGGTGCATCGACATCCAGGACTTCATGGTCGTCGCCCCGGGTGCCGGCAGCTTTGACCAGGTGCTGGAGTGGACCGCCGAGATCTACCGAAAAGCGGGCGAGCTTTTGGCCGAGAACGGCCGCCTCCAGGGGGTCGCCGATGAGGGGGGGTTCTGGCCCACATTTTCCTCCAATCAAGAGGCGCTCGAGATGCTCGTCCGCGCCTTCGAGGGTGCCGGCTTTATCCCTGGCGACGACGTGGCAATTTCCCTCGACGTCGCGGCCTCGGAACTCGGCAGAGAGAGACGTTACCGGCTAGGACTCGAGGGACGTGTCCTCGACAGTGACGGTCTCGCGGAGTTGCTCATCGGCTGGCTCGACCGCTACCCGATCGTGTCGATCGAAGACCCGCTCGGCGAGGACGACGAAGAGGGATGGACGAATTTCACCCGGGCAGTCGGCAACCGGGTGCAGATCGTTGGCGACGACCTCCTGGTGACCAACGCCGACCGCGTGCGGCAGGCGGTAGCGCGTGGCGCGTGCAATGCCGTCCTCCTGAAACCGAATCAGGCGGGGACCTTGACAGAGACGGGGGCGGCCCACGCCGCGGCCCGCAACGCCGGGTGGGGCGCCATCCTCTCAGCCCGCTCGGGCGAGAGTGAGGATGTGACTATCGTCCACCTCGCGGTGGGTTGGGGCGTGCCGCAACTCAAGGTGGGAGGGTTTTCCCGTTCTGAGCGCATGGCCAAGTGGAACGAGGCCCTGCGGATCGAGGAAACGCTGGGTCGCGAGGCCCGCTTCGCCGGCGGCGACGTTTTACGAACCAGGGGAAGAGGTTGAAGGAGTGCTCACACGAACTTAATATCTTCCGGTGGATGAGTCTTCACTGGACCTGTGTCTTCCTTCTTAGCATTCTTGTCTTGTTCCCCCCTGGGAAGGCCAGGGCCGCGCATAAGGTGGGACACTGCCGGCCGCCCCCTGGGGATGTCGCCTTCCCGTCAGACTTTCCAATCCTGCTGGACCACGAATGGGGCGACCCCCTCGGAGGATGGGGTGGCGTCGCCAGGGGGTCTCCCTTGCGCCATCGCCCGGTCATCTTTGTCCACGGCAATGCTCGTGATGCCGACGATTGGGACGAGCCGGGGCGCAGTGTGAAGAAGCGCTTCCTGGATGCGGGCTATTCCTTGCAAGAGGTCTGGGCCCTCTCATACAACGGAAAGACCACCAAACACTTGCCTCCCCCTCTCCAATGTCAGACTGACAACCAAACCAACGTCCCCGACCTGGCCACGTTTGTGAAGGCGGTACGGACCTATACCGGCGCCGCCAAGGTCGATCTGATTGCCCATTCCTTGGGGGTCACGATTGCCCGGAGTATGCTGTCTGCACATCCTGAGCTATCGCAAGTCATCGAAGATTTTGTGGCCATTGCCGGCCCGAACCACGGGACCACTGTCTGCCGCCGTTTGTGGTTGGTCTGGCTTATCGGCTGGAATGAATTCGTCGGATGCGACGAGTTGGCCCCGGGGTCGACCTGGTTAAGGGACCTGAACGGTTCTCAGGGGGAGAGAGAAGCGCCTGGCCCAACGCGGTATATGACGATCTATGATGGGACAGGGGCCGACATCCTATACCTCCGGTGGCTGTATTTCATGCCAGTGAGGGATCAAGACAGTCCTGCTCTCAAAGGCGCGAAAAACATCAAGAGACCGGGACTGACGCACGACGAGTTGAGGACAAATGACGAGGCCGTCTCCATCTATCTCCACTTCGTGCAACAGTAACAAGGTGAGGGTTGGCATAACGCTTGCACCGCTCGAACGAGCCAAGGGGGAACATATGCGCAATCGTCCAATCTTGTTCATTGACGATGACCCTCGATCCCGCGAGCTCGTTACTGCGACTCTCGCTGGCGCGGATTTCGAGGTCCTGTCAGCCCCTGATGGTTTATCAGGGATCGAGCTGGCCCACACGGCAAAGCCGGCCGTGATCATCCTGGACATGGTGATGCCCGGTATGGACGGCATCAGCGTCTTACAACGCCTGAAGCTGGACCCCGACCTCAAAGATATTCCCGTGATCGGCATTACCGCCTCGTCGGACCTGAAGTATACCGAAAAGGCCTTTGGTGCCGGCGCCCAGTGTTTTCTGGCCAAGCCATTTCGTCCGGAAACCCTCCTTTGCATGGTGGAATTGGCCGCGGACGTGGCTCGGCGCGAGACCCCGATGCAGAGACGCCGCCGCCATCCCCGTCACTTCGCAGAGATACCGGTCCGGTGCCTTGTCCGTGAAGATGAAACCAGGACCTGGGAAGTCGTGGGACGCACCGGCAACGTCAGCCTGGGCGGCCTCCTGCTCTTGCTGCCCAAAACGGTAGCGCCCGGAACTTCCATTCAGCTCGGGTTGGCGCTTCCTACCGGACCAATTACTGCGAAAGGGACCATCGTGTGGGGGCACCCCCAATCGATGGGCGAGGGGCGATTCCACCACGGAGTGCAGCTTCAAGGATTCGGTGGAGAGGGGGGCCTCTCAAAGTATCGACGCTACATCGGCCAGCTCGGCGCAACGGCGACTTCCTAAACGTCCCCTCATCATCCCCCCGAATCCCTTATTCCTCTGTGAAGACTCAGAACATCATCCCAACCGGGAGATATTAAAGCCTAGGTCAAGAGGGAGGTGCGCTGTAAGACGTGCCGGAATGGGAAGAACAGCTAGGGGATGTTGAGGATGACTTTGCAGGCGGTGGGATCCTTGACGGCGGCTTGAAAGGCGTCAGAGACCCGCTCCAGCGGGAAGCGGTGGGTGATGAGCGGCTCGACGCGGACCATTCCCTGGGCTACCGGTACCAGCGAGCGCTGTAGCCACCAGTGCCGGTCAGGCCCGACTCGGTGCATCAGCGCCAGCGTCCGGATATCGAAGCCGTCATCGTGCCAGCGCGAGATGTTCAGCCGGACGGGGTCCACGATCCACGAGTAGATGCCCAGGATCCCCCCGCTCCGGAGAATGGCGCTCGCCGTGTTCACAGCCTGCTCGGTTCCCGCCGCCTCGATCACGACGTCTACACCGCGCAGACTTGTCCACTGCAGGATCCGTTCGACCGGATCCTCAAGGGCCGCGTTGACACACCGATCTGCCCCGAGCGACTCGGCCAACGCGAGCTTCTCCTTCACGACGTCGATGGCGATCACCTGGTGGGCTCCCTTGCGTCTTGCCACCTGGGCGATCACCTGCCCGGCGAAGCCCATCCCGACGACGGCAACCCAATCACCAAGCTCAACGCCAGACTCCAGCCCTGCATACACGGAGCAGGAAAGCGGCTCGCCCAGGGCGCCCACCGCGAAGGAGATCTCATCGGGAATCTTGAGGATCTCTGTCTCGGGTGCGACCCAGTACTCGCTCATCACATTATGCCAGCCCAGGACCATCACCCTGTCGCCGGAAGCGAATGCCTTCACCTCGTGCCCGACCTCGATTACCTCACCGCCCCCCTCGTGCCCAAGGGGCAGAGGAAAGCCCGTGTGCCGCTCCGCGAATCCCTTGCCCTTGGACACGGGGTTAGGCGGCGGTCGCTGGCCCTGGAAGAACATCTTGTCGGTGCCGCAGATGGAAGCCTGAAATCCTTTGACCAGAACATCGCGCGGACCCACGCTGATCTCCCGCTCCCGGAGCTCCACGCAACCCGGCTCCACGAGATAGACGCTTTGGGTCTTCATCACACCCTTACTTCTTGACCAGCTTTTTTGAGTCGGTGACGATATTCTCCGTGGACAGCCCGAACTTCTTATACAGGACCTCCGGGTCTCCCGATTCCCCGAAATTCCGAACCGCGATCCGCCGGACAATCCCTTCGCCCCGTTCGGCCACCACCTCGCAGACCGCACTGCCCAACCCACCTCGAAGGCCGTGATCCTCGACAGTCAGGATCCGTCCCGACCGCTGAATGCTGTCGAAAATCAGCTCCACGTCGATGGGTTGGATGGTATGGATATTGACGGCCCGCGTGTCGATACCCTCACCTCGCAGCTGGCGTGCGGCCTCACGGGCATTATAGACCGTGCCCCCTGAGGCCATGATGGTTAGGTCCCGCCCCTCTCCTTGACCGGTATCCAGGATCACCCCTTTTCCAAACTCAAACCGATAGTCCGGGGGATTGACATCTTCCACCTTTTGGCGGGTCAGCCGGAGAAACATGGGTCCCTGGTGTCCCACGATGTACTCGACCGCACCTTCGGTCTCGACGGCATCGCCGGGCTGGATAATCACCATGTTGGGGAGGGAGCGCATGAGGGCAATGTCCTCCAGGGCCATCTGGCTGTACCCGTCCTCCCCAATCCCGATCCCCACATGGGTCCCCACGATCTTCACGTTGGCATGAATGTAAGCCAACGAAACCCGGATCGTCTCAAAACGCCCCGTCACAAAGCTGGCAAAGGTACAGATAAAGGGGATCAGTCCTTCGAGGGCCAGACCGGTCCCAATCCCGATCATGTTGGCCTCGGCGACTCCCACGTTGAAGGACCGATCAGGGTACTTCTCGACGAACTTAACGGTGTTGGTCGACTTACCCAGGTCGGCATTGATCACGACGACCCGATCGTTTTTAGCGGCGATCTTGAGCAAGGCCTCGCCGAACGCCACGCGGGTTGCCTTTCCTCCCATGCTCCGCTCCTTTACAACCGATGACCGATGTCCAAATACCGACGACCGAAAAAGAAGTTCTCCTCTGATCGGTCAACGGTCATCGGTCGACGGAGGACGCCCTTACAGAGGTGCAGCTAAGATTTCCCGAATGGCGCGCTCACCCTCCTCTCGATTGGGCGCTTTGCCGTGCCAATCGGGATTGTTTTCCATGAAGGAAACGCCCTTTCCCTTGACGGTATCGGCGACAATAACACTCGGCTTCCCCGTGACCGTCTCGGCCTCCTCAAGTGCCTGCAGCACCTCTGAAATCTCGTGTCCGTTCACCTGGATCACATGCCAGCCAAAGGCCTCCCACTTCTCGCGGAAGGGCTCGAGACTCAACGTCCGCTCCACAAAATCGTCGTTCTGAATCTTGTTCTGGTCCACAATAGCGCAAAGGTGGTCCAGGGCGTACTTGGGAGCCAGCATCGCCGCCTCCCAGACTTGGCCCGCCTGGCACTCTCCATCGCCAAGCAACGCGTAGACCCGGTACGTCTTCTTGGTCAATTGTCTCGCCAGCGCCATACCGATGGCAATCGAAAGTCCCTGACCGAGAGAACCGGTGGCGGCCTCAACACCGGGGAGCCGATCACCGGGCGGGCCCGGGTACGGATGGCCCTGCAGGCGACTTCCTGTCTTTCTGAGAGTAAGGAGCTCCTCTTTCGCAAAGTACCCGGTCTTCGCCAACGCCGCGTAGAGTATCGGACAGCAGTGACCCTTGGAGAGGACAAAGCGGTCTCGATCCGGCGAGAAAGGGTCGTCCGATCGGTGACGCATCTTGTGGAAGAAGAGCGCGGTAACGATCTCAGTGGCAGAGAGGGAACCGCCGGGATGACCCGATCCGGCCTCGGTCAACATCCGGATGACATCGACCCTGAGCTCTTGGGCGATCTTTTTGAGGTGTGGAATATCGACGGTCACCTGGGGCATGAGACCTCCGAAAAATCCGCCCCATTTTCTCCACGAGGGTCAACGCTGTCAACAAAAATGAGCAGGAGGGACGCACCCAAGAGTATCCCCAGCCGACAAAAGGGAAAGCGCCGCGTACTTGCACATCTTGCAGGGCCTTGCCCAATCTGGTACCCTAAGTTCGAGCACTGACGGGGAGAGACCATGGCTATTCTAAAGATCGCCCAGATGGGAAATCCGATGCTCCGTCGCCCGGCCGACCCTGTACCGGTTAATTCGATTAATTCGCCGGTTCTCCAGAAATTCATCCAAGATTTGATCGAGACCATGCGGGAGTACAGCGGGGTCGGGTTGGCCGCGCCGCAGGTCCACGAATCCCTCCAGGTCCTGGTTATCGAGGCCCAGGAGAACCCCCGCTACCCCGAGGCACCCACTATCCCCCTCACCGTCCTGATCAATCCAGCGGTGGAGCCGGTGAGCGACGAGAAGGATGAAGACTGGGAAGGATGCCTCAGCATCCCCGACGTCCGCGGAAAGGTCCCTCGGCATCGCGAGGTGCGGGTGCGCGCGTACGATCGTGAAGGGAAACGGCTCGACTTTACCGCCAAAGACTTCTTTGCGCGCGTGATCCAGCATGAGCACGATCACTTGCAGGGCATCATGTTCCTGGATCGCATGCTGAAGCTTGATACGTTAACCTATCTGGCCGAGTACCACCGGTACTGGGCGAATCCATAACACGGAAAGAGAAACCTTCCATGGGACAGGACGGTAAAACGATCCTGGCCTATGTTCCAGACATTTTCTTCTCCACGAAGATCCAAGATACAGCAAATCATCTGGGACATACGGCGACGATTTCCCGTACGACGGATGACCTTTTTCAAAAGGCGCGGGAACTCTCTCCTGCTCTCGTGATCATGGATCTGACTGCCGAGCGGGTAAGTCTCGAAGCGTCCCTGACGCAGCTGCGAACCGAGACGGAGACCGCACCCATTCCCCTCCTCGCCTTTACCACCCACGCGGCCTGGAAGCAGACGGCACCGCTGCACCCTCTCTGCAACGAGGTGGTGACCAAAGAGGTCCTCGCCCGCGACCTTTCCGCCCTTCTGCAGAAGTACCTCGGCGCGGAAGCCGGGTAATTGAGAAAACGAACCATGGTATACCGAAGCCCCCTCCATGACCTCCACCGCTCCCTCGGAGCGACCTTTGAGCAAGAATGGGGATGGGAGCTGCCAGACCGATACCAGGACCCCATCCAGGAACATCGAGCTGTCCGTGAGTCCGCCGGACTTCTCGACCTGTCCTTCCGGGCTCTCTACCGCGTGACCGGCACCGAACGCACGAGGTTCCTGAACGGGATCCTCACCAATGACATCGGGAAGCTCGAAATAGGTCAGGGCTGCTACGCTTGCCTGCTAACTCCTCAAGGCAAGATCGTGGCCGACCTGGATGTACTTAGCTTTCCCGACTACCATCTCTTGGAGCTGCATTCGTGCTGGAAGGAGCAGGCCCTGGATCACCTGAACAAATACATCATCGCTGATGACGTTACCTTTGAGGAGCTCGAGGACCATGCCCTTGTGGCCTTTCAAGGACCCCAAGCGACGAGGCTCCTCCAGCGCCTCTTGCCAGGCGCCGATTTGCCGGCCGGGGAGCACCAATGCACCGAGCTGTCCCTCGATGATCATGTCTGCCGCGTGTTCCAGACCTCAATGACCGGAGAGGATGGATACAAGCTGGCGCTTAACGCGGACAGGGCCGGTACATTGTGGCAGGCCCTTCAAGAGGCCGGCGCCACCGCCGCGGGGGTGTCCTCCTTGAACACCCTTCGGCTGGAGGCCGGCATCCCCTGGTTCGGCGTCGACTTTGACGTCGAAAACTTCCCCCAAGAGGCGGGGATTGAGGACAAGGCGGTAAGCTTCACCAAGGGATGCTATATCGGACAGGAGTTCGTCATCCGGATTGCCCACCGGGGACATGTCAACCGCCGCACCTCTGGGCTCACGATTCAGCGCGAGCGGATTCCACGCCGGGGGGATCGGATCCTCCATAGAGACAAAGAGATCGGGAAAATTACGAGCGCCGCCCTCTCCCCCACCCTGGGAAAGATTATTGCCCTCGGAATGCTCCGACGTGAGGCGCACGAACCTGGGACAATCGTTCACGTCGAAATCGACGGAGAGCGCGTCCCGGCCGAAGTTACTCCTCTTCCCTTCTACCAACGCCCATCTGGTTGACTGGTGTGGTGGCCGAATCGAGCAGCAACGATCATTGGGTTGACTGAAACATCTTGCCGCTGGAAGGAGGGTAAAGTCAGCTATGATGTTCTATATGGTCGAATTCGATCCCCGGCCCGGCGTGAACCGTACGCAGATTACCCGGGCTTACCAGAAATTCGTCAACCACTTTCGAAAGGCCTTTCCCGAGATCAGGTTTACCGGTTTTTTTGCGCGGGACATTCTCCTCGGCTCACGCCCCCAATACTTTGCCCTCTGGGAGGTTCCAAACTACGCCAGCCTGGATGCCTGGAAGCGGGCTTTTTCTGGCGACAAACAGGGTCGGAAGATCAGCAATGAGCTCAACGGACTCGGCATGAACTGGGACGCCAAGATGGTCTCGCGGATCGAGATCGACTAAGCGGTCAGCAGAATGCCAGCAACCAGCTTCCGGCTACGAGCGTCTAATAGTTGAATGCCGTTTTCTGGCGGGTGATAGCTGACTGTTCACACGGTGAAAAGGAGTGGGTCATGCATTATCTGCGTAAGCCCGACTGGGCGATCCCGGAACGAGATGTGACGCCCGAGTCGGTTTTCATAGATCGTCGCCGGTTCTTGATGGGCGCGTTGGGGGTGCTGGCAGGTGGAATCGGCGGCGGGGCCGCACTGGCCGGTGCCGCCGAAAAGCCGGCCGAGGAGCCGGCGGACCGGACCCTTGACCTGTATCCCGCCAAAAGAAATCCGGCGTTCACCCTCGATCGACCACTGACAGAAGAAACCGTTGCCGCCACGTTCAATAACTTCTACGAGTTTGGCCCCGTAAAGACGATTCAGTGGCTTGCCCAGCGCCTCAAGACGCGACCCTGGCAGGTGCGGGTGGAGGGGCTCGTGCGAAAGCCCAGAGTGTTCGACATTGACGATCTGATCCGCTCCATGCCGCTCGAGGAGCGCCTCTACCGCTTTCGGTGTGTCGAGGCATGGGCGATGGCCGTCCCCTGGACCGGCTTCCCCTTTTCCGCCCTGGTCAAGGCGGTCGAGCCCAAGAGCGAAGCACGGTTTGTGAAGCTCACCACGTTCCTTGACCGCACGGTGGCCGTCGGGCAACTTCGGTTCTGGCTTCCGTGGCCTTACGTCGAAGGATTGACGATGGACGAGGCGATGAACGATCTCGCCATGCTGGTGACCGGCATATACGGCAAGCCGCTGCCCAAGCAGCACGGGGCGCCCATCCGCCTTATCGTTCCCTGGAAGTACGGGTTTAAGAGCATCAAGTCCATCGTCGCGATCGAGTTTGTCAAAGATCGTCCGAATACGTTCTGGGAAACTCTTGCCCCTGATGAGTATGGCTTTTGGGCGAACGTGAATCCAGGATTCGCTCATCCGCGCTGGTCCCAGGCAACCGAGCGCATGATTGGGAGCGACGAGAGGCGTCCCACCCAGATCTTCAACGGTTACGGTGAGTGGGTCGCCAAGCTCTACCCCGATTCGAACGACCGTCGCTACTTCATGTGAACTTGGCGCAGTCAGCAGTCAGCTGTCAGCACATTACAAGCGCTCAGCAGTCAGCTAACAGCCATCAACACAACTGAGATAGCGGCCAGGAATCGGCAGGCCCGGGGTGGGTCTCCCCTCGTTTCGCCTGAGTAGGCTGGACGAACTCCTATGCTGGTGGCGGAAATGCTGAACGGGAACATGAGTCAAGCGGAGACTTGACCCCCTTGGCTGATATTGACCCCCTTGGCTGATAAAGTT
>CAYGBT010000002.1:52363-125957 GCA_964348275.1 uncultured bacterium
TCAAGCGGAGACTTGACCCCCTTGGCTGATATTGACCCCCTTGGCTGATAAAGTTGGGCGGAGGTTATTGTGATGTCGATATTTCAAGCTGTCCGGTGGACAAGCTTCATGTTCTTCATCGCCTGCTGGACCTCTGCGTCGTATGCACAGGTCCCTCCCTCATCTGCCGAAAAGGCCGGATACACGGGACTGCTGGCCGCTGCGTCCCGAGGAGATGCGGCTCAGATCAAGGTACTCGCCGCAACGGGCGCACAAGTCGATGCGAGGGACGCCCATGGTCGCACTCCGCTACACGTAGCGGCCTTTGGCGCACATCATGCGGCCATGCGCGCGCTGGTCGCTGCTGGAGCAGACCCCAATGCCCTGGAAAATGACCATTACGACATCGTCACAATTGCGGCTGTCGCCAATGATGTTCAAAGCCTCGAATTGGCTCTTGCACTGGGCGCCAGCGCAAAGAACATCACCAGCCGCTACGATGGGACGGCTTTAATCGCCGCCGCACACCTGGGCCATGCAGAAGTTGTGCGGATACTCATTCGCGCCGGTGCACCTCTGGATCACGTCAACAATCTTGGCTGGACAGCGGTCATCGAAGCGATCGTGCTCGGCGATGGTGGTCCGCGGCACACCGATACGCTCAGTGCCTTGGTTCAGGCCGGAGCAAACCTTAATCTGGCGGATGGAAACGGACAGACGCCTCTTGCGCTGGCCCGCGCACGCGGATACGACACCATGGTGGACTTGCTCCGCCAAGCAGGAGCACAGTGAGGGAGTGGGGGTCAGGGAGTGAGGGGAGTGAGGGGTCAGGCTTGAATACGTGAATGTGACTCGACGGAGTATCCACCTGACCTGCCGCCCAATGGCAGGTATAAGAGGATTATATTGACGAATGTATCACGCCCCGGCAGGGACCAAGGATTGTCTTGACAAGTCCTTGAAACCAAAGGAGAATTCGCCCATCTGCAAGAGATTCAGCGACGGGAATATACTGAAGAGCATACTCAATAGTTTATGTAGCAAGAAGGAAGTATGCGTCGTCCTCTTCACAAAGATAGTCTTATGGAATGTCCACGCCATGGTGAACGACGGCCGACATTCATTTGCAAACACCTTCAACACGGAGAAGGACTACGCTTTAATCAGCCCCATGAACCACCGGACGAAGATCGGCCTTTTAAAAATGCATGGTGTGATGAATGCGATAAGGTATTAACGGAAGAAGGCGAATGGAATGATCGCTCTGAAGGTTTTGCGCAAGTAATGGCAATATGTGAAGGATGTTTCGAAGAAATCAAAGAAACAAATATCAAAAGAACATGAAAAAGATATTGCTACATAACAATCAATTCAACCAGGACGGCTTGCTGCGCTGCGCCGCCTGTTAATTGAACCGTCAGGCCCCTGAGCCAAGCGATGAATCAACCGTGGTGGGTACCTGTGCTCCAGTGGACGATTTGGGGGATCGTCATGGCACTCGTCATGGGCTGGGTCGCAAAGAGTCGTCATCGTCCCAGGCCTGAATCGGAGGCACGCCGCTTGGTTCACCCTCCAAGCACGCTCATCATTGGCCTCATTGGCTTCGCCTTCTTCTTCGGTATCGCCGTCATTTCGAACGTCTACGCCAACAAGACCACCACCACACTCACCACGTCGGTCTTCCTCGGCTTCGCGGCGCTATCGCTAATAATGGTCGCAGACTACTTCTTAGCACGGCACGAAGTCTCAAATGAGGGCATGAACTACGGTCGTCTCACTGGAAAGCGCGGCAGCCTCAAGTGGTCTGAGGTCGTTCGCGTACGGTACGCGCCGGTGATGAAGTGGTTCAAGCTAGAAACGCGGTCGGGTGAGGTTGCTCGGGTATCGGCAATGTTGGTTGGTCTGCCAGAGTTTGCGCGCATGGTGCTCGTGCATGTTCCGCCGGCCGCAATTGAACCCGAAACGTCGGCGTTCCTTCAAGCCACCGCCGCCGGAGACCCACCGAAGGTCTACGGCTGAAGTTGCCACGAATGAGGGCTAACTCGCGCTTCCAGGGGACCGCTGGCCGGTGGCGCTTCGCTTGCTGATCGTCAGCCCCTGAAGCTACACGTTAGGCGGCACCTCCACGGTGGAAGCTCGTGATGCAACTCAGCAACCTTCCACAGTTCACCGTCACCGAGATAGAGCTGCGAGGAGCGGTTTGGATCCTGTCCGGGTGTTTCAACCATCTCGATGGCGTGCGGGAGGGACGCGGTGCACTCTACCTGTCCCCGGGCAAGTTCCTCGTTGGCGATCTTGAATCTCTGGATCGGGAGACGCACGACGCTGAGTTCAACACCCTTGATCCACAGCGCCCCTCTGGGTTGCCCGTCGGAGCCACCCACCCGTGGATCGATGGGTATTGGGAACCGAGACACATCGCAGCCATCCTAGACACCCAGCATGAGTGGCGCCGAGTCATATTCCAAGCGGCTGACGCATTTGAGCGTCGTGTGGCCGGTCAGAGGATTGTGCGGAAAGCAACGGGCGAACCCGAAGGCAACGAAAAACTGGCCGCAGGCCAGTGGGATCATGAGCACTGCTTCCTCTGCAACGCTCACATTGATCCTGGTAGCGTTGGCTACGTGGACCGCAACGATGACTGGTTGTGCGGCGGGTGCTACCAGGCATACGCGGAGCCCCACGATCTCGGGTTCATGAGCGGGTGACGCCTATCAAGCGTTTGCAACGGGCGCCGCCGCATCGGTAGTAGTTCTTCTGCATGAGGTTCAATCGTAGCGCCGCAGTTGGTTGCGGTGCCGCTGAAATGCAGGACCGTTAGGCCTCCATGAAACCACTAAGGATTCTCCTTGCATTCATTCTCGCTCCACTGGCGGCTCCCGTGTTGTTTCTCCTAGAAAGCTTGTTGATCCACCGCTGGTTACCCAATGCCTGGACTGAGGGCTGGACGATTGTGTTTATGCATTTTTATCTGGTTACACCGGTAGCTTACATCGGGGCTATCGTGTTTGGAATTCCTACGTGGTTTCTATTGAGACGTAAAGGGTGGACTGGCGGTATAGCTTTCGGCATGGCAGGTGGGTGCATTGGTTTAGTCATGGTCCTGATGATCAAAATAACCTGGCCCGCGATGATCGGACTTTGGAGTGCATATCCATTGTCGGCCATTTTGGGTGCTTTATGTGCTGTTGTTCTTAGGCAAATACTTGTGTGGAGCCCTAACCATACGCTTCAGCGGCCTGTCAGCCGCTGAGCTTAAACGTTATGCGCTTAGGTTAAGAAGGGCGTTCATCATGAGGGTGCTACGAACACTATTGGGATACGAAAGTGACAACATCCCACATTCTGTATTTCGCGTCTATTCTCTCTTCATCTCACTGCGAGATGCTTTTGCCTCTGTAAGTAAACGGATAGATGGTTTCGGCATCGAAAATGGCTCAACCGTTGTGGATTTCGGGTGTGGACCAGGAAGTTATATTGAGCGGGCCTCTCAAATAGTCGGTGATGCCGGCAAGGTCTACGCTGTTGATGTTCACCCGCTGGCGATCAGATCAATCAAGGAAAAGGTAAGAAAGAAGAAGCTAGCAAATGTGGTCCCAGTTTTGTCAACAGGGTACCCGGTTGATATAGACAGCCAATCGGTAGACGTTATCTACGCTTTGGATATGTTCCATCATGTGAAAGACGCCGGTGGGTTTCTCAGGTAGTTGCATCGCTTGCTCAAGCCCGGTGGCACTCTCTTCATCGAAAGTGGTCATCAACCGGTAAATGCCGCGAGGGAGAAGATAATTAGAAGTGACTGTTGGAATATTGTTAGAGAGGAAGGCAAGCTGTTTGAGTGTAGGTTGAAAGAACATGATAGGGCATAACAACCGGTTCCAGCGGACGGCCTCTCGCCGCCGCTGAACCAGGACTTGAGCCTCATGAACTGGGTCGGCGACGACTACGCTATGAACCATCTTGCCCGGGCAGCTGCGGCATCGGGAGCGAGCAAACTCACGGTAGATCTCCTGACCGGTGCTGCCCAGCCGGCCAGCCTGTTGTCACCGCCAGTCGCCGAATCGGTCCAGATTCACGTGCGTTGTTTTCCCAAGCACCTAGCCAGTGAAGTTGTCGAGATACAGCACATCCGGCGGGCAATCATGATGATCCGGTTCAAGCTTCAGGGCACGGTCGCGGGCGCCGGGCGACGGCCTCCCTGGAGTGTTCCATTCGAATGCGTTGTCGCCATCGAGGATGACCGCGGCAAGATCCATGAGGGCCACGTCCAAGACGTGTGGCAGGTAGATGATTGAGGGACGTGCATCGCGGCGGCGACCAACGCGGTGCACGTCGCTGCGTGGAAAGGAGGGATGGAAAGTACTGGCACGGGCCAACACTTAGACGAGATACAGAGGTAAAACGAACGAAAGGGAGGAGGGCATCATGCAAGTAGTCATCAGGGAATATTCAGGAAAGGGAGCCAAAGAGTTGTTCGACGTGCTGGAGAAGAACAAGACCGATGTCGAAAGCCTGCTTCGAACAGTCAAGGGCCTGGTGAGCTATACACTGGCCCGTAGTGGTGATGGCGGGTTCTCGGTGACTGTGTGCCAGGATCAAGCCGGAATAGACGAGAGCATTCAGAAGGCGAGAGACTGGGTGGCAAAGAATGCCGCGCACGCGGGTGCCAGTGCTCCGCGGGTGTCGAGCGCCACTGTCATCACGCACCTTCAATAGTGTCTGGCTAGGCTCCGAACAGGAACGCCGCCGAACCAAGGCCTGGAGCTGACTGCCTACAGCCTCCGCTTGTGCCTCGCCCCGGCTTCCGGCAGCAGCCGACGCCCGGCGTTAGGCTCTGTTAGCGCCACTAATGGTTTCCTCAACGAGCACGTCAACCGAAAGGAGGATTTGTATGGCTCACTACATGCTCGTCCGGCACAAGGTTCGAGACTTCTCGAAATGGAAGCCCGGATACGATGCTCACCTTTCAAAGCGCGTGGAGGCAGGTCTCACGGAGAAGTACCTTCTTCGGGGAGCTGACGACTCGAACGAAGTCGTCCTCCTTTTTGAGGCACAGGATTTGAAACGCGCGAAGGCATTTGCAGAGTCCCCGGATCTGCGAGAGACCATGCAGAAGGTTGGAGTCCTGGACAAGCCGGACATTTACTTTCTCAACGGCTGAACCGACAGCTTCCTTCAGCACCGTTAGCTGGTGACCGAAAAAGGTTCCAGGAACCATAATTGTCCATGCCGACTGCTGACACCTAACACCCGACACCCCACTCAGAGGCGGGCGAACATGTATCGGACGAGAAAGAGGCCCGCAAAGAGATAGAGTGGCCAGGGGATCTCTTGCCACTGACGGGTCACGGTCTTCAGAAAAACGAAGGCGATAAATCCAAAGGCAATCCCCTCTGTAATGCTGAAGGCGAGAGGCATCATGATCATCGTCAGAAAGGCCGGAATCGCCTCAGTGTAATCATCCCAGGGGATTTCCCTCACATTTCTTACCATGATGCTCCCCACCAGGATCAGGGCCGGAGCGGTGATCGGGTACAGGACAGCTCCCCCCGACGCCTGATACCCCCCTCCGACCATTCGAATGAGCGGAAAAAAGAAGAGCGAGACCAGGAAGAGCGACGCGGTGACCAGATTAGCCAGCCCCGAGCGTCCACCTGCGGACACGCCTGCCGCGCTTTCGATGTAGCTCGTCACCGTAGACGTCCCGAGGAGCCCCCCGCCGACGGTCCCCATGGCATCGGCCAACAGTGCCTGCCTCGCCCTCGGCAATGTGCCGTCCTTGATAAGACCCGCCTGCTGGCTCACCCCGATGAGCGTTCCCACCGTATCGAAGAGGTCCAACAACAGAAAAACGAAGATGACGGTCACAAGCCCCAGGTCGAATGCCCCGGCAATATCGAGCTTGAGAAACGTGGGGGCGACGGAGGGGGGCAGGCTCACTAACCCCTGATACTCGACCAATCCCGAGGCGAGCGCCACTAGCGTCGATGCCCCCATCCCCCATAGAATTGCACCCCTCACCCCCAACACCAGCAAGATCGAGATCGTGCCCACCCCGAAGAGCGCCAGGAGCACTGGGGGACTCTTCAGGTTCCCCAGCCCTACCAAGGTCCCCGGGGCGTCCACCACGATGCCAGACCACTCCAGGCCTACGAGAGCGATCAACAGGCCGATTCCGACCGCGATTGCCTGCTTGAGGGAGTCAGGGACGGCGTGAATGACCGCCTCTCGCAGGCCGACGAAGGAGAGCAAAATGAAAATGCTCCCCGAGATGAAGACGGCCCCCAAGGCGATTTGCCAAGGAACCTTCATCCCCAACACGACGGTATATGCGAAAAAAAAGTTATGGCCCATGGCGGGAGCCAGGGCAATGGGGTAATTGGCGAGGAAGGCCATCACAATCGTTGCCAGAGCACTGGAGAGGCAGGTCGCAACGAGTACGGCACCAAAATCCATTCCCGCGGCCTGCAGAACCGTCGGCTGGACCACGATGATGTACGCCATGGTTACAAAGGTGGTAGCGCCAGCGAGAATCTCAGTCCGGACGTCAGTGCGGAGCTCGGCGAGCTTAAACCAGCGGTCGAGCATGCCTTCACCCCTTTGCAGCAGACGCGTTCCTACCCCACGTATCGAGAAACCTCGATGAGAATTCCAGCGGGTCCCGAAAATAGAGGGTGAGTACGATGTGATCAACCCGATCAATATTCATCGGGAATGTTCGTCCTCGTGCTCATCCTCTTTCAGGATGTAGGAGAGCGCTCGAGCCACGTTCGCCTTCAGAGGTTGCTCTGAGTCAACCTCCAGATGTGGAAAGGGGATGGAGGCGCGGGGAGATTGCTCCTTGAGGAAGGTCCGCCAATTTTCGAGTTTCCATCGATCGCGATTTTCCCCCCGGGTCTCGAGTCGTTGCCAGAGGAGTTCTTCTCGGCAATGGCAACGAATCGCCCGCATCCAGGCTCCAGCGTCTTTCGCGAACTCCTGGATCCATAGGCACCACTCCGGCTCCTGAACCTGCCTAATATGCGGAGCATCGAGCAGCACGGAATTTCCGATCAGGAGGTTTGCCTTGGTTATGCGATAGAGGGCAGCGTACAGTTTTTCCCGAACCGCTAGATAGCGCTCGTCGGTGCGCGAATCGGGCGAAAAAGCATCGGCGAGAAAGTTATTGTCCAGATAGACAGCCCAGACTTCCTCGAGAATCGCTCTGGCGAGTTCACTTTTGCCGCTGCCGGCGACTCCCATAACTAGGATGAGCCGCGGGGGCGAGAGTTGGATTTGTACTTTTGAGGGTCTCTTCACAGAACGGGTATCAGCTCTTCAACCATCGCGGTCTTTTTGGTCCTTGCGTGGTGCCGAAAGAAGGCGCCGAATACTGACATGGCGCGAGATCTCCACCCAGATCCGGGGATCTTCCTGACCGATCACCCATGCCGAAAATCCTTGAAGGCCGTAACGCTCCACAAGTTCGAGCTTGGCCCGAAAGCTGCGAACGTCCTCGTACCACACCTCATGTTCTATATCATCGGCCGGATAGCGAAACCAGGGGACCTGCCCATTCCCATCCCAGCCAGCCACAACACCTGGCCGGTGGAGCATCGGCACTACATCTGGAAAGCCACCGTACCCGCCCCGAAGTCCCGCACTGTTCCAGCTGCGAAAGTAGAGCGGGATTCCCATGGATAGCCTTTCCGGGGAGACTTTGCTGACGGCATATTCAATGACCCGCTTCACCCACGTCAAGCCGGCCACGGGTCCGGGAGGAGTTCCCCGACTGTGCTGGTCGTAGGTCATCACCGAGAGAAAGTCCGCTGAACGCGACAGGGTCGCATAATCGAAAACCCCAGCCCAGTTGGCCCAGAAGGATTCAGAATAGTCCTGGCGTCGATCGGAGTGCTTGGCCACCACAGCCACGCTGAACTTGCGATCCCGCTGATGAAACTGCCGCGCAGCCTCCTCGACAAAGAGATTATACTGGTGTCGATAGGAGGCGTGGATATTTTCGAAATCAAACTGGATACCCCAGTAGCCATCCCGACTGGCGTAATATAGAAGATATCGGATGGCGCGCTGCATTTTGGATGGATCGTCAAGGACCGAATGGATCACCTCTTGGTCGAAACCCCGATTGATGACCAGCGGCATCACCGCAACCTGCTGTTGACGGGTCGACTCCAGCAGCTCCGAATTGACTTCTCCAAAGACAAAACCCTCTCGGTCCATCACAAAGACCTGAGGGGCAATGACGCTGATCCGATTCAAATGGGTCAGAGCCGAGACCAGTGCCGCCGGTTCCTCCACATAGTAGAAGAGAGTGGCGGTAGGCGGATGAGCCAGGAGAGTCACCGGGGCGGTAGCAACGATGATCAAGAAAAGGGAGAGACTCGTCGTCCCTTTGATCGTTCCGGTGAAAAATGCTCCGCACTCTTTTCCGAGCCTCATCCGCGACCTGCCTAGACGTGTACGATGGAAACCCCAGAGGAGAGTACCCTATGCGTCGGGCATCGGGTGGCGATTTCTTTGAGTCGCCTCTGTTCCTCCTCGCCAAGCCCTCTGTCGAGTTCAATATGCATCTGGATGCCGGAAAGGACTCCGTGTTTATCTTTCTCCGCGTCAAGCCGGATCTCAACCAGCCCCACGTCCCATCCTTTCCTTTGCGCATACATGCGCAGGGTGATACCGACTCACGTCCCCAACGCTCCCAGGAGTAACAGCTGGGGGGTCGGTCCCGCATCATCCCCTCCCAGCTCCCAAGGCTCATCCACCAGAACCGTGTGCCCCCGGATGAGGGCCTCGTGCTGGAGATTTCTCAAGGACCGAACGGTTACATCGCCACGCATCGCCCTCCTCCACGCTCCAAAAGCCTTTGACAAGTGCATACCTGATGACTAGACTCTTGCACCATAGCATTGGACCGTTCTATCTGCAAGGAAGGGGAGATCATGGCTAAAGTCAATCGTGAGAAACAACCGACTACCTTTGGAGCATTCAAGCGGAGCCATTTCACCAAGGCCCGCCATAGTCAGAGAACCGTCAAGGACGAGATGCGGGAAAACTTGCTTCGGATGTTAAAGGTCGGAGAGCCCATTTTTCCGGGAATCGTGGGTTACGAGGAGACCGTCACCCCCCAGATCGTCAATGCCATCCTCTCCAAGCACCACATGATCCTCCTTGGGCTCCGGGGCCAGGCCAAGAGCCGGATACTCAGAAGCCTCACCGCTCTCCTCGACGAAGAGATCCCGGCGATCGAGGGGTGTGAGATTCATGACAACCCCTATGCGCCCATCTGTGCTGCCTGTCGGAAGAAGCTCGCCGAGATGGGAGACGACACACCCATCAACTTCATTCCGCGTGCCCACCGCTACGTAGAGAAACTGGCAACCCCGGATGTGACGGTGGCTGATCTCATCGGTGACATCGATCCAATCCGGGCCGCCCGGTCTGGCCTCGATCTGAGCAGTCCCTTGACCATCCACTTCGGCCTTCTACCCCGAGCCAACCGAGGCATCTTTGCCATGAATGAGCTCCCGGACCTCGCTGCCAAGGTCCAGGTCGCCCTCTTCAACATCATGCAGGAGGGGGATGTTCAGATCAAAGGCTATCCGGTCCGCCTCCCCCTCGATGTTTGCCTGGTCTTCGCGGCCAACCCGGAGGACTATACCGCCCGGGGCAAGATCATCACCCCGTTACGGGATCGCATCGGCTCCGAGATTCAGACGCACTACCCGCATACGATTGAGGAAGGGATGGCGATTACCGCACAGGAGGCATGGCTCACTCGCAATGCGGATAACGTGGTCATCCCGAATTTCGTGTACGAGATCATCGAGCGGATCGCCTTTCTGGCGCGGAAGAGCAAGTACATCGACAAGCGGTCAGGAGTCAGCCAGCGTCTTTCCATCACCTGTATAGAGAATGTCGTGTCGAACGCCGAGCGCCGTGCCGTCCTGCACCGCGAAAAGCGGGTCGTTCCGCGGCCCGCCGACATCTACGCTGCGCTTCCCGCCATCACGGGGAAATTAGAACTCGAGTACGAGGGAGAGCTGCGTGGAGCCGACATCATTGCCAGAGCCCTGATCCGGGAGGCCATCGGAGAGACCTTCGCGGGCCGCCTGAGCTTGGCGGATTGCCTTTCCATAGTCGAGTGGTTCAACCAAGGAGGCGAGGTGCAGATCGGCGACACCACGGCGTCCGAGGCCGCCCTGCGAACTCTTCAAAAGATCCCTCCGCTCTTGCTGGCTGCCAAGCAACTCAAGTTGGGAGAGCAACCAGCATCGCTCGTCTCGAGCTGCGAGTTCATCCTCGAGGGGCTTCACGCCCTGCAGAAGATCAGCCGGAGCGAGGAGCGCGGTTACTTCGTCGAGCGGCGGACAACCGAGGCCCCTCCAGCAGAGCGCGAGGCGGGCCCGCGAGGCCGATACTACAACTAAGAGCAGTTCAGGGTTGAGGGTTCAGAGTTCAGAGCAGAGATTCCAGAGCTTACAGACTGAAATCGTTGCTCACCCCTGAACCATGAACTATGAACCACGAACCAAGATTATGGGGACGATTCGATATTCCAAGTGGAGCGGGAGGCCGTGGGACGACCTGAGTGCGGAGGAACTCCTCGAGGAGCTGGCGGACTATCTCCTCCATAGCGGCTTTCATTACCCCTACAACGACCCAGACGGAGACCGTAGCCTCGAAGATCTCCAGGCCGCGATCCTCCAAGCCCTGGTCGAGCAAGGGAAGATCGATGCCGGCGACCTCGAGCGGTGGCTGGAGAGTCACGAGTATCGAGAACAGTCCGAGCTTTCCGAGCTTCTCCAGGGGCTCCTTCAGCGCCTGATTGAAGAAGGATACATCACGCTGAGCCGGCCGGGACGCGTCGATGATGACCTGGACATTAGAGGCTACGTCGGTGGTTTCGGTCCTGACGTGAGCCAGGCCCGATTCGAGATTACCGACAAGACCCTCGACTTCCTCGGCTATAAGACGTTGAAGGACTTGATGGGCGCGTTAGGAAAGAGCGACCTCGGCCGCCACGATACTCGGGAATTTTCCACCGGGATCGAGGCTGCGCTGCCCCCAAAACCGTATGAGTTTGGCGACACCTTCAATCTGGATGTGACCGGGACCCTGCTCAACGCCGTCGAACGGCAGGGACTTTCGGTTCCTATCGAGGTCGAACACCAAGACCTTGTGATCCGACAGTCGGAGTATCAGAGCTCCTGTGCCACGGTCCTCCTCCTCGATTGCAGTCACAGCATGATCCTCTATGGGGAGGACCGGTTCACACCGGCGAAACGCGTCGCATTGGCGTTGTCCCACCTGATTCGGACCCGGTACGCCGGCGACAGCCTCCACGTGGTCCTCTTTCACGACTCCGCCGAGGAGATCCCGCTAAGCCGGCTGGCCCGGGTCACCGTCGGTCCCTATCACACCAACACCAAGGCCGGCTTCAAGCTGGCCCAGCAGATCCTGGCCCGTGAGCGAAAGGATATGCGGCAGATCATCATGATCACCGACGGCAAGCCGTCGGCCGTCACCATGCCCGATGGACGGATATACAAGAACCCCATGGGGCTGGACCCTTGGATCATTCACGAGACATTTCGGGAAGTCGTGGGGTGTCGACGGGCTGGGATTCTCATCAATACCTTCATGCTGGCGCGCGACTACTACCTGGTCGCCTTCGTCCAGAAGGTCACCGAGATTGCCCGGGGCAAGGCCTACTTCACCACTCCCTACACCCTCGGCCAGTACCTCTTCATGGACTACCTGTCCAAGAAGCTCCGCCATATTCACTGAATCATTCCCTCTTGCAACATCCCACCGTGAGTCGAAGGTTACAGGATCTCCAGAGGGGGAGATGTGTGATTGCAAGACCCTACCCTGATCCCTGACCCCTTTCAACTGCTTAGCCTTCCCCTGCTTGCCTGTGGTCCTTCCCATCAACTACTTGCGCACGCCTGAGGCTTCGAATTGGTCTAGGGCGTCAAGTGCGTCACACCCGTAAACCATCGCCGGCCCTCCGCCCATGTAGATGGCGACGCCGATGGCCTCCGCGATCTCCTGTCGGGTGGCACCGGCTCGGAGAGCGGCTCGCACATGGACAGCGATACAACCTTCACAGCGGGCGGTGATGCTAATCGCCAAGGTGATAAGCTCCTTGATCTTTGCGCTCAGGGCACCGTCGGCCAGGGCCTGCTTGTGCAGCTGCCCGAATCCGGCCATTGTACCTTCAAGCTCTTTTCCCAGCTTGCCCATCAGACCTCTGAGGCGGTCATACGTTTCGGGATACCTTTTCTCCATGATCCTTTCCTCCTTCTCCAATCAAAAGGCACCGAGCGGTGCAGCAATATTCAACACGATTCCCAGTGCAAGCCCATAGAGGAGATGCGAAATTGTTGGTAAGAGTAAGGGTCTGGTGCCCTTTGGGGCCCTGACTCCAAAGAGGCCCCAACCAAATGCGGGAAACAGAACGAACCATGGCAAAAGCGTTGTGGCCAGCCCCCATACAAGGCCCGAAAGCAGGTGGTTTGCTGGCAGGGACACATGAAGGACGAGAAAGAAGGCAGGATACGTCAGTGCCACGCTCCCGCCAGTCAGGTAATGAAAGATCCAGCCGGCGGCTAGTTCGTTTGTGGCAGGGTTCGACTTAATTATGTTCTTATGTACGAAATTCCCACTGACAAGACCCAGGGCCCACCGACCGAGGGCCCGATTTCCCCCTCAACCTCCCACACTCGTAATTTTCAACCGCTCCGCAATGCTGTCGGCAATGTCCATCAATCCGGTACCCACGAGTCCGCCAACAATAGACCACAATAACAACCCCATGGTGTATCCCCCCTTTCTACCCTTATAGACGAGATGCAGGCGGGAAAGGATACACCCTCAATCTTCCCCTTCGACCTCTCCAAACGCGCTCTTCAGGTCACACGCCAGTTCGTTTTGCTCATCACGGTAAAAAGTACAATGGGCTTCTAGCTCTTTCCTCAGTTGTGCTCTGGCGCGATGCAACCGGATCTTGACCGTGTCAAGGCTCACCCCGAGGATTTCAGCAATTTCATTGTTTTTCAACCCTTCCAAGTCACTGAGCACGAGCACGGTTCGGTAGTCCGCCGGAAGGTTTTCAACAAAACCTCGAATACATTCGTTCATTTCCTTTCGAATCAGCGACGCTTCAGCCGAAGGTGTCTTTTCGCCTGTTTTTAAAGTTTTCTCCTCACTCGCTATTTCCCCCTCTCCAATTGACACGATAGGCAAGCCTTTCTGCACCGTTCGTTGGAAAGACGGACTACGCAACCTATCCAGTGCGGCATTGGTGGCGATTCGATAGATCCATGCGGACAATCGAGACTTACTCCTCAGGGTCTTCAACGCTTGACTGGCCCTGACGAACACTTCTTGCGTCAGGTCTTCCGCCTCATGCTCACCAACTACGCGTGTCAGATAGCGGAGTATCCTTGGCCAAAAGAGCTCGTGAAGCTTCTGGAACTCCACTTCCCCAACGGCCATCTGAGTCCTCTCCCTTTGCGTGAAGGACAATCTTACTTAACTGCCTGTTCTGGAACTCAGGGTTCGCAAAACAAAACGCCCACCCGGGACATGCTGGACGCGAGAAGGCGTCAACCACTCGTCATTTATGGTCTGCAGGGGAGGGCAGCCCTTGGTTAATTGCAGTTGCGTATAGCGGAAAGCCTCTTACTTTGGGAAATGAGCCCGGCTTGATATTTTGTAACAAGGAGACTTTCCTTCTTCACGAACTTCGTCAACCCACCCTAACCTGACCAAATTATGCAATCGGACTATTGCGGCCCCATGGGTAACCCGTGCTCGCTCTGCAATTTCTGAATCTGCCAAGGGCTGACCAGCTTCGCAGAGAACGTTTAAAATCGAAGAGACACCAGCACTTCCCGTGGCTAAAGGAGCGCGTTCAGCAGACTCAGCTAGTTCCTCTGCGCTTTCTCGTGTTTTCTCAATCCTTCGACGGAGGATGTTTATTTCCCTATTGACGGTCTCACTTAGTTGTTTTCTCTGTTCATCCCCCGCAACGCCTATCTGGGACAACGCAGAGTCCAGGATCTTTCGCGCCGTTGTTTCCAGTTGCTGGCTAACCGCGTCGAAATTCTGATCCAGCTTGGTACGGCCAATCGCGGCCTCAAGAGTTTTGTCGAACATTCCACCAACCTGAGTGTGAATGGAGGCTGCCTTTTCTTCGATTCTCGCAAGTGCATCGCGAGCAAGACTCTGAATCTGCACTCCGTCGCGATAGAACTTCAGCGATGCAAAGAACCCCATGACCGTTATCGTCAGAGCAACAATCGAAATGACGATCGCAAGTATTTGAATGAAGGTGATAGGGATCATGGCTTCCATCCTCTCTAGTCCCCGTTAGAGGCTGCTTGCCAATGGATCATGTTGGCTCGCCTTTCCTTGGTCAAAAACCAAAAAACCCTCCCGGGCCATGCTGCGCCCGAGAAGGCGTGTGAATGTGTGCTGCGCCGTCGATTGTGCCGGAGGTGGGCTAGGAACTGTGCTCACCCCGGTTCCATCCGTGTATCCCCTCGAGAGGGGCAAAGTATGCCTCACCGGGCAAGGCGTGTCAAGGGGCGATGCTGACGGGACTCAGGCTGCCAGTTTAAAGCTGACTGAGATCATTGGCCGGTTTTTGTTCGAGATTAAACGGGCATCCCCCTAGCCACGCAAGCGGCAGGGGGCCTTGAAGGGAACATAAAAAGCAAGTGCCCCAAGTGACCCATCGGTTTCCCGGTTCCCGTCAAACCTCCCCCCCGCCTGCCCCAGATCCAGTTCTGCTCACCTTTCGGGTTGCAGCCCCTTCCCAGTTCAGGCGAAGTTTACAACCGGCCAGTTCCGATACTTCCTTTGAACCACTTGGGGCAGGCTAGAAAACGTCCCAGCCGCCCTCTCGTTGTCAAGGGTATTTTTTGCTGAGGGAGGTCATAGGCCAAAACGATATAGCGGACGTGGAAGGGTCCGTCTGAGGATAGCCTTGGGCCTTCCCTCAGTTCTCCCCTCTCAGGGAGTTGACGTATTCAGAGATCAGCCGCCGGGAGTCTTCCGAATGGGCCTGAAACTCCACTCCCGTCCGTCGGATGACGTGTCGCTCCCCATCGGTCTGGACCTCCGAACGGTATAACGCCGATCGAATCGCCCGGCACGTCAGGTACACCTTTTGCCTGGGGACGAGCAGGGTGAGGAAAAAAACGGTCCCGGGTCGGAGGGGGTGCGAGTGTTCGATCAGGGCCCCGCCCAGGCTAATATTGATGAGGGAGACCTCGTCGATGCCAGCAATCCGCCCCGCGGTCCACTCTCGTACCGCCCAGCGAACATGACGCCGCCTGTCCTGCGTCACTTCCACTGACTCGCCTCCATTGTCTCGGCGATCTTATGCTTGCTGCGCCGTTGATTGCGCCGGAGGTGGGCTATGAACTGATCTGCCTACCCCGGGTCCATTGTCCGTTCCACTACCTACTGACCAGATCGGCGATCGCGTGCTTCCTCTTGTTTGAGTAGCTGCTCCATTTCGGCGAACACCTCGACTGGACTGGGCGGAGGCCCTACGCTGAGCCTGCCAGTCACCACGGCCCCCTGCGCTATGACGAGGGACTTGCTCTGGGCATCGCCCACGAGTTGGGCAGTCGGCAATACCTCCACTTTGCCTGAGGCCTTCAGATTTCCCCGAACCACTCCCCCCACAATAATCTCCGTGGCGGAGATGTCCGCCTGGATGCTTGCCCCTTTCGGGATGGTTACGGTCCCGGTCACTGCAATCTTCCCCTCGATGTGCCCTTGCACCTGGACATCTCCCTCGCCCGTGAGTTCGCCCCGAAAGACCAATCCTTTCCCGAGGATGTGGGTCATCGCCTTTGCCTCCTATTCCTGAGTCACCATCTCTCGCGATCCTCAGGCACAACAGAATTCCTGCACCCTTGTCAAAAGCAAATCGATCTCCGCGTCGCAGTAAGCTTGAGAAAGCGTCTCGGTTTCTCGTGCGCCCTCGATTCCGCTGAAGGTGGGCTAGGAACTGTGCTCACCCCGGTTCCATCCGTGTATCCCCTCGAGAGGGGCAAAGTATGCCTCACCGGGCAAGGCGTGTCAAGGGGCGATGCTGACGGGACTCAGGCTGCCAGTTTAAAGCTGACTGAGATCATTGGCCGGTTTTTGTTCGAGATTAAACGGGCACCCGTGCGGGTCATAGTACCAATCCATGCACAGCGGGCAGACCAGTCCCTTTGGGAGTTCGGGCGAGTCCTCTACCGGCTACACATCGTATTCGCACGTGGGACATAGCAACACGGTATAGCAACCATGCGGACAAGAATGCTGCTTAGCGACCATAACACTTTCTCCTTTATCTGCTCCCGAAGGAGACTTACGCCTGTTCGCCGTATTCCGCTAATTATACCTCGGCTGATGGGACCCTGTGGCGGGTTGCCGGGGGGGATAATCTGGTGCTAGTAGCGGTGCTAGTTCGGTGTCAGTTTTTGGCGTACTCAGTCGTTTTAGATCGCACTCCCCCGTAATTGGAATCCCCGCGTCAATAAGCTCATTGCTCGTTCTAAGGGGGGCTTGCCCTACCGTAAGCAACTGGACTACCTGTCCAAAAAGCTCCGCCATATCCACTAAGAGTTTCCGCGAGTTACAGCCCTTCAAGAGGCTCCGCATCCTCTGATTGTCACCAAGTTGCAACCATCAAAAGCGAGGCCGCCCAGTGAATAGGTACTGGGCGGCCTCTCGTTAATGATGTGGGGGGGCCGCTGCCTTACGCCACCGACCTTGCGCAAGTGCGCTGCGCCTACTTCCGGCGATTCCGCCTGGGAGGGCGTCTGAATTTGTGGTGCGCCACCGATTGTGCCGCAGGTGGGCCGAGGGCCATGTTCACCCCGGTTTCATACTGTCCCTCAAAGAGTGTAAGAAATACTTTTACGTCAAGAAAACTGTCCACACCATGTGCCAGTCAAATCCGTAACACCGGCATCAATCATGTGAGTCTTTTAGTTCACTAGCAATGTTACTAGTCACTAGGGCACCTAAAATCACCGCGACGCCAAGCGCAGATGTCCAAAACTGTGAATAGGATCGACAGCCTTGCGGACAAAGTTTCCACAAGTTGCTGAATTAGGTTGGGTGGTCTACTTTACTTGACCGTCGGAATGCTTGACACCTTTCGCCCAGTCGGTGATACTCAAGCTCCAAAGGAGATTGTAGGGATGGACCCGGGGTGAAGAATAACTTCAAGGTGGAGAAACAACAGCCCTCACGGCAGCATGCTGCCGGGGCCATTTTGTCTACTACTTTCTCCCATCATACACAGGATATTTAAGAGGGAGTCTACTCTAGCTAAAGGAGGATCTTGCGATGGCAGTTTGGAAGGAGCAGCACTCGCAGAAGACCGAGTCCCTGATTGCCGCTGGCCTGACCATCGAGGGGAAAATTCAAGGGTCAGGCAACGTGCGGATCGCCGCTCGCTTCCAGGGAGACGTTCAGGTAGAGGGCGATCTGAACATCGAATCCGGCGCTCACATCAGCGGGCAGATCCGCGCTGAGAACATCCTCGTAGGAGGTGAGGTACACGGAAACATCCACGCCAACTCCAGGGTGGAGCTTCTCAAGTCCGGGACCTTGATCGGAGACCTGAAGGCGGGTTCGCTGGCTGTGGCGGCAGGGTCCCGCATGCGGGGGAAGGTTGAGTTCGGGTGGGACGAGCGAGGGGCCAACACGATAGACTTCGGCCAGGAAGGCGAGGCCGAGTGATGGTCAGGGCGCAATCTTCCCCTCCTGACGAAACCCGGGCCTGCCCCCATTGTTACGCTTCGGTCCTGAAGAGCATGACCGTCTGCCCTGGCTGCCGTCGCCACCTGCACTTCGATGCGGTGAGGACCGATCGGCCGACTGCGCCCACGTTCTGCCCCCTGCACGTCGAGGGGACTATCCGCCATCCGGGCAGCGATGCATGGTGGGGGTACTCCGTCGTCGTGCAGATTCAGAACGAGCGCGGGGAGGTGATGACACGCCACGTGGTGGGCTCAGGCTCCCTTGGACCTGCAGAAGCTCGGACCTTCACAGTCCGCGTGGAGGCCTTCGCTACTCCAAAGTCTGCCGTTTGAGGCGGTGCGCTCTTGGACTTTATGGTGCAGCAGCGAGACAAGTATAGGATGGCCTACCCCCACCCGGAAGTCGGCCCCTTCGTGAACGCGTGGCTGGTGAAGTACGGCTACGCCCAGGTCATGACCGTGTCCCCCAATGTGAAGCATCAGAAGCTAGAGGAGACGCGGCGGCGGCAAGCGGTAGATGAATCCCCCTTACATCCCCGTGCACGAAGAGTGGCCCGAGATGTAGGAGTACAAAACGACCTGTTGTTCCTGCCACGACAAAGCCCAAGATCTGCCAGAAACCCACAAGGCCTAGATCGACAGCTCGTCGCGCAACTCCACCGGTGATGGTGAGCCCTGCCACAGTGGGCCATTCGAACACACCGCCTGCAACTGAACGCTGGCACCGATGTTGCATCACCAAGACGGTATGCGCCAGCGATCTCACAGACAGCCTATCCAATTTCCAGTGGTCTTCAAAAGACTGGACCAGGCCGAACCCGTTCAGACCGGAACTGGCTGGACCGAGGATCTGGGAGAGGGGGGGGCCTGCCTGAAACTCCGCATTCCACTCCTCATGGGATGTCGCCTGGGCCTCGTCATTTTTGCGGAGCCGGAGGCTGTCGAGGTTGAGGCGCGCGTGGCGTGGGTGCGCCCGGGGGGTCAACGAACGTACTACTTACATGGCGTCGAATTCCTCCACGTCGCGCCTCACTATTACCAGTCCCTCATCAAGACGCTGGCGAACGGGAAATCATTGGAGCGACGAACATACCACCGCTTCCCGCTCACGATACCGGTCTCCTGCGAGGTCGCGAGCAACGACACCAGCCTCATCGAGGGCCAATTGAGAAACGTCAGCCGAGGTGGGGCAATGATCTACCTTCCCGAGCAGCTCGCCCCTCGCACGCGGGTGCAGATCACGGTCAACACCCCTCGGGAGGAACACATTCTCGGAAAGGTGCGATGGGTATCTGATTCAGGTGACGATTCTAATCTCTACTACCATGGGATTGAATTCGTCGACGGACCCCTCGAAACCCAAAGGTTCTTAAGCCTCTTCGAAGACGACACCAGCGACGAAACTCCGGAACAGTAACACCCGAACTGCTCTCCCCCTTTTCTTGACTTCGATCTCTCCCTTTGATAGATGGGTCTCGCACGTGGTTTCATCTCTCGTTGTAGCATTCGGGTGCTCGACTCGAGCAGTCCAAGTGCACCGATTCTTGTTCGATTCGGGTGTGAGTGAGTCCTGCGTGCTTCTGAAAACTGGGAGAGGTGAGGAATCCTTCATGCATACCAGGCTCCAGCGGAGACGACACCGGCTCATATCGGCGACTCTGTGCAGCGCCACAGCGATGCTCCTCGTCACTGCGGCGTGGACAATCGCACAAACGCGGACGACCATTGCCCTGGAAGAGGTTGTAACCGGGCTGTCCCGTCCCGTGGCCCTCACGCACGCCGGCGACGGGTCCGGCCGTCTGTTCATCGTCGAACAGAAAGGCTCGATCCAGACAGTGCGTGTGGGGAAATTACTGCCGACTCCTTTTCTGGATATTTCTCGGCTGGTCCGGTCCGGCGGCGAACGAGGGCTGCTGAGTATCGCTTTTCATCCTCGATATGCGGAGAACGGTCTATTCTACGTCAACTACACAAATAGGTCGGGTGACACGGTGGTTGCCCGCTACGCGGTTTCCGCCAACCCTGACCGTGCGGATGTCGCCACCGCTATCGTGATCCTGACGGTTCCTCAACCGTATAGTAACCATAACGGGGGGCAGCTGCAGTTTGGACCGGATGGCTACTTGTACATTGGTATGGGAGACGGGGGGTCAGCCGGCGACCCGCATGGCCACGCACAAAACCCGAATTCGCTTCTAGGAAAATTGCTGCGCATCGGCGTAAACGTCGTTCCCTATGCCATCCCAGAGACCAATCCCTTCGTGGGACCGGGCCCCCCGCTGGATGAAATCTGGGCGCTGGGCCTCCGGAACCCGTGGCGCTTCAGTTTCGATCGGCAGACGGGCGACCTCTACATCGCCGACGTTGGACAGGATGCGTTTGAGGAGATCGATGTCCAGCGCGCGGGCAGTCGAGGCGGCGAAAATTACGGATGGAACATCATGGAAGGGGCGCACTGTTTTTCTCCCTCGGCCGGGTGTCGCCGGACCGGGCTCACCTTGCCGGTTGCAACATACCGCACCGGTGAGAACTGTGCGATTACTGGCGGGTACGTGTACCGCGGGACGCAAGTCCGGATGCTCGCAGGAACGTACGTATTTGGCGATTACTGCTCCGGGAGAATCTGGGAGCTGCACAAGTCCTACCGTGGGCGATGGACCTACAGGGAGCTGCTCGATACGGATCTCCAGATCACTTCATTCGGCGAGGATGAGATGGGGGAACTGTACGTCGTCGACCACGGAGGTTCCATCTATCGTCTCAGAGAAGCACCGGGCACCGCTCCATAAGAAAGGAGAAATTATGTCCAATGAAAGAATCCGAGTGGGAATCGTCGGCGCGGGAGCAAACACGCGCTTGAAGCACATCCCGGGACTCAAGGCCATTCAGGATGTTGAGATCGTCAGCGTGGCCAACCGCACCCGCGAGTCAGGGGAGCGCGTCGCCCAGCACTTTAACATCCCGAAGGTTTATGACAACTGGTTAGAGCTGGTGGAAGCCGACGATACCGATGCCATCTGCATCGGAACCTGGCCCTACCTGCACTGTCCCGTGACGGTGGCGGCCCTGGAGAACGACAAGCACGTCCTGTGCGAAGCACGGATGGCGATGAATGCAGCAGAGGCGCGTGCCATGCTGGAGGCAGCCCAGCAGTGCCCCCACTTGGTCGCCCAAGTGGTGCCTGCGCCCCACACCCTGGCTGTCGACGGCACCATCCAGAGGCTTATCGCCCTTGGTTATCTGGGCGAGGTACTGGCTGTAGAGTTACGCGGGCTCCAGTCCGCATTTGTGGACAGGGAAGGTCCCCTGCACTGGAGGCACGATGCGGACTTGAGCGGCTTCAACACCCTGACCATGGGAATCTGGTACGAGGCTATGATGCGCTGGGTGGGTCCTGCCAGTCGGGTGATGGCCATGAGCAAGGTGTGCGTCCCCCAGCGGAAGGATATCAGTGGCTTCCTGCAGACGGTGACCGTGCCTGACCACGTCGACATCATCGCTCACCTGGTGTGCGGAGCGATTGCCCACTTCCGCTTCAGCGCGGTCACGGGCCTGGCGCCAGCCAACGAGGTGTGGCTTTTCGGCAGCGAGGGTACCTTGAGACTGGACGCCTCCACCCTTGAGCTGTATGGGGGGCGACGGGGGGATAAAGAGCTGCAGAAGATCGTGATCCCCGAGGAGGAGCAAGGCCGCTGGCGAGTGGAGGAGGAGTTTATCAACGCGATCCGCGGCAAGGAACAAGTGACGCGCACGAGATTTACGGACGGCGTGAAGTATATGGAGTTCACCGAGGCGGTGATCCGGAGCGCCCAATCCGGCCAGGCCGTCAGTTTGCCACTCTAGCATCCCAAGGAGGGCCAAGGGATGAAGCTTCTCTCGGTGAATGTTTCGCTGCCGAAGGAAGTCCCGTACAGAGATAAGACGACAACAACGGGCATTTTCAAAGAACCCGTGAGCGGCCGGGTGATGCTGCGAACCTTGAATCTCGATGGGGACGGGCAGGCGGACCTTAAAGCGCATGGTGGAATCGACAAGGCGGTCTATGCCTACTCGATCGAGAATTACGACTATTGGAAAGGCGAGCTCGGTCGGACCGACTTCACCTTTGGGCAGTTTGGGGAGAACTTCACCGTGGAAGGAATGCTGGACGACCAAATTCATATCGGTGATCAGTTTCGTGTGGGAACTGCGCTCGTCGAAGTCACCCAGCCGCGCGTCCCCTGTTTCAAGCTCGGGATCAAGATGGGATTGGCGCAATTCCCGAAGCTGTTTTTGGCCAGCGGCCGGTTGGGCTTTTACCTGCGCGTGCTTGAAGAGGGTAGGGTCGGCGCGGGTGATGTGGTAGACCGCATCAAGACCGATCCCGAACGCATGACGGTTCGGGAGGTGTGCAACTTACTCTATTTTGATCAGAAAAACTTGGATGGGGCCAAGAAAGCGCTGCGAATTAAAGCGCTCTCACCGGGATGGCGGCAACCATTTGAAGAACGATTGACCAAGGCCGGAATCCCCATCGAGTTCAGCGACGAACCCAAAGATGAGAAGTGCTGCGGGCCATAAAACGAGCACCGTACGGACCGGCCACTCCACCGGGGTCAACCCTGGGCATACTCCTCCTCTGTGACCTCCTCCATCCACTGGGTGTCTCCCCCTGTAGTGACCGCGAAGTGAATCATTGCGCTACTGGGTTCCGCCCCGTGCCAGTGCTTTTCCCCGGGCGCGAAGTAGACAACATCTCCGGGGGCGATCTCGATCGCCGGCTCCCCCGATTTCTGGACCCGCCCGTTCCCACTCACAACATAGAGCGCTTGCTCACCCTCGTGCGCATGCCAGTGCGTCCGAGCCCCAGGCTCAAAAAAAACGAGGAAGGTCCTCATACCTCCAGGCCGCTGGGCCTTGAAGGGCGTCTCGACCCACACCGTGCCGGTGAATTTCTCTCCGCGTCGAGCCGTGCTCTCCTTTGCCTGAACCACGTCCATCATGTCCTCCCTTTCGCAACGGCGGTGGGCAAGCCCATCCCGGCCGACCTTCGACGGATCTACACCGCCATCAGCCTTCGCAGGAAAACGGTGGGCCAAGGGTGTCAAGACCCAGGCATCTCAGAAACCAGGGATTTTGAAGCTTCCGATCCCTGTTCCTTCCGGCGCTAGCCGATACTTGATCACAGTGATACTGAGGACCTCGGGGGGATCTGTCCTGGGATTGGAAAGATAGCGCACGTACACTCTCTGCCCGGCTTGCAGCGCATCGATTTTTTTAATGTCAGGCCCTCTCACCGAAGTAAATGGCGCGATCTTGAGCCACTGATACCCCGAGTCCCGTTTGGCCGAAATGGCGATCAACCCTTGCTCATCTTCGATCTGGACGATCCTCCCCCTGAGCTCACTCACCCGACCAGACGGGGGTGCCGGCGTCACACAGGCGCCACAGACCACACTCATAACCATGCAGAAGGCCATACCCCTCAAACGCACGGCTCCTCCGTCTACGAACTCCCATCTCCCCCAATTGTGGGGCCTCAGAGAACCTGCTATCATCATCTTATGCTAACAGCCGAGACCATTCCGGTCCAGTTTTTCGAGGCCGCGGCCCGTTTTCAAGACCAGGTAGCCTTTCAGATCAAGCGGGAGGGTCGCTACGTTTGCTTTCGCTACGGCGAAATCGCAGATCAGGTTCACCGCCTCGCGACGTTCCTCTGCCAGCTCCCGGTTGCCCCCGGGGATCGCATTGCCCTCCTTTCGGAAAATCGGCCGGAGTGGTGCGTGGCCTACTTGGGAATCGTGGCCGCGGGGGCCACCGCGGTACCCCTCGACGCCCAGCTCGGGGCACAAGAGCTCGAGAATCTCCTTCGCCACTCCGAGAGTCGGGCGATCATCATCTCGAAGTCCGAGCTAAGCAAAGTGCAACCTCTCATCGCTCGACTTCCTGTCCGCCCCGAGGTCATCCTGCTCGATGAGAAGGGACTGTCCGGGATTCACACCCTCACCAAGATTCTCGAGAGCACCGAGAAGGGTCCTTTACCCTCGGTTCCATCGGAAGCGATCGCTTCGATCTTATACACTTCGGGAACCACCGGAACACCCAAAGGTGTGATGCTCACGCACTGCAATTTTCTCTCAAACTGCTCCGCCGTGAGTGGACTGAAGGTTTGCGGATCCGAGGATAACTTGCTGGCACTCCTGCCGCTGCACCATGTCTATCCCTTCATGGTTACGTTTATCTTGCCCGTCTTCTCCGGAGCACGAGTCACGTTCCTGCAAAGCCTCAAGACCCCTGACCTGCTGGAGTGCATGCGGGAGACCGGAGTCACGATCCTGGTGGGGGTCCCACAGCTTTTGGCGCTTCTGCATCGCGGAATATTTCAAGAGATTACGAGGATGCCCTGGCTGTTGAGATCTCTCTTTGCCCTTCTCCTGGGCCTCGCCGGTGTCGCTCGAACGTACCTCAGAAGGAACGCCGGTCGCCTCTTCTTTCCCCAGATCCATCGCCGCTTCGGCAACAGACTTCGCCTCGTGGCGAGCGGGGGGGCCAAGCTTGATCCAGCGGTCGCCCGGGATCTGCGTCGCATCGGCTTCTCCGTACTTGAAGGCTATGGCCTCACTGAGACCTCACCGGTGGTCACCTTCTCTCCGGCGGAGGAACCCCGATTCGAATCGGTCGGCGTACCACTACCCGGCGTCCAAGTCCGGATCATGGACCCGGATGCGGACGGAATCGGCGAGATCGCCATCCAGGGTCCGAATGTGATGCAAGGATACTTCAAGGACCCCGAGGGGACCGCCCAAAGCTTCCGGAATGGATGGTTTCTCTCTGGGGACCTCGGATATCTCGATGCCAAGGGGTATCTCGTTATTACCGGACGGCTCAAGGAGGTCATCGTTCTCCCGACCGGGAAGAACATTTACCCGGAAGAAGTGGAGGCCCACTTCCTGAAGAGCCTCTTTATCAAAGAAATCTGCCTCTCCGGGATGGGAGAGCCTGCCGTACCGCGGACCGAGGGTCTTACCGCGCTGGTCGTTCCCAACTTCGACCACCTGAGGGCTCAACGGATTGCAAACGCCGAGGATGCGATCCGATGGGAGATGGAAAACCTCTCCCGGGAGCTTCCCGCCTACAAGCGCCCGACGCGACTGCGCATCGTGAAGGACTCGTTTCCCAGGACACGGTTAGGCAAGATTCAGCGCCACCTGGTCGAAAAGACGTACTTACAGGGAGAGGCCGTGCAGGCCGACGTGGGTATAGGGCCACCACCCTCTCAAACAGACGTAACCCTGTCGGAGAGCCCGGTCACCCGCACAGTCCTTGCTACGCTCCCGGTCCTCACCCGCAAGAAGCATGGAATCCGTCTCGACGATAACCTGGAACTCGACCTGGGTCTCGATTCTTTATCCCGCGTCGAGCTTTTGGTGACCTTAGAAGAGCTGTTCGGGATCGCTCTCCCATCAGAGATTGGCTCCGAGCTGTTTACGGTGCGAGATGTCGTGCTCAGGGTGCAAGAGTATCTCGGTGAACGCTACGAAACCCTACCCAAAGAGCGGGAGGCTCGTCGTCCCCATTGGAGCGAGATCTTGGCAGGTGAACCCCCCGAAAAGGTCCAGGCCGAGATTGCGGCGTGTGACAAACCGTGGGCTCTCGCCATCTCCTTCCTTTCCCACCGGCTCCTCCGGGTCCTCTTTGGGCTGTTCTGTCGTTTTCGGGTCCACGGGGTGGACCATGTACCCGTGACAGGACCCTGTCTCATCGTCCCCAACCATGCCAGCTACATCGACGGCTTTGCCATCGGGGCTGCCCTTTCCTTCCAGATTGTTCGTCACCTGTACTTTCTGGGTTTCCAGCAGTTTTTCCAGAATCCGGTCAGCGCCATGTTTGGCACGGCGTATCGGATTATCAAGGTGGATGCCGATACGTACCTTTTCCAGGCGCTCCGGGCGGCGGCCCACGTCTTGAGGCAGGACGAGCTCCTCTGCATCTTTCCAGAGGGCGCCCGTTCTATTGACGGTGAAGTCAAGCACTTCAAAAAAGGGACAGCCATCCTGGCCAAGGAGTTAAATCTGCCCATGATCCCGACCCGGATCATGGGCTCGTTCGAGATTTGGCCCCGGGGAAGAAGTTATCTCCGACCCCATCCCCTGACGATCATCTTCGGCCCGCCGGTGACCGTGGAGGAACTGCTTGCTCAGGAACCGATCCCGCCAGGGGGGGATCTCTACGAAGTCATTGCCGCGCGTCTTCGGGACCGCGTTGCCGCTTTAGCGATCTAATCCCCGTTTCGCTTTGCCGCCTCCCGCCCCCTATAGTATGCTACGGGGCACTCGATTCTGGCTCACGGAGGAAAACGGTGATCCGTCGAGACCGCATGCAGGACCATTTCCTGACGCTGGTGCAAATCGACAGCCCCTCGCGGAAGGAGCGTGAGCTGGCGAAGCACCTCAAAGAAAAGTTGGTACGTCTGGGGGCAGAGGTGAGCGTTGACCAGGCGGATCGGATGGTTGACGGAACAGTCGGAAACCTCATCGGCCGCATCCCCGGAACGCGACCGGGGGCGGCTCCCTTTCTGCTCTGTGCCCACATGGACACCGTCGGTCCCGGCGAAGGGATCAGGCCCCAGGTGGAAGAGAACATCATCAAGAGCGACGGATCGACGATCCTCGGGGCGGACGACAAGAGCGGCATTGCCATCATCTGTGAGGTCCTGCAAGCCCTCCAGGACAAAAAGATCCCCCATGGAGGGCTCGAGATCGTCTTCACCATCTGCGAAGAAATTGGACTGCAAGGAGCGAGGCACCTGGATGTTTCCCGTCTTACCGCACGCACTGGTCTCGTCTTGGATAGCAGCGATCCCGATCGAGTGATCACCCGGGCACCGGCCGCCAACCGATTGCAGTTCACCGTCCGGGGTCTCGAGGCGCACGCTGGGGTCTGCCCGCAGAATGGGATCAATGCGATTCGAATTGCCAGCGAGGCCATTGCGGCAATGCAGCTCGGCCGTTTGGACGAAGAGACGACGGCCAACGTCGGAACCATCCAAGGCGGCACCGCCATCAACATCATCCCGAATGCCGTGATGGTCCACGGGGAGGCGCGAAGCCACGACGAGGCCAAACTCAAAGCCCAGACCGATCACATGATCCAGTGCTTCGAAGAGGCGGCCGCACGGCACCAGCTCGAGCTCGACGGCGTGATCCGCCGGGGCGAGATTACACACCAGGTCCAGCGGGACTACGATCGGCTCTTCATTCCCGAAGGGGCCAAGATTGTCCAGTTGGTTCGAGACGCTGCCCGCGCCCTTGGGCGCGAGATCACCCTCTGGCGAACGGGCGGGGCCTCGGACGCCAATATCTTATTTGCCAAGGGGCTCGAGGTGGCCAATGTGGGGACCGGACAGCGGGAGGTTCACACGGTACGAGAGTATTTGCTGCTCGACGATATGGTCCGATCCGCGGAGCTCGTCTTGGAGACGGTGAAGCTTCACGCCGGCAGAACATAACGAGAACGCGATCGGACACGAGGCAGGTCCCATGTACACGGTGACCAGCATCATGAGGAGCCCGGTGGTGAGCATCGAAGCCAACAAGACGGTGGCAGAGGCGCTGCACCGGATGCAGGAGAAGGGGATCTCGAGTATCGTGGTGACGTCCGCGACGCCCAAGGAACCGCAAGGCATCATGACCAAGAGTGACATCATCTCCAAGGTAGTCTCCCAAGAAAAGGACCCCAGGGAGCTCAAGGTTCGGGACGTGATGACCTCGGGGCTCATCACGGTGCCTCCCGATTGTCCTCTCCGAGACGCTGCCGCACTGATGACCGAGAAGGGGATTCGGCGGGTATTGGTGAGTCAGAGCGGCGAAATTATCGGCATCGTCAGCGACACCGACATCTTCCGGGCGGTGGAAGAGTCAGGATGGGGGTTGAGCCACTGAGACTCTCCCTCCCAAATGTCCACAAAGCGGCCAGGATGTCGGTTTTGGTAATGATCCCTACCACGCAACTTCCTTGAACCACGGGAAGGCTGCCAATCCGCCGTTCGAGGAGAAGCCGGGCGGCATCGGGTACGGAGATTTCCGGATCCACTGTGATCACCTGTTTCGTCATGATTTCCCGCACCGTCAGCTTCTCGAGCGCGTCATCAGGATCCCGCTCGATGGGGCCCGATGTAAGCGCCGACGGAAAAACGAGTCGGACATTTCTTTCTGAAACGATTCCGACGAGCTTATCCTCCTCCATCACCGGTAGGTGCCGGATCTGATGTTCGCGCAATAATCTCCAGGCGATTCGCACATTATGCGAGGGGCTAACCAGGATCACTTCTGTCTTCATCCGCTCGGCGACCCGCAATCCCCCACCTAACATCTCCAAGCAGTCCGTATTAGATCTACTCAGGCCTTGCCTACTATTTTGGTGCCCACGATACCAGTCCGTCTCCGAAGGGTTAAGCAAACTCAATCTGCCGAAAGCGGAGGATATGGCGTAGACCCCGTCAGACCTTGCACGCCTTCACACAATTCGTTATGCTGACTTAGATTCGGTGTTTCACAGTTGGCCCAGAGCCGAATCGCGCACGAGATAGATTTCACGAAATCCAGGAGCTGAGGGAGCCCGGTGCGTGAACCCTTGCTCACCTGGTCGGAAGGAGAGCACCTCGATGGGATGCTGCACCTTCCAGGCCCAGGCAGGTGGCCCTGTGTTGTTGCCGCCCACGGCCTCTTCAGTGCAAAGGCAAGCGACAAGTTTCTCCTCCTGTCAGAACGGCTAACGGCGGCGGGATTTGCCTGTCTGCGCTTTGACTTTCGCGGCTGTGGAAATAGCGGGGGTGACCTCAAGGATACGACCATTAGCGGCCGGATCGGTGATCTGAAAGCGATCCTGGCAACCCTTCAGGGCCACCCGGCACTCGACGGACGCTTCTTTCTGATGGGGAGCAGCCTCGGAGGATACGTTGCCCTCTTTGTGGCGGCCGAGCTGCCCCAGGTGAGGGCAACGGCTCTGTGGTCGACCCCCGCCCATCTTCTGGATCTGCAAGGTCGGAAGGAGGCCTTACAGGCTCACGGGCTTGGATCACCCTTTTTTCGGGAGCTTGAACAGGGAACGTTCGTCGAGGCCCCAGCCAGCCTCCCTGGTTGCCTGATTATCCACGGGGAACGGGACGAGCTGCTCCCCTGTTCCCATGCCCAGGCTCTCTATGAACGGGCCAAGCATCCCAAGGCGTTAGAGATTCTGCCAGGTGCGGACCACCGATTCCTCGACCCCAAAGACCGAGAACGGGCCATCCGCCTGACCACCACCTGGTTTAAGAGGTACCTGTGATGCAGAAGGAGGAAATCCGCCGCGTCATCACCGGTCGGCAGAGGCGTTCTTTGGCCCCCCAGGGAAAAAAGCGTGCAGCGGTCCTGGTCACGCTCTATCAGGACCGAGAGAGATTCTATATCCTCCTCATCAAACGGACGGAACATGTGAAGACGCATCAAGGACAGATCGCCTTTCCCGGAGGGACCTGGCAACCGGAAGATCGGGATCCTACGGCGACGGCGTTGAGAGAAGCCCACGAGGAGATGGGCATCCGTCCCCAGGATGTCGAGGTGTTGGGGGAAATCGACGATACGTCCACCGCCACTTCCAACTTTCTCATTACTCCCGTTGTCGGGGTCATCCCGTTCCCGTATCCTTTCCAGATCAACGCGGGGGAGATTGCCGACCTGCTCTCCCTTGACCTGCACGTCCTTCGAGACCCCCAAGCCTTCCATGAAGAAACCTGGGAAAGGGAAGACCGGAGCGTTCGAGTCTTCGTTCGCCGGGAGGGGTCCCACATCATCTGGGGGGCGACCGCGAGGATCCTACGCCACTTCGGAGAGATCCTCTTCCCGACCCCGGCGGGAAGCTGACCGCGCCCCCCTGGGTCCCTCGGACCTCGGATCACATTTTCATTGAAGTCCCCGCCAAACTTCTCTAAAATGGCTTATTTCATATGCACCCCGGGTAACGCCGATGGCCGCGGCTTCCCGAGTACTTTCATGCTCGCCAACGAAAGCGGGGCTGACATGGAAGAGAGGCATCCACAAGCAAAGAGCTCCAGAGGCCAGAGCACAATATGGCGCTGGACTAAGCGATGTTTTATGCTTGTCCTGGTGCTCATAGTTCTCCTCGGCTCGACCGTCCTCCTCTCTTGGAAATATATGGAGAGCCAGGGTACCCGGACCGCCCTGTTCGAACGCAAGGGATCCCTGGCATCGGCAGTTCCGCTCCCCTCGTCTACCTCAAGTCCTGAGAAGGCACAGGACCTTCTCCTCACCAGCTCCACCGGGCTGACCGCCAAGGTCCGCCTTCTTTCCTCCCCAGAAGGCAAGCTGCTGCCCGGCGTCATCCTCCTCGGCGGCATCAACGAGGGGAGGCGAGTGGTGGACTATCCGGCCATCGAGGAAATCAACCAGCACGCCGTGGTGATCTCCATGGACTATCCTTTGGACTCGGTCAAGGATCTCAGTGGATGGGACCTCCCGCTTGCACTGGCTTCTTTCCGCCAGGCTGCCCTGGATTCCGTGAGCACCGTGCTCTTGATGGTCGATTATCTCGAGACTCATCCCGACGTCGACGAATATCGCATCATCCTAGTCGGGACTAGCTTCGGGGCGCCGCTGGCAGTCATCGCAGGTGCTATCGATCCCCGACCGGTCGCTGTGGCTGTCCTCGACAGCGGTGGGAAGCTGGGAGAACATATCGCCCATAACATCCCTAAGGACGGTCGACTCGGCCGCACCGAGATGGCCGGGACTGCACCAGACCTCATCGGCCGAGCGATCACGGCGGCGCTGCTCCCCCTTGAGCCGACTCGCTATGCCCCCCTCATCGCACCGCGGCCGCTCCTGTTGGTCAGCGGGGCTGACGACACACTGCCCCCTCGCGACAGCGTCCTCGCCCTCTACAAGGCCGCGAGGCCCCCAAAAGACCTGCGGTGGATCAGCCCTGAGCATTTGAGGCCGACTCAGCAGGACCTGATGCGGACCCTCGGCCGACAGCTCAATAAATGGCTCATCGAACAACACCTCCTCTAAGCAACGACTGATGATCCATCTGCTTCTTTTCGATGTGGACGGAACGCTGATCCACACTGGCGGGGCCGGAGTTCGTTCCTTCCAGAGGACATTCCGCGATCTGTTCGGGATGGAAATGGTAAAAGAGGGAGTTCGCTTTCACGGCCGGACGGATCCGGAGATCCTTGACGACATCTTTGCTGCCTCACTCGGGCGTTCGCCCACTCCCGAGGAGACCAACGAGATATGCGGCCGGTATCTCACCTACCTGCACGATGAAGTGCAACGGTCGCCGGGCTACCGGATCATGCCAGGAATCCCCAGCCTCTTGGAGATGCTTGCCGGTCGAGCCGAGGTCCGCCTGGGCTTGGCGACCGGCAACCTCGAAGACGCAGCCCGGATCAAACTCGGTCGGTCCAACTTGAACCGATATTTTGCCTTCGGCGGCTTCGGCTCCGATGCAAAGGACAGAACCGTGTTGATCCAAAAGGCCATCGAACGGGGTAGGACCCTCGCAGGCCGATCGCAGCAAAAAGTGAAGGTGGTCGTCATCGGCGACACCGATCTTGACATCACCTGTGGCCGAGCAGCAGGCGCGACGACCGTCGCCGTGGCGACCGGCGGCGATTCCTGGGAAACCTTGCTTCAGGCGTCACCTGATCATCTGCTGAAGGATCTGACCCGTCCGGAAGAGCTGCTGGCTATCCTCAACGAGACTCCCAACTTGTCCGCTTCCGGGTGACATCTGTCTGACCAAGCACTCACCTGATCGCCCTACCCAACAATATCCTCGCCCCCGTCCACGCCAATCACGTTGCCCGTCATCCAGCCCGTCCCTGGCTGGCTCATGACAACGATTGCGGCCGCCACATCTGCCGGGGTCGTCAGACGGTGAAACGGATTCCGCTCCTTCGCGACCTCAATCATCTTCTCATGGCCGGGGATCTTCCGGAGGGCCGGAGTATCGGTCACCCCGGCACGGATGGCGTTCACGGCAATCCCCATCGGAGCCAACTCCAGCGCGAGCTGTCGAACGTGGGATTCCAAGGCGGCCTTGGCGGCTGAGACGGCACCGTAGGTGGGCCAGACGCGCTGGCCACCCGAACTTGTCATGGCAAAGACCTTGCTCCCCCCCCTCAGCAGTCCTCGCCCAACCAGGTCTTGGACCCAGTAGACAAGACTATGCGCCATGACATCCACGGTCATGTCCATCTGGGCTTTGGTAATACCTTCAGCGGGACTTGCGGCGATAAAGGGCTTCAGCGTCCCGAAAGCCAGCGAGTGCAGAACGACCCTCACTCCCCCTCCCTCACCCCGCTCCTTCAGGACTTTTTCCATGTGATCCAACACCTCCCGGCGCTTCTCCTCGTCCGCGGCGTTCATATTTGAGAAATGGACCTCTCGCCCCATCCCGCGGATCTCCCCTACGATGCGCTCCACATTGGCCAGGGTGGTTTTCCGATCCAGGTGAATTCCAATAATATGCATTCCAGCGCGGGCCAGGGCCAGACTCGCCGCCTCTCCAAACCCGCTCGATGCACCCAGCACAAGAGCCCATCCACTCAATTGATCGCTCACCATCTCCTCCCTTCGTCGCGCACCCAATACAACGGAAACAGGCCAATAGCGGGGGGATCTTACCCAAGGCGTTTTTCAAAATCAATATAGAAACGGACACGTGTTTTCCTGCACCAACCTCACTCCAAACCTTACCGAACCACCAGAACCGAGCGATCATTTTGCAAAAACCGGTAAATCTACGTCTTGTCAGGCGGGGCCTTCCTCTGGCATAATATATGCATCATTCAAATGGCGTTCGTGAGATAAGACGCGATTATTCCAATAATCAGACCTTGATGAGATTCGTCTTCCAACTATATTTATGAACGACCCTTCAAGAGTAACCGTGCGAGGGAGCCCATGCGTCGAGCGCTTTTGCTAGCTTTGGTTGTTTCTCTGGCGATCTCCCCTTGGAAACAGGGCATTACAGCCGAGCGTCCCGGGATCATCCCCGACCCCTTCTTCCACCATCCGACCTCCCGTGAACTTCGCGAGGTCATCGAGGGAGCAGTCTTCGTCGGTGAAAAGAGAGGCGTGGCCTTCAGAGGACACCGGATGGTCTTCGAATATCTTCTGAACCACCTCGACTTCGCTTCCCAGCTCGCCCGCGCTCTGGACCTTTCCGATTTTGTCATCGAACAGACAGAAAACGGATCCTACGAGGCGACCACCCCCCGAGGCGGATGGGCCCTCCTTAAGGTGATCTACGCTGACCGAGAAAAGCGGGTGGTTTTGGCTCAGGGGAAATACGGCCGAGCGGTGGCGGTCCTGCAGTATGCCTCCTTCCAGGACGGCGGGGAAAGTTACATGGTCAATGACCTGTACGGGTACGTCCGCGCCGATAACCCCATCCTTAACCTTCTTCTTGGATTCTTCGGCGGCACCGTCCACAATCGGGTCGAGCAAGTCTTCCTGAGCGTCGCTGAGCTGAGCGAGCGGGCCTATGACGCCCCGGACTCCTTCACCGAGGACCTCCTCGATCATCCAGAGGTCCAGACCGGCCATCTTTTGAGGTTTGCCAAGATCCTGCAGATAGCCTCCCTTCACGAGGCGAGATCGGTTTCCTTTCCACCCAGCTAAGCTTCTCCCTCCTCCACAAAATCGAGCTGAACCTGATTCCGTAAGACCCCTCCCTCAAGTCCCCGTTGAAGCAGCGTTTCCACCGCGCGTCGTCCCTCCTGTCCGTAAGAGAGAGACAGCTCATTCACATACATCCCTACGAAGGTGTCGGTCGAGGACTGGTCCATTCCGCGGGCAAAACCTAACGCATACCCCAAGGCCTCCTGCCGATGCTCGAGGGCGTACTGAATGCTCGCTCGGAGACACTCAGCGATCTGTCGCATCCTCGCCCGCCCCAGATCTCGCCGGATCGCATTCACCCCCAGGGGAAGCGGGAGTCCCGTCTGGTCATGCCACCAGGCCCCCAGATCGAGACTCTTCAGTAGGCCGTGATCCGGATACGTGAGCTGCCCTTCATGGATGATAATCCCTGCACCATATCGCCCCTCGGCCACCGCCCTGAGAATTTCTTCGAAGGGGAGGACAGCATATGGAAACTCCCCCAGACAGATGCGCAGGACAAGGAAGGCGGTGGTGAGTGTTCCAGGGACCGCGATAGTTTCGCGCCGAAGGTCATTTAACCCGAGCGGTTCTCGGGAAACCAGGATTGGTCCGTACCGCTGCCCCATGCTGGCACCGTGGGGGAGGAGGGCATACTTTTCGGCCACATAGGCGTACGCATGTAGCGAGAGGGCGGTCACCGGAAGTTTCCCTTCCATCGCCCACCGGTTGAGCGTTTCAATGTCTCGCAGCACGTGGCGGAACTGGAGATCACCGGTCTCGAGCTTTCCCGCCGTGAGGGCATAGAACATGAAGGCATCGTCCGCGTCCGGGCTATGCCCCACCTCAATAATCTGTTTCGGCTCAGCGTTCATAGTTCACAGTCGATCATTCTGTTGCATCAACGCCTTCGGCCCCTCGCTCCCGGCCTCACATCATTTGAGCCTCACGAGGGGCGTCCCGCTCGTCAGCGGATCACCCGTCCCTCTGCTGCCGAATCGTGTTTCCATTATGGCAGCACGTTCGGCCCCTCCCTCCAGGCCTCTCGCGGTGACCCTGTTCAACGGCTTAGGGCCTGGGTCCCTCCGTGTTCACGATCCGTGCAAGGATGTTAGGCACGGAACGCGCCTCGGTTTCCCAGGCCGTCGCTCGCCGAGGGGCCCCGCCGCTTCTCCGAAGGAGTCCGGAGTCCTTCGGACCGGCAATGTCGCTCGGGCCCAGCACGTGCTGCCTAATAACAAAGCACGAGGAGAGTCGGGTGTCTTCGGGAGGGCGAGGGGAGCTGGGCCTGGACCCGGCGGAACCTGGTTTGCGGGCGGCCGGGGTCCCGCCGCCGGAGCGCAGCGCAGGTGGGGGTGGCCGTCCTTCAGCCCGCTCGACCCGTGCGGCGCGGAAGGACCGGCACCGGCCAGACCGACTCATGGAATTGTTCCGCCGGGGAAGCCCCACTCCCCGAGCCCTTCCGGGCTCTTGCAGAGACGCCTGGAGCGAGGGGCCGAAGGTGCTGGTGCGCATCATAGCCATCCGCCTGACTGCTGACAGTTGATTGCCGACCGCTTCTTATTTGATCGTGTCTCCCGGCTTTATCTCAAACACATGGAGGCCCCTGATCCCCTTGGTTAGCTTCCTCAGCTCTGCCGGGGTCCCGGTGAGGGGCGGGAAGGTGCCGTAGTGCATCGGAATCACCCACTTGGGCTTGAGGAGTTTGCACGCGTAGGCCGCCTCTTTTGGGGACATGGTGAAGAGGTCTCCAATGGGGAGAAAACAGAGCCGAGGCTTGTACAACTCCGCGATGAGCCGCATATCCCCAAAGACCTGAGTGTCCCCCGCATGATAGAACGTAAAGCCGTTTTCCAACGTGACGACATACCCGGCAGGATCGCCGCCATACACGAGGCGACCTTCCTCATCCTGGATGCCCGAGCTGTGGAACGCCTGGACCATGGTCACTGAGACACCGTCCACCCGCTGCGTCCCCCCCATGTTCATGGGAAGGGTATTGCCGACGCCCCGGCCATCGAGGAACCCAGCGATCTCGAAAATCGCCACGACCTTTGGGTTGTGGCTCTTGGCTAACGCGAGGGCATCGGCCATGTGATCAAAATGGCCGTGCGTGATGAGCATGAGATCAACCTTGTCCACTGCCTTGAGATGGTCGGGACAGGCCGGATTTCCCATGACCCAGGGGTCAATCAGAATATGAAGTCCTTTGGGAGTTACGACTTTGAACGTGCTGTGCCCGTACCAGGTGATGGAACAGTCTTTCTTCAGTATCATGGTAAAACCTCCTTTCTCCCAAAAATCCTCGTCCTGTATCTAGTCTCCCTTCTTCTCGTCTCTGGTTGATCGGGGACCGAGCCGATCTCCGATCCACGGGATCGTTGTCCCTTGGATCGCCATCAGCCCGAGGCAGGCGAGATGTCACGTATCGAGACCGAGCGGTTCAAGCACGATGCGACCGGGAGAGTTTCAAGCAGTCTCGACCAACAACGGAACGATCTGACCGGTCTTCACTTGGACGAGCCCACGCTCTCGGAACCTCAAGGCCGGGATTGCGGTGAAGGTGAGCGCCTGGAGGGTCAGGAGAGGATCTTGGAGAGGCGAGCCGAGTTCCTTGACCGCTCGCTTGATTCTATCCATCGTCTCGGCCAAGATTGGCACCGGCTCTTCGCTTATGATCCCTCCGATGGGCATGGGCAGCTCCTCCACCACGACCCCATTTTCGATTACCACAAACCCACCGCCGATCTCTACCAGCCGGTTCAGCGCGACAGTCATGTCCGCATCGGTAACCCCGAGGGCTACGAGGTTACTGACATCGTATGACAGGCTCGAGGCGACCGCCCCTTGGCGTAGGCCGAATCCCTTGACGAACCCCACGGTCGTCTGCCCTTGTGCCTGCCGGTCGAAAACAGCAGCCTTCAGCACATCTCCCCGAGGCTCCGCCACCACCTCGCCACGCTCGACCGGCAGGGACAGGACAATCTCCCGCGTCAGAATGGGTCCCGCAATGTCTAGCACCCTCACCTTGGTCCAGCCACCCAACCGGTCCGCGGGAACCTTGAGATCTTCTGGCGTGAGACGACGCGGCAAAGCAGGCTGCGGGAGCACCTCTCGAAGGCGTGGATTTCCCTTCACTTCCACCAAACATCGCCCTTCACGAGCGACCACCTTGCCCTTGCTGATGACTAGCTCGGGCTCCATTCGCCTGATATCGGGAACCACCAAGAGGTTGGCGTACTTGCCGGGTCCGAGACCCCCCACCAAGTGGTCGAGACCGAAGTGCTCTGCACACGTAAGGGACGCTGCCCGCACCGCCGATACCGGGTCGAGACCGAGCAGAATGGCCCGCCGCACGGCATGGTCCAAGCTGCCACGTGTCAGAAGATCATCAGGCCAAACGGTATCGGTGACCAAAATCAGCCGCCGCAGATCGACCCCGGAATGGACCACCTCGCTCAGGGCGCCTAGGTCCTGACGGATCGAGCCCTCCCGAATCATGGTATGAAGCCCGAGGCGCAGCCGTTCGCTTACCTCCTCACCGGTGATTGGCTCGTGACACGAGCCGATCCCGAGGCTGACGAACCGCTGGAGCTTCCATCCCCGTGCCCCCGCGGCATGTCCCTCCACCTGCTTTCGGAGCCGGCGGGCTTTCTCGATCAATGCCAGGAGATCTGGGGAGTGCTCCGCGACAAGATGCCAGTAGACCTCTCCCAATCCAAGCACCAGCGGGTGCTCCAGCAGATCCGCGACCTCTTGCGATGAAATGACCGGTTGCCCATCCCCCCGGTCAGAGCAGAGCAGAGAGATCGAAGGCGCAGTGGTGTAGACCAGAATCGGCAACCCCTCGAGGCCTTCGAGGAAGGCCTGGAAGGCGGCGGCGCCACCCACATTCGCCGCATGAACTAACTCGGTGATAACGGTGGTGAGTCCCTGCGGGATGGCCACATGCAGAAACTCGTGCAGGCTTTGAACATTGTCAAGATGGGTGTGACCCTCGATGAGGCCGGGGACGAGATATTTGTCCTTCGCTTGGACAATCTCGGTTTCGGGGCCAATGGTGTGGCTTAGATCGGGGCCCACGGCGACGATCCGCTCCCCGTGTACGGCTACCCCCCAGCCTTCGAGGAGTTCCCCACTATAGACATTGACAAGCGTGCCGCCACGGACGATTAGATTCGCCAGATCTTCTGCTCCCGCTCCCCTGGGCATCCTCTTTTCCAGCAGCAGTCCCTCCCCGAACAAAAAAAAGACCCCAGGAACCGTTACGAATTCCGCCAGGTCCCAGGGGTTAGACTTTCAGTTCAGCATGCCGATAAGGCGGTGCAGTTCCCGCCGGGCCCCCGTGTGATCGGGCTCGAACTTCAATGCATTTCGGATCTCGGCGATGGCCTCCGGAACCTTGCCCTTTCTCGCGTACAGGCGGGCGAGGTTGATGTGGGGGTAGTGTCGTGGCTCGTATCGCTTGGCCTCCATGGCCTTCAAGAGCCAAGGGATGGCCTCATCATAATCGCCTCGCTCCATCATGTAGACCCCGATATCGTTATAGGGATTCCCAAAATCGGGGTCAATCTGGATGGCGATCTCGCATTCCCGGATCGCCTCATCGATCTTCCCTTGGAAGCTATACGCCCATCCCAAGAAGGTGTGCGCTTCTGCGGTGGGATAGAGATCGATGGAGCGGTGATAGCTTTCGATCGCGGCATCTAAATCGCCGTCCATCTGATGTTTGTAGCCTTCCTGAAAGAAGAATTCTGCCTGTTCGAGACGGGCAGGATCTGTCATCCCTTGTCCCCCCCTTTCCGCCAGGGTCTGGACCCAACGGCTGGTTAACACACAATCAGCATACTGTCAAGACAGGGGCGATCGGCCTCAGGGTGTTCCGCACCCTGCGAGCGCCCGTCGCTCCTGGCCTCTCATGTTAGCCGAGATTGGAAGGGCTCGGGGGGTGGGTCTTCCCCGGCGGAACAATTCCACGGGTTGGTGATTCTGTTGAGACAGCACCTTCAGCCCCTCGCTCCAGGCCTCTTGCGGCGACCCTGTTCGACGGCTTACGGCCTGGGTCCCTCCATGTTCACGCTCCGTGCAAGGACGCTAGGCACGGATCGTGCCTCGGTTTCCCAGGCCGTCGCTCGCCGAGGGGCCCCGCCGCTCCCGGCAATGTCGCTCGGGGCCTCCAGCTGCTGTTGCCTTCGACGCGCGGTTGCGGAGGTCGGACGACGGTCATCGGTCATCGATTAACGGTCGTCGGCCGTCGGTCATCGACCCAGAAGCAAGGGGCCAAAGGTGCTTAACAGAATCAGCGACGACAGGACCAACCGGAAGATATTAGCGGTGGGCGGTCGGCGAAACCTCGGCGATGGCGATGCGCTCGAGGACTGGGGGATGGGAGTAAAGGAGGAGGACGGCCCACCGGGGTGGAGTGATGTCGGCCAGGTTGGACCGAGCCAGATCCACCTCGACTTTCACATAGGCCTCACGATTTCCCGAAAGCTCGAGTGCCGCGAAATCCGCCTGCCGCTCAAAATGGCGAGAGATGGCATTCTGTAGCGGCAGGGTCAGCAGGCTCAGCGCGAACAGCGTGAGAGCGAGCAGGGGAAGCCCGGCGAAGTCAACCGGATGAAAAATCAGGCCGCGGGCGGTTCCCCACCGGAGGACCGAGGCAGCGATCCCGAGACCCAGAAAGAGAGCCAGGACGGAGAGCCCCACCCCCTTCCAGATGTGGTGGTGCATCCGGTGGCCGATTTCATGTGCTAAGACGACCTCCACTTCCTCGTGGGAAGAGCGCCCGAGCAGCGTGTCATAGAGGACAATCCGCTTGGTCTGCCCGAAGCCGGTGATATAGGCGTTGGCCTTCACCGTCCTCCGGCTGGCATCCGCCTCCAGCACCTGCTCAACGGCAATGCCCGCCCGTGCCGCCAGTTTCAAAACCCGGTCCTTGAGGTCGGCATCCTTGAGCGGCGTAAAGGTGTGAAAGAGCGGATCGATGAGGACCGGCGCCAGGAATGTGAGGAGAATGATCAGCCCCCCGAGGCATCCTGTGGCCGGGAGGAACCAACGGAAGGGGTCGCGACGGATAAACAGATAGAGGAGGTTCACGGTCGGCAAGAGGAAGACGACTTGAATGAGCAGTTTCTTGCCCCAGTCCTGGAACCACCCACCGATGCCCTGGGTCGAAAGGCTATATGCGTGCTCCCGAAGGTAGCCTCCGTAGAGGTCCACCGGCAAAAGGACGACACGGTAGAGCAGCAAGAGACAGACCGCATAAAGGCTCAACGCGAGCCACGGGCGATGGCCGGACCAGACCGTGGTGAGATCCCGCAAACTCCGAGAGGCAGGTGTAATGACAAAGAGCAGGAAGAAACCGAGCGTGACAATGCCGCGCGCGCCGAAGAGGAGATACCGCCCTCCCATGTAGCTTTTTCCCCGTGCAATCTCCTCCGGGGCAAAGTAGCGGAGGGCGATCTCGTCGGTCGAGGCACCGATGTTGCCAAAGCTCATCCCGGACAGGAGAAACCCGATGCAGAAAACTGCCGCGGCGGCGGACAGAGTGCGCATAGCAGGACTCCAAGGAAGGCTGCTACTACCCTGAGATCAATTTCTTAAATGCAGCTTCGTCCAGGATCGGGACGCCGAGACGTTGGGCGTCATCGTACTTTGAGCCGGGATCTGTTCCACCAATGACGTAATCGGTCTTTTTGCTAACCGAGGAGGTGACCCGACCGCCGAGGCGAGTGATGGCGGCTTTCGCCTCGTCGCGGCTGAAACCCTCCAGTGCACCTGTGAGGACAAAAGTCTTCCCGGCCAGCGGTCTCCTCCCCACCGGGACCGTCTTCTCGGTCATCCTCACCCCGACAGCCTGCAAGTGATCGATGACCCGTCGGTTCTCCTTCTGCGCGAGAAACTGGGCCGCGCTCGCCGCAATGCGGGGACCGATCCCGTAGATCCCGGCGATCTCCTTCTCTGTCGCCTCGAGCAACTTCTCCATGCTCCCGTACTGCTGCGCCAAGAGCGAAGCGGCATGTTCGCCGACAAAACGAATGCCCAGACCGAACAGCAGGCGGGTGAGCCCCCGTCCCTTACTCTCCTGGATGGCTTCGTACAGGTTTGTCGCCGACTTCTTGGCCAGGCGCTCGAGGGACGCCAGCGTCTCGACGTCCAGGTGGTAGAGGTCGGCGAAGTCTTTGACTAATCCCCGGTCGACCAACTGATTGACGACCGCGTCGCCGAGGTGCTCGATGTCCATTGCGCGACGGGCCCCGAAATGGAGTAGCCGTTCCTTGAGCTGTGCCGGGCAGGCCGCATTGTCGCACCGCCAGACCACTTCTTCTTCCGGTCGGTAGGCGCGTCCGCCGCAAACCGGGCACCGACTGGGCATCCGGAAGCGGGGACGGACATCGTGCCCTGCCTCGGGGACAACTTGGACCACGTGCGGGATCACATCCCCCGCCCGTTCGATCACGACCAGGTCCCCGCTGCGCACGTCGAGGCGGTCGATCTCGTCCGCGTTGTGGAGCGTGGTACGGCTGATGGTAGCCCCGGCGATCTCGACCGGATCCACCTCGGCCGACGGCGTGAGGGCCCCTGTCCTGCCCACATTAATAAGGATTCGACGGATCCGCGTCTGGGCCTGCTGCGACTTAAACTTGAAGGCAATGGCCCAGCGGGGGTGATGTGTGGTCATGCCTAACGTCTGCCGGTGCTCCAGGCGGTTCACCTTGAGGACCACGCCGTCCGTCTCATAGCCCAGCTCGTCCCGCTTCTTTTCCATCTCGCGGTGGTAGGCGATGGCGGCGTCGAGATCGGGGCAGAGCTTTACTTCCGGATTGACCGGCAGGCCGGAATCGCGGAAGGCTTCAAGGATCTCCCAGTGGGCGGCCAAAGATGCCGGCGGCACGGGAGCGGCAAGCTGGTAGAGCGTGATGTCCAGTGGCCGCTTGGCCGTGATCCCGCTATCCTTTTGGCGAAGAGACCCGGCCGCTGCGTTCCGGGGATTGGCGAAGGCACCCTCCCCTGTCTCTTCGAGATCGCGGTTCAGCTTCTGGAACGCAGCCCTCCACATGAAAACCTCGCCCCGGACCTCGAGGTGCTCGTACCGAGCGAGTGATCCGTGCAACGTTTGAGGTAGATTTCGGATTGTGCGCAGATTGTGCGTCACATCCTCGCCAACCCGGCCATCTCCCCGCGTCGCGCCGCGTACAAATGTCCCGTTCTCGTAGACCAGGGCCACGCCCAGGCCGTCAATCTTGGGCTCGCAGACGTATTGGAAGGTCGCCTCAGGGAGGATTCGCTGCATGCGAGCCTCAAACTCGCGGACGTCCCCCTCCGAGCTAGCATTATCGAGGGAAAGCATGGGACTACTGTGCGTGACCGGCGCAAAACCCTCGGCCACCTCGCCCGCGACCCGCTGGGTCGGGGAATCGGGGGTGACGAGTTCCGGATGCTGCCGCTCTAACCGCTTGAGTTCGTTGAATAGTTCATCGTACTCGGCATCGGAGATCTCGGGCCGGGCCAGCACATAATAAAGGTAGTCGTGGCGCTGGACAAGCCGCCGCAGCTCCTCCACCCTCGCCTTGATCTTCTTCGGATCAGCCATGCCCCTACCCCACGTCCTTCAACCAAATCCTTCTATTCTCACTATTACCAGAGTCTTACAGCTGACGCAACGCGTCCCCCTCCTGTTCCCTTCGTCCCTTCGGACCAAGGCAGCACAAACCTTGCGCCGGCTCCTCTGTAGACCTGTTTTGTCCGGGCATTTCCGTCTTACCGCACATTGTGTGACGAGGGTCTTCTTGCCATGACCGCAAGACGCACACAATCGCTCGGATGGATATACATCTATGGCATCCTTGTCATTACGATGACCATCTTCCTCTTGTATGGAAGGCCCCCGATAACGGACAAAAACGTGACGTTCATTGAGATAGTCTTGTTGCTGCCAGGTATAATTCTCTACTTGCCGCTCTTACTCCTCTCCGGCGGACTCCACTGGACTATCCTCCCGTTTTGGGCTCGGATACACCTTGGGAGACCCTGAACATTCTCGGATATCTGGCAATTCCGGTGGTAACACAGGCGATATTCAGTTCGTGGCAACGATGGAAATCGTCCGGCAAGGACGGAAGTTTCTGGCGCGACCTGCTTCGACGGCCATCAGTTCTGGTAACGGCTGGCGTACTCTGCATGTTGCTGGGCCTGAATGGCGTCCTTCAAATCTCGTGGAAAATATCCGGCCTCACGGACTACGCCGATGCGGTGTTGGGGCCGTTGGCGGCCATCGGCCTCTGGTGTCTTGCGTACTGTCTCTTCCGCTACGGCACGGTGATCGGACTTCATGGAAAGGCGCTCCCTGCCTGGATGTGTTCGGCAGTGGCACTCGCGGCGGTCATCGGAGGCCTGATCGGTGGCGGACTCGCCTATGGCGAAGCAAGGATCCTCCGCTGGACCAATGCGTCTGCCGGTGCATTGGCAATCAGCGTTACCGTCGTCACCCTGCAGATGGTGTGGATTGCCTGGCGCATGGTCTGAAAGCACCGTTAGCCATGATCCCAAAATCCGCTTGACATTTGCGAGAGGAGGAGGTAGTTTATTCTGGCCTTTTAAACGAACCCGGCGAGGTTCGTAAGGGAGCATAAATGAAGATCCCAATGGTAGTGGGCGGAATATTAAACCTCCTCACCCGAAGGTGAGGAGGTTTTTTTTATACCCTCTGAGGGAGCCATGGAAGTGCGAGAAAAGTCGCAGATCATGGACCGGACATCGATTCAGCGGGTCCTTACACGGGTCGCCCACGAGATCGTGGAGAAAAACAAAGGGACGGCCGACCTGGTCCTCATCGGCCTCCGGAGTCGAGGAGTGGACCTCGCCCGGCGACTGTCCCAGCGTCTCAAGGAGATCGAGGGGGTTGATGTCCCGGTCGGGGCACTAGATATTACGCTCTATCGGGATGACTTGGGCAAGCCAGGCCCCCAGCCCACGGTGAGAAAAACCGAGATCCCCTTCTCCATCGAGAACAAGAAGGTGATCCTGGTCGACGATGTCCTCTATACCGGCCGGACGACGCGGGCGGCCCTGGACGGCCTTATGGACCTGGGACGCCCCCGGGTGATCCGGCTGGCGGTGCTCGTGGATCGAGGGCACCGGGAGCTCCCGATCCGGGCCGATTACGTGGGGAAGAATGTCCCGACGGCGAAGACCGAGCAGGTCCAGGTCATGCTCCAAGAGGAGGACGGTGTGGACCGCGTGGTGATCCTGAAGAATAGGGAATAAACGAAAGGTGGCACAGCAGTATCCGTGGAGTAGAAGATGACGCTGAAGCGAAAGGACCTGTTGACGATCCGCGATCTTGAGACGGATGAGATCCATCTCATCCTGCAGACCGCCGACTCGATGAAAGAGATCGCCTCGCGAGACATCAAGAAGGTCCCCGCGCTCCGTGGAAAGACCGTGATCAACCTCTTCTACGAGCCAAGCACCCGAACGCGGACCTCTTTCGAGATCGCCGGCAAGTGGCTGAGTGCCGATGTGATCAACATCTCGACGGCCGCGTCTGCGGTTGACAAGGGCGAATCCCTTGTCGATACCGGAAAGACCCTCCAGGCCATGCACCCGGATGTGGTCGTGATCCGCCATCCGGTGCCGGGTGCGCCCAAGATCCTGGCCGATCGCCTCCAGGCCTCGATTATCAATGCCGGGGATGGGGCCCACGAGCATCCCACCCAAGCCCTGCTCGACCTTCTCACCATCCGCGAGCGCCTGGGACGACTCCAAGGTCTGAAGGTCGCTATCGTGGGAGACATCAGCCACAGCCGGGTCACGCGGTCGAACATCCAGGCCATGCGGAAAGTGGGGATGAAGGTCCGTGTGGCGGGACCGCCCACGCTGCTGCCGCGCTTCCCGGAGCAGCTCGGGGCGCAGGTCACCACCGATATTGAGGCCGCCATCGTGGATGCCGACGTCATCATGATGCTTCGGATCCAACGGGAACGGCAGGGGCCGACCCTGCTCCCCTCGCTTCGCGAGTACAGCCGGCTCTTTGGCCTTACCGTCGAGCGCCTGAAGAAGGCCAAGGAGGGGGTTTTGATCATGCACCCGGGGCCGATCAATCGGGGGGTGGAGATTGCACCCGAGGTGGCCGACGGCCCATACAGCCTCATCCTCGATCAGGTCACCAATGGGGTGGCCATTCGCATGGGCCTCCTGTATCTCATGACGGGGGGACAGGCATCCGAACGATAAATAGTTCACAGTTCACGGCTCACGGTTCACGGCAAGAACCGGATCTCAATCTGTGAACGGTCAACTGTGAACCGTGAACCAGAGCGGAGCGTGCGATGCGACTCTTGATAACAGGTGGTCGAGTGATCGATCCGGCCAGCGGCGTCGATGGCATTCTTGATATCTTGGTTGAGGACGGGCAGATCCTTCAGGTGGGTCAAGGCGTTCAGGGTTCAGAGGCTTCGGCGAGCTCAGCCGAGCCGTCCAGGGATCAGGGTAAAAAGAGCAAAAGGCTAGGGGACCAGGAAGCATCAACCACGAACGTCGATCGGGTGATTGATGCGAGTGGCAAGATCGTCGTCCCGGGTCTCATTGACATGCACGTCCATCTCCGGGAGCCCGGACGGGAAGATGAGGAGACCATTGCCTCCGGGACCGCTGCCGCAGCCCGCGGTGGATTCACCTCCATCTGCTGTATGCCGAACACCGAGCCGGTGAACGACACGGCATCGGTCACCGAATACATCCTGGAGCAAACGCAGAAGGTAGGACGCGTGCACGTCTTTCCCATCGGATGTATCTCCAGGGGGCAGCAGGGAAAGGAGCTGGCAGAGATCGGGGAACTCGTGGCGGCAGGGTGCGTCGGGCTCTCCGATGACGGCAAGCCGGTGATGGACGCCGAACTCATGCGCCGAGCGATGGAGTACGCCACCATGTTCGACGTCCCCCTGGTCCCTCACTGTGAGGATCTCTCCCTCGCTGCAGGGGGGGTCATGCACGAGGGGCGGGTGAGCACCGAATTGGGATTCAAGGGGATCCCCTCTGCCTCCGAGGCCGTCATGGTGGGGAGGGACATTCTGCTCAGTGAGTATACCGGAGCCCCCCTCCACATCTGTCACGTGAGCACGGGTGAGTCGATCCGTCTGATCCGCGAAGCTCGGAGGCGGGGCGTGCGCGTGAGCGGAGAGGCGACACCCCACCATCTGATTCTCACCGACGAAGCGGTCCGGGACTTTAATACGAACGCCAAGATGAATCCCCCCCTCCGCTCGGCTGAAGATGTGGCGGCGCTTCGCGAGGCGGTAATCGATGGAACGATCGAGGTGATCGCCACCGATCACGCTCCCCATGCCCGCGCCGAGAAGGAGATGGAATTCGACTATGCCCCCTTCGGCATTATCGGACTCGAGACGGCCTTGAGCCTCATCCTCACCGAGTTCTATCACAGCCGCCTTCTCACCCTCCCCATGATCGTGGAGCGCATGGCGCTGAGTCCCGCCCGGATCCTCAAGCTCAAGCATAAGGGAACCTTGGCCGCCGGTGCAGATGCGGACGTCACCATCATCGATCCGGATCGAGAATGGATCGTCGAGGAGCAGGAACTCACATCGAAGAGCAAAAATTCCCCCTTTATCGGCTGGAAGCTCAAGGGGAAAGTAGTGATGACAATCGTGGCCGGACAGCTAGTTTGGGAGACGACATGAAGCCCGCAATCCTGGCCCTGGCAGACGGAACCATCTTTGAAGGAACGGCCTTTGGCGCAGACGGGGAGTGTCTCGGTGAGGTGGTCTTCAACACATCCATGACCGGCTATCAGGAAGTGCTCACCGATCCCTCCTATAAGGGGCAGATCGTCTGTATGACCTACCCCCTTATCGGGAATTACGGGATTAATTCTGAGGACATCGAGTCCCGTCGACCGTTCGTCGAGGGATTTATCGTGAAAGAGGGTTCTCCGTATCCCAGCAACTGGCGAAAATCTCAGACGCTCGAAGCGTACCTCAAGGAATGGGGGATTGTCGGTATTCAAGGGATCGACACGCGCGCCCTCACCAAGCGCATCCGAGACCATGGCGCGATGGAGGGGGTGATCTCCACCGTCGATCTTTCCCCACCCAGCCTCGTCGCCAAGGCTCGATCCTCTCCGGGTCTCATTGGACGCGATCTGGTCACGGAAGTCATGTGCACTGAGCCCTTCAGGTGGTGGCAGGGAGAGTGGAGATGGCCCGACGGGTATCTCGATGAATCAGGAGTGAGGAGTCAGGAGTTGAAGAAGGCGCAATTGGATCTCTTTTCCCCTCACCCCTCACCCCTCACCCCTCACCTCCGCTACAGGGTGGTGGCCATCGACTGCGGGATCAAATACAACATTCTCCGACAACTGGTGAGTTCCGGCTGTGATGTAGTGATCGTGCCGGCCTCGATCGCCGCCGACGAGATCCTAGCCTATGACCCGGATGGCATCTTCCTGAGTAACGGTCCCGGGGATCCCGAAGGGGTTCCGTACCTTGTCGAGACAACCAGGCAGCTGATCGGGAGGCGACCGATTTTCGGGATTTGTCTCGGGCATCAGATTCTAGGACTCGCCATGGGGGGGCGGACGTATAAGCTCAAATTCGGCCATCACGGGGCGAATCACCCGGTCAAGGAGCTTGACACTGGTAAAGTCGAGATCACGACGCAAAATCACGGCTTCGCCGTCGACATCGGCTCCTTCCCTGGCGAAGACGTCAAGCTGACCCACGTGAATTTGAACGATGGAACCGTCGAAGGCATGCGGCATACCCGACTCCCCCTCTTCTCAGTCCAATACCATCCCGAGGCTTCGCCGGGACCCCATGACTCGCGGTATCTCTTTCATCGTTTCGTGGCCTTGATGAAACAAGAGCGCGGCATTCAGGAGCCGCTGGAGCTTCCCGGGATCGAGCGATCCCGGGTTCGCCAGCCAGGAGAAATCGCCATTTAGCCAATCAGGAGGGTGCTATGCCTGTAGTACACATCCACATGCTCGAAGGACGAAGCGTCGAGCAGAAAAAGCAGTTGGCCGAGGCCATCACCGCCGCCATGGTCGACATCACCAAGACCACACCGGACGCGGTCGTCATCGTCATGGATGATTATCCGCGCACCAGCTGGGCCAAAAGCGGCAAACTCATGTCCGAGCAGTAAGGATGCCTAGGCGTACAGACATCCAGAAGATTCTGATCATTGGGTCGGGGCCAATTATTATTGGCCAGGCCTGCGAATTCGATTACTCCGGGACCCAGGCCTGCAAGGTCCTGCGGCAAGAAGGGTTCCAGATCGTTCTCGTGAACTCCAATCCCGCCACCATTATGACCGACCCGGAGATGGCCCATCGCACCTACGTGGAACCCCTGACGCAGGAAATTCTGGAGCGAGTGATCGAGCGGGAGCGCCCGGATGCCCTCCTCCCTACCCTTGGGGGACAGACCGGACTCAACCTCGCCGTGGTGTTAGCCGAAAGCGGCGTCCTGGACAAGTATCAGGTGGAGCTGATCGGGGCCACGCGCGAGACCATTAAGAAAGCCGAGGACCGGGACCTGTTCAAACAGGCCATGGCCAGGATCGGGCTCGAGGTTCCGGCAAGCGGGTATGCAAATTCGACCGCAGAAGCCGAGGCCATCCTGGAACGGGTCGGCTTTCCCACCATTATCCGTCCCTCCTTCACCCTGGGCGGCACCGGTGGCAGTATTGCCTACAACCGAGAAGAATTTCAGGAGCACGTCCTGTGGGGGCTGAGTACGAGCCCGGTCCATCAGGTCCTGGTCGAGGCCTCGGTCATCGGGTGGAAAGAGTTCGAACTGGAAGTGATGCGGGACCGGAAGGATAACGTCGTCATCGTCTGCTCCATCGAGAACGTGGACCCGATGGGGATCCACACCGGAGATTCCATCACCGTTGCCCCGGCCCAGACCCTCACCGACAAGGAATACCAGATCATGCGAAACGCCGCGATCGCCATCATCCGGGAGATCGGAGTGGAGACCGGTGGTTCCAATATCCAGTTCGCCATCAACCCCACTGATGGGCGACTGGTCGTGATCGAAATGAACCCCAGGGTCTCTCGCTCATCGGCCCTGGCCAGCAAGGCCACGGGATTCCCTATCGCCAAGATCGCCGCCCTCCTTTCGGTCGGCTACACGCTGGACGAGATTCAGAACGACATCACCCAATCGACCCCTGCCTCTTTTGAACCGACGCTGGACTACTGTGTGGTGAAGGTACCCCGCTTTGCGTTTGAGAAGTTTCCGGACGCAAACGAAACCCTGACGACCCAGATGAAATCGGTGGGTGAGGCGATGGCTATCGGCCGAACCTTCAAGGAGGCGCTCCAGAAGGCCATCCGCTCTCTGGAGATCGACATCCACGGCCTGCAGAGTCGGTCCACGGCTCCCGGTTCACGCGTCGTCGATAAGAGCGATGAAGCCTGGCGGGATGCGGTCCGGGAGAAGCTGCGGGTCCCCAACTGGGAGCGGCTGTTCTACATTGCTGACGCGTTACGCCTCAAGATGGACGTCCAAGAGGTCTACGAATTGACGTGGGTCGACCCCTGGTTTTTGGAGAACATCCGAGAGATCGTCGAGACGGAGCAAGGGCTCCGATACGACGGTTCCAAGACCCTGCTCCGCCTCCTGAGCCCCCAAAAACTGCGGGCCGCGAAGGTCATGGGGTTCTCCGACCGGCGATTGGCTCAACTGACCGGCTCCGACGAACTCACCATCCGGGATGCCCGACGGAAGATGGGGATCCAGGCCAGCTTCAAGATGGTGGACACGTGCGCAGCCGAATTCGAGGCCTTCACCCCCTATCTTTACTCTACCTATGAGCAGGAGTGTGAAGCCAACCCCACGACTCGGAAGAAGGTGGTGATCCTGGGGTCCGGCCCCAATCGGATTGGCCAAGGCATCGAATTCGACTACTGTTGTGTGCACGCGGCATTCGCACTGAAGGAGCTCGGGTACGAGGCCATCATGGTCAACTGTAACCCCGAGACGGTCTCTACCGATTACGACACGTCTGACCGGCTCTACTTCGAGCCCCTCACCCTCGAAGATGTCTTGAATATCATTGACCGGGAGCGGCCGGAGGGTGTCATCGTCCAGTTCGGCGGTCAGACCCCGCTGAAGCTCGCTGTTCCCCTCCAGCGGGCTGGGGTCCCAATCTGGGGCACATCATCGGAGGCCATTGACCGGGCGGAAGACCGGGAGCGGTTTCGGCAGCTCCTCACCCAGCTCGGGCTCAACCAGGCTCCCAGCGGAACGGCCATCTCGGCCGGCGAGGCCGCGCGGATCGCCAGACAGATCGGCTACCCGGTCCTGGTTCGCCCCTCGTACGTCCTCGGGGGGCGAGCGATGGAAATCGTCTATGATGAGACGAGCCTCCTCGAATACATGGAGCGGGCCGTCCAGGCCTCTCCCGAGCATCCGGTCCTGATCGATAAGTTTCTGGAAGATGCCATCGAGATGGACGTAGATGCCATCGCGGACGGACGGCGAGTCGTGATCGGCGGCATCATGGAGCACATCGAAGAGGCGGGTATCCATTCGGGAGACTCGGCGTGCTCCCTTCCGCCCCGGTCTATACTCCCCAAGATCCTCGACGAGATCCGCGAGCAGACGAGGGCGTTAGCTCTGGAGCTTCAGGTGGTCGGGCTCATCAATATCCAATTCGCCATTAAGGACTCGACCGTCTATGTCCTGGAGGTGAACCCCCGGGCCTCTCGAACGATTCCTTTCGTCAGCAAGGCCACGGGAATCCCTTTGGCGAAGCTGGCGACCAAGGTGATGGCAGGCACGGCCCTGGAGCAACTGGGACTGACCCAAGAGCCGCTCCTGAACCACGTGGCGGTTAAAGAAGCGGTGCTGCCCTTTGTCAAGTTTCCCGGAGTCGATGCCATCCTGGGTCCGGAGATGAAATCGACGGGAGAGGTGATGGGGATCGATCAGGATTTCGGTCATGCCTTCGCCAAATCTCAGATCGCGGCCAACGGGACGTTGCCGCTTCAGGGGACGGTCTTCCTCAGTGTTCGGGATCCAGACAAACCCCACCTCTCCCCCCTGGGCCAGGCGTTTGCCGACCTCGGCTTTCGCATCCTGGCCACGAGCGGCACGGCGCGTTGCCTTCAAGAGGCGGGCATCCCCGCAGAGCGCGTGTACAAGGTGACTGACGGGGTGCGGCCCCACATCGTGGACCGGATCAAGAGCGGCGAGATTGCCGTGGTGGTAAACACTCCGGAGGGACGAACCTCCCGCCTCGACTCCTACTCCATTCGCCGGACCGCGGTGACGCAGGGGATTCCCTGCTTTACAACCATGGCCGCGGCCTACGCGGCCGTGCAGGGAATTCGAGCCCTCAAGGCAGAAGGCCTGCGGGTAAAATCTTTGCAGGAATATACTGAGGAGGAAGGGAGGGTGAATCGTGCAAGCTGAGGCCCATTCCCTCCGCAGAATCGAACCGGATTATTTTCTCCAACGGTTCACTTCACCCCCCCTGGCCTTTCAGCCTGGGCAGTTCGTGATGGTGAAGCCCTCGGGATCGCTGGATCCCTTTCTACCCAGGGCCTATAGCATCCTCAGGGTCCAGAGTCAGATGAAGGGGATTAAAGGAAAAGAGGCGGACGTAGTGGAGATCTTATATAAGGTAGTCGGGAAAGGGACGACCGCCCTATCTCGCCTCAAGCCGGGAGACCGCGTGGACCTCCTGGGGCCTCTCGGCAATGGTTACCACGTGCCCACCAGCCTCGCCACGGTGCTCCTTGTGGCGGGAGGCATCGGGGTACCACCGGTGGTGGCATTGGCAGAAAGGCTGGCCAGCTCACAACGCGGAGGCCACGGTCGCCGGACTTCGGACGCCGGTCAACGAAAGCTGGTAGCCTTTGTTGGGGGCAAAACGTCCACGGACATCCTGTGTCTCACCGACCTTCGCATGGCAGGAGCCAAGCTTCATGTGGCGACGGAAGACGGCAGCCTCGGTCATCAGGGACTCGTCACCGATCTCTTGGAAACGTATCTTCGGTCGGCGGGTAACGGTCATCGCTCGGCGATCTATGCGTGCGGTCCCCACGCGATGCTTCGCGCCGTCGCTCGAATTGCCGAGCAAGTCCAGATCCCTTGCCAGGTTTCCTTGGAGGCCGACATGGCATGCGGCTTTGGGGCGTGCATGGCCTGCGTGATACCCGTTCACAGTTCACAGACTTCGGCGAGCCCTCGGCCTGAGGCTCGGCCCGAAGGCTCAGTTGAGCCGTTCACAGTGCACGGAGAAGAAGGATCCATGCACCATGAACCGGCAACGGTGAACCAGCGAAGCTGGAAGTTGTGTTGTAGGGACGGGCCGGTCTTCGACGCCCGGGAGATTGCATGGTGATGGAGAGTTCAGAGTTCATGGCTCAGGGTTCAGGGAGAAAGCGGAAGGGAATGGTTAGGAAAAAAAGCGGAGTGGGCAAGCGCCCGAACCTGGCGGTGGAGATTGCTGGGATCTCATTGAAAAACCCGGTGATGACTGCTTCCGGCACTTTCGGGTACGGAACCGAGTTTACCCCCTTCTTCGACCTCAACGCCTTAGGCGCCATCATCGTCAAGACCGTAACGATGCATCCGCGAACGGGCAACCCACCCCCGAGGGTCGCCGAGACGCCGGCGGGGATGCTCAACTCCATTGGGCTCCAGAATGTTGGAATCGACGGTTTTCTCCGAGAAAAGCTTCCCTTCCTTCGGACGCTCGGGACTCCCCTCTTCGTCAACATCGCCGGAAAGTCGGTCGAGGAGTTTTCCGACCTGGCCAAGCGTCTGTCCGATGCCGAGGGGGTGGCTGGAATTGAACTCAATATCTCCTGTCCCAATGTCGCCGGGGGACTCGATTTTGCAACCGACCCGCGCCTCGCGTATGAGGTGGTGCGCTCCGTCCGGCAAACCACGTCGCTCCCCGTGATCCCCAAGCTCTCTCCCAACGTGACCGATATCAGCGTGATCGCCCGAGCCGCGGCCGACGGGGGGGCAGACGCCCTCTCGCTGATCAACACCATCGTCGGGATGGTCATTGACGTGCGCAGCCGCAAGCCGAAACTGCCGGGAGCCACGGGAGGGCTCTCCGGCCCGGCCATTCGTCCCATCGCTGTGCGGATGGTTTGGGAAGTAGCTCAGGCAGTAAGAATCCCCCTCATTGGTATCGGGGGGATCATGACCGGTGAGGATGCGATAGAGTTCCTGCTTGCCGGGGCGAGCGCAGTCCAGGTGGGAACCGCGAATTTTCTTGATCCGTTAGCACCCATGAAGGTGCTGGCCAGTATCGAAGACTACTTGAGTCGCCACGGTCTTGACAACGTGACCTCCCTCATCGGTGTCGCCACGCCCTCCAAGCCGGGGGCAGAATAGCCACCCCAGTTCCGATATCAGGGATCGACGCTCGTGTCGCGGATAACTGCACACTACCAGCGTTCCCTCACTGGCACCGCTTCACGTACCTGGCACGGAGCGGCGGATCTCTGTTGGACCAGCACTACCCCCGTCACCACCAAGGCACCGCCCACAAGCTGAGGCCAATCCAAGAGTTCTCCCAGAAAAAATAAGCCCGCGCCCGCAGCCACCACTGGCTCCATGGTGCTTATGATGCTGACCTGAGTGGCCGGGAGATAGGTCAGGCCAAACGTGTATAACGCAAAGGGAAGAACAGTTCCTGCTGAACCGATGAGGAAAAAGATCGCCCACAGGCGAATGGAGTACCCGACCGAGAGAAGAACCCAAGGGGGTGTCAGCATCCACCAGAACAGGGTGGCGAACGCGTAGGCATAAACCAGGAGGGTCCAGGAATGAATCCGCGCCACGGCCCGCTTGGTAAACAACGTGTACGCGGCAAAGGCACAGGCCGAAACGAGTCCGCTGATCAGACCGGGGAGATTCAATCGGAGCATCGTGGGATCATACGCCTTCACCATGAGGAAGCAGCCGCCGACCGCGAGGGTTAGGGCGAGCAGTGTCACCCACGTAAGCCGCTCTCCCAAGAAGAGAACGGACGCCAAGGCGACCAGGATTGGGGCCATGTACTGCAAAAGAATGGCTGTAGCAACGTTGGTGAGGCTGATGGTGTAGTAGTAGGTAAAATTGGCCATGGCCAGTCCGGCTATCCCCACGAGGGCGGCCTGGGGCATGTCTCTTAGGGACAGAAGCAGCCGCCGTTGATTCCATACGAGGAGACCCGCAACGAGGAACAGAAGTGCGAGGGTGGAACGGATGGCTGTGAGATGTAAAGGGCCGACCTCGTTGCCCGTAAAGAGATACCGGGCCGTTGTTCCCATGAGCCCCCAGGCCGTCGCTGCACCGAGGACCATCAGGGAGCCTTTCATACGACCTTGCCATGCGGTCATGGGCGGCTGAGGAGTGACTCCAGGACCGCCGTCAGGCTTTCCAGCTCGATGCGGCCCTGAGCGACGGCGGCCACGGTACCGTTCCGGTTCAGGAGAAAAGTGGTCGGCGTCCCCTGAACACCGTAAAGCTTCGCAATCCGGTCTCCCTTGTCATGCCCCACATCGTAGGGAACACCTCGCTGTTCCACAAAACTGCGCGCCTGCTTCTCCTTGTCCCAGACGTTGATACCGAGGAAGATCACCCCCCGGTCCTTGAACATCTCGTAGGCTTTAATCAGCACGGGAGACTCCCGCTGGCAGTGGGGTCACCACGACGCCCAGAAGTTCAGTACCAGCACCTTCCCTCGAAAGTCTGTTAGTTGTATGTCCTTCCCCGACAGGAGGGTCAAAGAGAAAAGAGGTGCCGGTGTGCCGACGGCCACCGGAGTGGAGCGTTGACCGGCGAGCCCCACTGAAACTTGCCCCCACAGGAGGCCTGCCAGGATCAAGAGGAACAGGCCCTGTGGCAATCTCACACCGGCATTGGAATGTTTCATCGGCTTCTCCTCTCAGAGACGGATTGTCAGGTAGGGCAAAGTATCACATAAGCCTTTGATCCACAACGAAATTTGGATTGTGGGTTTCGGCTTGACACACCCCCCCGTCCCGCTATAGTGTACCGGCGTAACGGGACAAGGTCCCTATAGACTCGCGGGCCCGCCCCGCACGTGGGTGTCATGCCTACGAAGCCACCGAGCCAAACATACCCTCATATCCCGGTATCGGGGTGAATCGCCCCTCCTGCGGGTTCGAACGAGGCATACTCTCCCCGTCCCAACCCCTTTGACAGGAGAGACCTGAATGAAAAAAGAGCACCTTTTTGCCCCCGGGCCGACCCCTGTCCCTCCCGAGGCTCTCCTCTCGATGGCCCGTCCCATTCCTCACCACCGGGCGCCGGACTACGAGACGCTCCTCGCCGAGGTGCGGGAAGGCCTCAAGCATGTCTTTCAGACGACGGAAGAGGTCCTTCTCTTCGCCGCGTCGGGAACCGGAGGAATGGAAGGGGCCGTAGTCAACACGTTGTCGCCGGGGGATCGGGCGCTGGTGATTCGGGGTGGAAAGTTTGGAGAGCGGTGGGGAGAGATCTGTCAGGCCTACGGCATAGACTTTACTCCCATCGACGTTCCTTATGGCAAGACGGTTGACCCCCAGCTCGTTGCTACCGCTCTTGAGAAGGAACGTCAGATAGTGGCTGTCTTCAGCACTCATAGCGAAACGTCGACGGGGGTCTTGCACGACATCCAGGCGATCGCGGACATCGTCCGAAAGACGCCGGCCCTTTTGGTCGTCGATGCGATTACCAGCTTGGGCGTGGTGGATTTCCCCATGGATACCTGGGGCATCGATGTGGCAGTCGCCGGCTCGCAGAAGGCCCTCATGCTGCCGCCTGGCCTGGCCATGGTCGGGGTAAGCCAAAAGGCGTGGGCCGTCGTGGAACGGTCTCGCCTTCCCAAATACTATTTTGACTTCGTTGCGGAGCGAAAAAACCTGCTCAAGAACCAGTCTCACTTTACTCCCGCCATCTCGCTGGTGGTTGGGCTTGGAGAGACCCTCAAGATGATCCAGGGCGAGGGACTCCAAAACGTCATTCGCCGGCACGCGCGTTTGGCGGCCGCCATGCGCGCGGGAGTCACGGCCCTCGGATTGGAGCTCTTTGCAGAGCGGCCGAGTCCTGCGGTGACCGCCGTCAAAGTCCCCCAAGGCATCGAAGGCGGAGCGATTACCAAGACACTCCGGACGAAGCACGGGGTGACCATCGCGGGCGGTCAGGGATCAATGAAAGGAAAAATTTTTCGGCTTGCAACCCTGGGGTACGCGGATCCTTCCGATGTGATCGTCGCGCTTTCGGCGCTGGAACTGACACTCTCAGAGGTGGGCTACCCAATCAAACTAGGCAAGGGGATCCAGGCTGCCCAAGAAGTGCTCCAACGGCAGCTTGAGGATTGAAGAACGGTGAACAAGGGCTAGAGGATGGAGAGACCGATGCGAGTTTTGGTCAGCGATAACCTTTCGAAGATGGGCCTCGAGGTGCTCCGCCAGATTCCAAACATCCAGGTGGACGTCCGATCCAAGGTCACGCCCGAAGAGTTGCTCCAGGTGATCGATCAGTACGATGCCCTGATCGTTCGGAGTGCGACGAAGGTCACTGCCGAAGTGATCAGGGCAGGGAAGGAACTCAAGGTGATCGGTCGGGCCGGCGTCGGCGTGGACAACGTCGATGTGGAGGCGGCCACCGCCCAAGGCGTGGTCGTGATGAACACCCCCACTGGCAACACCGTCACCACCGCCGAGCACACCATATCCCTCCTGCTGGCGCTGACGAAGCACATTCCACAAGCGGTGGCCTCGTTGAAGGGAGGACGGTGGGAGAAGGGGAAGTTCCTCAACGTCGAGCTGTATAACAAGACCCTGGGGGTCATCGGGCTGGGGCGGATCGGGGGGGAGGTCGCGAGACGCGCGAAGGGCTTTGCCATGCGTGTCATCGCCTACGATCCATTCATCTCAACCGAAGTCGCAAGCCGCATCGGGGCCGAGCTGATCGACCTGGATGATGTCTACAGGCAGGCGGACTTTATTACCCTCCACGTCCCTCTCGGCCCTGACACCTACCACATGATCAACCGAGAGACCATCGGTCTGATGAAGCGGGGAGTCCGAATCATCAACTGCGCCCGCGGAGGCGTCGTGGACGAGGAGGCCCTTTACGAGGCTATGACGAGTGGACACGTGGCGGGTGCTGCCTTCGACGTTTTAGAGAATGAACCGGATACTTCGAGTCCGTTGCTCTCCCTGGAGAACTTCATTGGCACGCCTCACCTGGGTGCCGCCACCGCCGAGGCTCAGGAAAACGTCGCCATCGCCATCGCCCAGCAAGTGGCAGACTATCTTACCAATGGGCTTATTCGGAACTCGGTGAACACCCCTTCCATCGAGCCGGAACTCCTGGCCAAGATCCAGCCCTATCTCACCTTAGCGGAAAAGCTGGGGCGGCTCGACTCGCAGCTGGCCGAGGGCCGGTTTCAGGAGATCCGCATCGACTACACGGGGGAGGTCGCGAGCTACGACACCTCGCCTTTGACGGCGGCCGTCGTAAAGGGCGTGCTGGACCCGATTACTTCGGACATGATCAACATCGTCAACGCTCTGCCCTTTGCCCAGCAGCGAGGGATCCGTGTGGTGGAGTCGAAGAGCAGCCAGGAAGAGGACTACGCCAGCCTCATCTCGGTCACCATTCAAACCGACCGAGGACAGAGCTTGACCGCCGGGACCCTTTTCAGTCGGCGGGAGCCGCGAGTGGTCAGGATTGATGAATTCTCCCTTGAGGCCGTACCGGAAGGGTACCTCCTCGTCTTCTCCAACCTCGACGTCCCGGGAGTCATCGGGAAGATCGGCACCATCCTCGGGGAAAATCAGGTCAACATCGCCGGCATGGTCCTGGGCCGAGAAAAGCCGGGAGGCCAGGCGGTTTCCGTGGTGAACGTCGATAGCCAGATCCCGACCCCTGTCCTCGACGAGATCCGGCGGATGCCCAACATCGTCTATGCCAAGGTGGTGAAGGTCTGAGGTGATTCCCACAGCCATCCCCAAGGGGGTTCGAGTTCTCACCCCGCCCGAGGCAGCCCGCCTCAGGTGGATAGAGAAGACCCTCCTCTCCGTCTTCCAGCGCTGGGGTTTTCGGGAAATCCTGACGCCGACCTTCGAATACCTGGAAGTCTTCGCCCACGGGGCGGGGGACGGTCTCCAGGGAAAGGCGTTCAAGTTCGTAGACCGGCAGACCGGTCTTCTCCTGGCCCTGCGGGCCGATTTGACTCCCCAGGTCGCCCGGATGGTGGCTGCCAGCATGCGGCATCATCCCCTGCCTCTTCGCCTCGCCTACTCCGCCCCGGTCTTTCGCCATGAGGAGTCCCAGCCGGGACGACAGCGGGAGTTCTTTCAAGCCGGGGTCGAGCTGATCGGTTCGGATAGGCCCGAGGGGGACGCCGAGATGATCTCGATGGCGGTCGAGGGATGCCAAGAGGCTGGTCTCCGAAATTTCCAGATCGACGTCGGCCAGGTGGAGTATCTCCGAGGGATGTTGAACGCGCTCAATCCGTCCTCCGATCTTCGCCGAAAGATCCTTTCGGCACTCCGACGGAAGGACGGCGTGGAACTCGAATTCACTCTAAAGTCCCTGCCGGTCGAGGCCAGATTGAAGGAAGCAATCCTCAACCTGACGACCCTCTATGGTGGGGAAGCGGTCCTCGAAAAGGCAAAGGCTTGGGCTGTCACGGAGCAGTCCCGGCTCGCGTTGGAAAACCTAATCCAGGTTTATGGAGTCCTGAAGGCCTACGGCCTGGCCGAGCACATCATTATTGACCTTGGAGAAACCTATGCCTTCGACTATCACACCGGTGTCGTCTTCCAGGTTTTTACCGAGTCGCTGGGCCATCCGATCGGGGGTGGGGGCCGGTATGATAATCTGATTGGTCAGTTCGGCTACCCCTGCCCTGCCACCGGCTTTGCCTTTGAGCTGGAGAAGGTCCTGGCGGCTCTGGATGTGGAGGGAATCCTTCCCACGGATCAGGGTCCGGACTTCCTCATCATCGATTTCAATCCGGACAAGCGCCACGCCCTTCACATAGCCCAGAGCTTGCGGAGCAAAGGCTACGCTGTTGCGAGAGACATCATCCGTCGCGATCTGGATGGATCGCTCCACTATGCCCGCGTGAGTGCAATCCCCCGGGTGATCATTTTGGGGCTCCAGGGGATGCCCGTAGATACCCTGGCGGTACGGGACATCACGGCAAGGATGGAGAGGACCTTTCCGATCGCGGAGTTCTGCCAGCACGTCAAGGATGAAACACTGAAATGGCAAACGTGATCGTGGTCGGCACGCAGTGGGGCGACGAGGGGAAGGGGAAGATTGTTGACACCATCAGCGAGTCTTTCGAGGCCGTGGCCCGCTACCAGGGGGGGAACAACGCCGGACACACCGTGGTGGTAGGGAACGAGATGGTGATCCTCCATTTGGTCCCTTCGGGCATTCTTCGGAAAGGGAAAATCTGCATCCTGGGAAACGGGGTCGTGGTTGATCTTCCGGCCCTCACCCACGAGCTGAATCAGCTTCGCCGGCTGGATGTGAAGGTCGAGGGAAATCTTCACATCGGCAAAAACGCGCACCTGGTGCTCCCCTACCACAAGATCCTGGATCAAGAGCGGGAAAAGGTCGCCGTCCGACCCATCGGGACCACCAGGCGCGGGATTGGGCCGGCGTACGCCGATAAGGCGGCCCGAGTGGGGATTCGAATCGGAGACCTTTTCAACCCGTCCCTCTTCCTCGACCACCTGCGTACCAACGTGGCCGAGAAGCAGGCCCGTGCCCCGAAGGAAAGTGCGCTCCATACCCTCGATCCCGAGGCCATCTTTAGTGAGCAGATGACCCACTTCCGCGAGGTTCAAGCCTTTCTCGTTGATGCCTCCGTAGTATTGAACACGATGATCGACGACGGAAAAAAGATCTTGTTTGAGGGAGCGCAGGGGACCCTTCTCGATGTGGACCTGGGGACGTATCCGTATGTCACCTCGAGCAGCGCAACAGCCGGCGGGGCCTGCACCGGGACCGGGGTCGGACCGACCCGCATCGACGGGGTCCTCGGCGTTATGAAGGCCTACACCACCCGGGTGGGGGAAGGTCCATTCCCCACAGAACTGAAGGATAGTACTGGCGAGGAACTCCGGAATCGCGGAGGCGAGTACGGGGCCACGACCGGAAGACCCAGGCGATGCGGGTGGCTCGATGCGGTCGCGCTTCGCTTTGCCATCCGAGTCAATGCCCTAAGCACCTTGGCCCTGACGAAGCTCGATGTCTTAGATCCACTCCCAGTTCTGAAGATCTGCCGAGCCTATCGCTTCTGGGACCAGACTCTGGAGGAATTCCCCAACGAGACCGACGTCCTCAAGGAATGTCAGCCGATGTATGAGGAAATCGAGGGCTGGAAGGAGAGCACGCTGGGCCGTACGTCCATCGCGGAAATACCGAAAAAGTGCCGCGCATTTCTGGACCGCCTGGAGACTATCCTCGGTATCGATATCTCGATCATCTCTACGGGCCCTGAACGAGACCAAACCATCCTCCTCCCCACTCCCACCTTGAAGCAATGGGGCCTCGTTTAGTTCAGGGCTTAGGGTTGATTGTTTACGGTTCACGGTTCACAGTTCACGGTCAACCCGACTCTCACGGCAATCCGACATAGATCACCTATCACTCAACTTCGATCGTCCCCTTTATTGGCATCGGCGAGGGGAGCAAGGCCGCGGAAGGCGGAAACTGGTTTGCGGGCCGTCGAGCAGCACATGCAGGCCCCTCGTCCGGACCTCTCATCGTACCCGAGCCCTCCCGAAGACACCCGACTCTCCTCGCGCTTTGTTATTAGGCAGCACGTGCAGGCCCCGAGCGACATTGCCGGAAGTCCGAAGGCTTTCGGACCGCTCAGGGCCGCCGCGGGCCCGAAGGGTTCCGGGATCTTGCGGAGAGGCCCGAAGCGAAGGGCCGAGGGGGCTGTTCCAACAGAATAAGCTACCAGTGGAATTTTCCGCCGACGGTTACTCCCTCCCCGAGCCGGCCCCGATCGATGAGGAGGAGACAAGGTATGTTGCTGTGAGTCAGTGATAGGTCGCAGTGAGAGTGGCGGTTTTGCTGTGAACCGTGAACGATTAGCCCCCAACCCTGAACCATGAACTGCAGGTGGGTCTCTAGGCGCTCCATTCAGCCGGTGCCAAGAACATCATCACCTTGTCGTTGGTCGTGCGGAGACGGTCCGAGACCTGCTTCAACACGTTCCAAAGAACGGTGTAAGCAAGATCACGATCATCGTGCAGGAGTTGCCGGAAGGGATGTCGCTTGAGAATCAGCAGCTCGCACGGTGCAGCGGCCTTGGCCGCGGCGCTACGAACCACATCATCGCCAATCACCGCCATCTCACCAAAGGCCTGACCCTCATCGAGGACCTCCAGCGTTTCCTCTCCCCCTAAGGGGTAGTCGCGTGTAATGCGAACCTTACCCTTGACGACCACGTAGAGTTCCTCGCCTGGATCGCCCTCCTTGAAGATCACAGAGCCGTCTGCGAACTGTTTCACGCCGGCGACGCGAAGGATGGACTGCAGCTGGCCCATGTTGAGTCCGCGAAACATCACCGCCTTTGCCAATTGCGGTGTCAGGTCTTTCATAGCGCCTCCTTGAAGTTGCTATGGGCACGCTCGGTTCTGAAGACAAGGCTAACCTCAGCACTTCTGTCTACACGCTTCAGTTACATCGATTCGGCCAAATGTGCAATATTTGTGCCTTGATCGGATGACTCGGGGACGCGTCGAAACTCGATTTCTCCACAAAAGCAAAACGCCCTCCCGGGCCGTTGTGTGCCCGAGTGGGCGTCCGACTACTTCGTGCGTCGTCGCTTGTGCCGAAAGGGGACTCTGATCTCCGTCGCCTACCAGAGCTCCTTTATTACATCTCTTACATCTCTTACATCTCTTACATCTCTTGCATCCCCTCAGCGGGAATGTCAGGCTCCGGCGACAAAGCCGAGGAAGAATCCTAGGATAAGGACCGTGATCGAAATAAACGTTAGCTCCACACCAGTCATTACGGACCCTCCTTTCAGGTTATGGCGTTTTATTAGGGCCTGTCGTGGTCGGCATGCAATGACGATGATCACCGACTGATATGATTTTTATCATGTCGATCAATGACCATGATAGACCCCTTAGCTATGAAATGCTTCATTTTCTGTAGGGTCAGAATATTAGGGCAAATGTCCATTCGATGCCCCTTTTATTGGCGGGGACTTTCCAAGTGTGGTTGGCATTGCACATTCATTTCAACTTCTAAAATCAACCATTTAACATCACTTCCTCGATTTGGTCTGAATATTGCAGCGTATCTGATTGTAGTCGAAGCGTCTGCAAACATAAGGAGCATCGACAGATGTTATCCCCAACTAATGGTGGCCTTCGGCGCCATCGACGATGGGACGTCGCGGGACGGATCGCGGGACGGATTGGCACGAGCCACACAGTGTCCTTCATTAACATCAGCCTGGGCGGGGCCCTGGTCGAACACTCCAACGTGGTCCAGCCCGGATCCCTCGCATTCCTGACTCTCTCGTTCTCGGGGGAGGAGGAAGCTTTGAAGTGCCGGGTGGTCCGATCGTTTGTCCACCGCTATGAGGTCTTGGCTTCAGGGGAACGAGGACTCGTCTATCGCTCGGGGGTGGAGTTCTTGGACGCCTCGGAGCCATCCCTGCGACTGATCGACAAATCGATCGAGTCCGTGAAGGCCCTCGCCTAATCCGACCACATCGAAAGCTCCGCGCAGCCAACCACACACGTCCTCCTTCCGTTCACCATTCCTCGGCAGCGGTCCAGGATTTATGGTTGAGGTCATCGTTCCAGGCACGGAAAACAAAGGTTGATGTCCCCGGTGAGAGAGCCAAGAATCGCGTGTCTCCGTGCCTCCTCTCCGTTGAGGATACCGCTTGCTACCTTGGTGTCTCCCCGCGGACCATCCGTGACCTGGAGGCTGCCGGGGTACTCACGAACGGGCGAATCCCCCTCCCGAACGGTGGCGAACTGCAGAAGCTCCTCTTCGACCGGGAGGATCTCGATAAGCTTGTGGAAGGGTGGAAGGACGTTCCGAATCATTAGGGGATGGGGGGGACCCCCCGAGCGAGGAAGGAGTCCCCTCTGTTGGGAGTGGAAATCGATTCGGCTACGACGGGCAACTTCGGTGTTATAGAATCGCCCTTTGAAGCGGGTGGGGATTTGGAGTTCTAGCTAGTTGTCAGACTCCAGCGGGGGACGAGGGAGTGGCTACGGTGAGGGATCGCCCCAGGCAATACATTCCTGGGTCGAGAGGGCCGCGATAGGCCCCGTAGACGTGCTCACCAGATCGGGTGAAGAGCGCAGGGCCATCCCTACTCTCCATGAACGGCGGCTGCGTAAGCTCCAATACGACGAGTTTTTCGATGGGGTCGAGCCAGGCAATCCGCCCCTTCAGGACCACGCGCTGGGGCTGCTGCCCAGCCGGGCCCCGTTGCAGTTCGCATATCCCCATTTCCTGGCCAACCCTCTCCATAAGTGATTCGTTCATCCCGGAGGCGCATCCTTCTAGAACAACGATCCAAACGACCAAAAAAGGCCTCCGGAGACACGTGAGACTGACAGGCGTTTTACGCCCCGACATGATCGTCCCCCTCGCGGTCGGCATCCCGATTGTCATAGTAGGCACGGGCGAGAGGACGCGTCAACTTCCTTCAGCTGGAAAGAAGGCTGACTCGGGCTTGACCTTCCTTACAAGGTGGGCGATACTCAAGTTCCCCTCAGGAGACGCGGGAATGGAACCGGCGTAGGGATACTTTTCCGCCCACGCTCAGGCACAATCGACGGCGTACAACACACTTAGACGCTTTCTCGAGCTTACTGCGAACCGGAGGGTGGTTTGCTTTTGAGAAGGGTGCACAACTTCTGTTGCGGATGAAGATCGCGACAGAGATGGTGACTCAGTAATAGGAGGCAAACGAGATGACCTACATCCTCGGGAAAGGATTAGTCTTTCGGGGCGAGCTCACGGGCGAGGGAGATATCCAGGTGCAAGGGCACATGGAGGGCAAGATTGCAGTGACCGGGACCGTAAGCATCCCGAAAGGGGCGAGCATCCAGGCGGACATCTCCGCCACGGAGATTATTGTGGCCGGAGTGGTTCGGGGAAATCTGATGGGCTCAGGCAAAGTTGAGGTGTTGCCGACTGCCCAACTCGAGGGGGATACCCGCAGCAAGTCCCTGGTCGTAGCGCAGGGGGCCGTCGTGACAGGGAGGTTCAGCGTAGGACCTCCGCCCAGTCCAGTCGAGGTGTTCGCCGAAATGGAGCAGCTACTCAAACAAGAGGAAGCACGGGATCGCTGATCTGGTCACTAGGTAGTGGAACCGACGACGGACCCGGGCTAGACACAGGTCCTAGCCTAGCTGCGGCACAATCGACGGCGCACCAAGTATCCAGACGCGCTCTCAGGCGCGGCACGACCCGGAGGGCGTTTTGTTTTACAAGCGTCGTTGATGGCTACTGGCAGCGGCTATAGGTGCCGAATCTAGGATCTTGACACCAAGCACCGGTCTCGTTAGCCTGCTCTCACCGAAAAAAGAGTTCTCGTTACAATCAAACAGGCGGTAAAGTTGAGTTTCATGGAACGCTTTACACCGTTTCTGAAGGCCATGCGGGCTGACGGCCGCGAATACCTCTTATGCGGTGACTGGAACATCGCCATAAGGAGATAGATCTGAAGAACTGGCGGAGTAATTAGAAAAACTCAGGCTTTCTCCTGGAATAACGTGCTTGGATCGACGCATTGTTCCGTGAGGTTGGCTTTGTTGACGTGTTCCGAACATTGGACCAGGAAACGGATCAGTATACATAGTGGTCGAATCGTGGGCAGGCGTGGGCCAAGAACGTAGGATGAGGTATCGACTACCACGTCGCGACCCCGAAGATGGCCAAGAGCGCCCACGCTGAATCGATGTGCAAACACAAGCGCTTCTCCGATCACGCCCCACTTGTTATCGACTATGATCACCAACTATAGTGGCAGCGCAGTTTAGTGACCTCACCTAGAGACTATCTGGCGGTCTTTACCAATCACCGTGTCGGCGTCGTATTAATCCTTGGTTTCTCCTCCGGACTGCCACTCGCCCTAACGAGTGGGACCTTGCAGGCGTGGATGGCAGTGGTTGGTGTAGACCTACGTACCATCGGTATTTTCACTCTTGTCGGTTTGCCCTACATATTCAAATTTCTTTGGGCCCCGATTATGGATCGCTTCGTACCGCGGTGGCTCGGAAGGCGGCGTGGATGGATGATTCTGACGCAACTTGGTTTGATGCTCAGCATCGCCGCCATGGCCTACTCCTCTCCCCAACACGCGCCTTTATTTGTGGCAGTGCTGGCGTTGATCGTCGCGTTTACCTCGGCCTCCCAGGACATCGTATTCGATGCTTACCGAACTGATGTTCTCCGTGAGCGCGAACGGGGTATTGGAGCAGCCGTGTCGGTGCTAGGCTACCGCATCGCTATGCTCGTGTCCGGAGCGCTCGCCTTAATGTTGTCCGACCAAATCGGTTGGCAGAACACCTACCTGTTAATGGCCGGATTAATGGCGGTCGGTGTACTAGGTGCCCTATATGGCCCAGAACCCGACTTTCAAGCGAAACCGCCACAAAGCCTGCAAGAAGCGGTGGCGGGCCCGTTGCAAGAATTCTTCTCCCGCCCGGCCGCAATCTCGCTATTGGTGTTGATCGTACTGTACAAACTTGGAGACGCGTTTGCCGGGTCGTTGACAACGGCTTTCTTGATCCGTGGCGTAGAGTTTTCGGCCACGGAAGTAGGCGCGATAAACAAGGGCATGGGCCTGTTCGCGACTATCATCGGGGCACTGTTCGGGGGCGGCCTGATGGTCCAGCTGGGCCTTTACCGCTCGTTGCTTGCATTTGGCGTACTCCAGGCGGTATCGAATCTATCATTTATGGTGCTCGCGTGGATGGGCAAGAGTTATTCAATGATGGTATTCGCCGTGGCCTTTGAAAATTTGAGTGGTGGGATGGGAACAGCAGCTTTTGTCGCGTTGCTCATGTCACTGTGCAACAACCGTTACACGGCGACCCAGTTCGCTTTGTTGTCGGCGCTTGCATCGCTGGGACGGGTGTTCGTCGGGCCGCCATCGGGATTCCTCGTGGAATGGGTGGGCTGGATAGCCTTCTTTTTTGTTACTTTCCTGGTCGCTCTACCTGGCGTCCTGCTGTTATGGGTCATGCGCAGGCAGGTACGAGATTTACAGGACCTAAAAGTTGCTGCGCCTGCCACGGCAAGACCCGGTTGAAAATGAATTTCGGCCCAACGCAACACAGCCAAATTAATGTTTGTCAATTCGGCTTTACGCCGAAAACCGTATACAACCCGATCTCTCTGGCAGTTCTTGACACCATGTATTCTTGGCCCAAATGAACATTCAAGGTCATACCGCAAAAACTGGGTCAAGCTGGCTCAGAAGATCTACGAAGTGGATCCCCTTGCCTGCTCAAAATGCCAGGGGCAAATGCGGTTTATCAACTTTATTGAGGACCAGGAGGTCATCAAAACGATATTCAAACATCTAGGACTCTGGCTGGTCAAAGGAAAACCCCCGCCAATGGCCAATGCGCCACCCACAGAATTTCAAATTGATCGTTCAGATGCACAGTTTCCGTCCTCTGACGGATACCTTTACCGCGACCCTGAATACTCTGTGGATGTGTGTGCATCCTGATTTCACGTCCTGGAAAGAAAGGAAGTGGCCGCGATCTTGAGGGGGGCACCGCTTCTAAGCGTGCCTTCACGTTCACAACCCGGTTGCGCATAGGTTGCGTTTTCGGGTCACGAAAGCGTACATCTTGCTGCGTCCGGCGCACCCCGGAAGATTCTAAGCAGGGTCAAAAAGCCGGTAGCCGATGAGATGGGCGGTCCGTTAGCGACAGGATGTTCACTCCCTTGGTGCTTTGATAGCGCTGCGCTCTCTGAGGATCTCCTGGCTGAGCTGGTGGACCGCCATCGCGTACAAGGCGCTCCGGTTGTACTGGGTGATTACGTAGAAGTTGTGCAGACCGATCCAGTATTCGGGACTACTCTCGGCCTCTAAAGAAATCAGCGTGGCAGGATCGTCGCCCGGGAGATCGTCCTCCGAGATGATTCCGTATCGTCGCATGTGGCTCAGGCTGATGCGGGGCTCGATATCCTGGCTCAGGAACGATTGGTACTCTTCTCCACTGATGCGGGCACGGCTGGCCACGGCCTGCTTCGGTGTCCAACCATGCGCCTGTAGGTAGTTCGCCACGCTGCCAATAATGTCGGCGATGTTGTACAAGAGGTCCCGTCGACCGTCGCCATCGAAATCCACCGCATAGCGCCGGTAGCTACTGGCGATGAACTGCGCAGGTCCTATGGCGCCCGCGTATGAGCCTGTGAGTGAAAGGGGGTTAAAGCCTTCCTCCCGTGTCAGCAGCAGGTACTCCTCCAGTTCCTGTAGGAAGAAGGGACTGCGCGGCGGATATGCAAAGGCCAGCGTGGTCAGGGATTCGAGAACCGGGTGGACTCCCGTGGTTCTGCCATAGTGTGTCTCGACGCCGAGAATCGCGACGATAATCTCCGACGGCACCCCGTAGACTGTCTCGGCACGTGCCAGAGTCTCCTCATGGGCGTTCCAGAACTCGACCCCACCGCGAATGCGGGTTTGGTTGACGAAAAGAGGCCGGTATTCGTGCCAGGGTTTAGCCTCCGCCGGGTTGGAGATGGCCGCAATCACGCCCGGCCGGGGACCGATCCGGCCGAAGAGGCGGGCCAATGCTCCCCGGCTGAAGCTATGCTTGTCCGCCATCTCCTCGATGAACGCCCACAGGGCCCCCCGGTTGACAAGGGGCTCCGCAAGGCTGGGCGACCCCACAGTTGCTAAGAGGAGTAAGACCGTCACCGCGCAAAGCGTGGTTCGCACGTCAATTCCTCCGTCGTCATACTTGGTAAAAGCCCTGACCTGCTATTCAACCAGGTATAATAGTATAAGAAGAAGAGACGATTGAGAAAAGAAGCAACTCGAGGCTCGCGATAAGAGGTCTGTGGGAATCAAGAGCAAGAGGGCCAGTCTGAGACTGAAGCTTAGAAGGGTCCAACTGCAACTCTGCTTAGGTTTCCCAGTTACACGACGGTGTAGAAAACGGAAACCTCTTCAACAAAGAACCAGGCCTTTAGTGGTCCACTTCTAGCCGTCTGTGGCGATCCTACGCAGCACGCCGTCCCAAGCGAGGCAATAGCCGGAAAGCCGTGAGGGACGAGGAGCAAATGCCGTTGACGCAGCGATATACGCGAAAGACAAGTCGTTGGCTCTTCCCGGTGGGGATCAAATAGCAGCCGCAGTTCGGGCACAGACGGCGGTCGCTGAAATGCTTTTCCACATACTCGCAGATCTCCTCGCGAGTGCTCAGGATCTCGCGGTCTGGACCGAGAAAGAGATAATCCGTATTCATGGGACCTCCACGGTGTCCATACGGCTTTACCTTGACCTCTTCCTCCACCGCGCTTGGGCGGCTTTGCGGGCAATCTGCTGCCGCCGTTTTGGCTGGAGCATTTACTAAAATTATAACAAGGCTTGGAACGAACGGCAAGTAACCGATTCATTGACCATCCGAAGCCGATGGAGGGTCTAGACCGCTTGACACCCCTGGCCCTGTCGGCGATACTCAAGGTCCAAAGGAGACACATGGATGGAACCGGGGTGAAGGGTAACACCAGGATGAGTAAACAACAGCCCTCGCGGCGGCATGCAGCAGGGCTTTTTTGTTAGCCGCTCTCCTCGCCCTCGTCGCCGCCAATCCGGCCTTCGCCCTCCCCGGGAAGCTTCAAAGCCACGAACACACACCTACTTCAGGGGGATGGCTGTGATGGCTGCATAGAGAACGAGTATGCCAAAGATGAAGAGTAGTAGCTGGTCCATTGGAGCCGTCCTTTAATTGATGGTTGTTTTGAAGTGATGCAACTTTGGTGCCACGCTACTAGTGTCTAGGAAACCCCGCATGAACGCCTGGCTGGTGAAGTACGGGTACGCCCAGATAATGACGGTGCCCTCCAATGTGAAGTACCAGGAGCCGTTTCTGACGCTCCAGCAGGAGGTGAAGGATACTGGACGGGGGCTATGGAGGTGACGCATCGCATGAGGCTCGGTATTGAAAGCGGTCCATTGCCCCTAGAAGGAGATAACGACATGCCAACGGAGTGGCTCCAAAACGAAATCCTCAAACGCGCCCTCGAACAGGGCCTTGACCTCACCCTGGATCCCCAGGACGTCCCGCGCCTGAAGCGCTGGATTGCACGGGAAGTCTTTGGCCTAGAGCAGGAAGACGCGATTCATGCGGTCTTGGAAGACCGGGTCATTCTAAAGGCCCTTCTTTTGGAGGAGAAAGGGACGGACAGGCAGTGACAGGACGAGATTTTCATAAACTCCGGAGACATCGGACTACCCTGGCATATACTCCCTCACGCGCTCATTGGTCTGTTTCTGAAGCTCGAGCGGGAAACCCGGATGCTGGCGGATGGCGGTATCGACTATACTCCCCCCATGGTGCGAGGTTCAGACCACCTTCTCTCCTGCCGCAGGCTGGACCTCACGGAGCGGAAGAAAAGGAGAGGTTGAGCGATCGCCAAGAAGTACGCTGAGCTGCGGGCGAAAATGTCGCCGGAGTCGCGGCGGCGCGCGCAGGTCAAGGCGGAGGAGCACCTCATGATGACAAAGAGGAACAGATCTACAAGGCTAACATCGCGCGAGCGAGAGATACTTCGGCTAATAGCAGAAGGTTACTCCGCAAAGAAAATAGGTTCTCGGTTGAAGATCTCTGCTAGAACGGTTGAATATCATAAGTACCATCTGAGGGACCTTCTAAAACTTCGATCCACTGCCGACTTGATCCGTTATGCGGTGAAACACGGTATCGTGGAGTGAGACTTGCGAACTTAGTTGTGTATGATCTGCGTCCCCGATATCCAACGCAAAGAGGAGCCACCTCAAGCGGTTGCCGCACAGGAATGCCCGCGTCCTGAAATGACCATACGAGGCTCAGGGGATACTATGGCCCAAAAACTTGATCCACGGAGGGAACTCGCCACCTTCCAGGAACTGGTCTTGTCCCCGATGTACGAGCAGGAAGCCACCCGCCCCATACTGGTACAAAAGGGCCTCCTCTCCGAGGCAGTGCTGCTGGAGGAGATCAATGTGATGCGGCGGGAGTTGGAGGCAAAATGGAGACGCTAGCGTGTGCGGACGGTTCAGTCTAAGGACGGCAGGCAGAAACGCAACGGTTAAGCTTTCGGAGTCGTACCGTCATTCGTATGGGATGTCCGGCTAGAGTTTGACGCGCAGTACCAAGCTTGACCGCCGAACCGGATAGCCGAGGAGAAGTAGAATGTTGCCTCCTGGTCATCCCGATCCTAAGTGGATGAGAGAGGCAATCCGCGTTGCCAAGGAATCGAGAGAGCGGGGCGACTACGCCTTCGGCGCTGTCCTCGTCAAAGACGGCAAGATCGTTACTGCCTCGGGCAACAAGGTCATCACGTACCGCGACCCGACCGGGCATGCAGAGCTCAACTGCCTCAGGAAGGCGGCGATGAGGGAGGGGCACCGGCACTTGGAGCCGGGCGCGGTCCTTTACACCACCCACGCTCCGTGCCCGATGTGCCTCGCTGCCTGTGTATGGATCAAGGTCTCCGGCCTCATCTACGGAGCCTACCAGCGGGATATTCGCGCGTGGGCCACGGAACATGCCGGGCCAACTTATACATGGAGGTCGGTATCCGCTGAGCCCGAAGAGATGTACCGGCAGTTCCTTTGGGAAGCGCATCCAGACCTCGAGATAGTCGGAGGATTCCTGGCCGACGAGTGCAGGGGTTTATTTCACGATTGACACGCGTGCCCTCCCTCAGGTGCTAGTACGAAAGGCGCTGCTGACCAACGAGCGGTGTTCGAGGATATCAAAGCGGTGCGGCGGGAGTTGGAGGGGAAGCGAGGGAGCTAGGGAAGGCAGTGATGAACGAGCCAACGATGGAAACCCTGGTACGACGGCTGGACCGGGTAGAGCGAGAGAACCGCCGCTTAAAAAGGGCCGGAATCGTAGCCCTCGGTGTGATCGCCGCCGTGGTGCTTATAGGGCAGGCCATATCGAGCAAGGTGGCTGAAGCACAAGCTCCTGATCTGGCTGCCACCAAGAATGCCGAGCTGCCCGTGTACTCTCGGATGGATAGAACCAGCAGCGTGCTGCATACGCTCAAGCGGGGAGACCTCGTGGAGATCGACTTTGTCGTCAGAACACCCGAGGGTGCCTGGTGCGGCGTCACGGAGATAGGGGGCAGGAAGACGTCCGGCTTCGTGCGATGCGAACACTTGGAGCGAAGGCCAACCAGGCCGTCAGAGCCCCTCCACTTAACAGAGGAGCCGGCCCCGAAGCCGATGGCCAAGGTGCCTGAGCCCGAGGTCGAGAGGGAGAAGCAATACAGCGTCCAAGTTGCTACTTTGGTCGTTGAGCGGAACGCCCGCATCCTCAAGAAACGCCTGGAGAAGCTCGGATATACTCCGGTCATCCGCATGACCACGGCCCCCATCACCCGCCATAGAGTCTATGGGGGGGAGTTCAGCAGTCGCGAGGAGGCGGAGCGAACCGCGCGCCGACTGAACGTGGACGGGTTCTCCGCGAACCTGGTCGAACTCGAAGATGGGAAGTTCGGTCTAGACGTCGGGTCGTCCTTTCGGCTGAACGAGGCCATCGATTTGGCCCGCAGTCTACAAACGAAGAATTACACCCCCAGGATCCTCTCCAAGGCGACCCCCACCTCGGTGCACGTCGTGCGCGTTGGAGCATATGAATACCGATCGGAGGCCCGCGAGGTGCTCGAGGCTCTCAAAAGCCAAGGATTCGAGCCTCTTATCGTGAGCCAATGATATTCTTCACGGAGCCGGGAATAACTGACCGACAGGCTACGATGTTTTGCGTCCGCGACGGGCTAATCATCACCAGTGAGGCCAGTCGGGCCTGAGTTTGCTCGACCAGAACGGCAAGGTCATCTGGAGCGCACCTCAGGAGACCGGAAGCTCACAGTTACATTTCAGCTACATTCGGGCCAGGTGGGGGTTGACTCCCACCAGATAACCGTGCAGAATCACTAACGTGACCCGTTAGCTCAGTTGGTAGAGCACCTGCCTTTTAAGCAGGGGGCCGCAGGTTCGAATCCTGCACGGGTCACCACCGGGATTACATACCTCCCTAACCATACCTTTCCAAGGCATTGTTCGGGTCCCCAGGACCCTCCCCGACTCGTAAAAAAAACAGGTCGAGAAGACCCCGTTTGTGGCTCTGAGCGCCTCTTTGACGGCCTCGCTGTGCAAACAGACTCTAGGCTCTGGTGTGTACCCGAGGGGAGGGGGTCGATACCCGTCTTGGGTTTTGATTGGATCTGAGAGGCGCTGATTGGACCGTGGTGGGCAAAGTCGAGGGTAGTGTCTGCTTACGAATCCCCTGAAAACACCACGGGCGCCGAGGGTGCCCCCGACGCCCGTGGAATAGTGGGTATAGTTTACTTCCTTCGGCTCCGTTTCCCAGGTTACCGCTCGAACTAGGCGCGTATCTGCCGACGATCCTCACGGCGTCGAAGCCCTGGATGGGCGTGCCGTAGAATGTCTCCCCCGTAAGGCAGGCTTCGGTGTCCTCCTGGGCTAGTCCTGTTCCCTGTGTTCGGAAGTGGAACAATAGGTCGCCGTCGCCCGACAGACCGAGAACCTATCACTTCCCGCACACGGCGTAAGGCTGGAAGCTACTCGATCTTCGACTTGAGAATGAGGTCCTCGAGGACCGGTCACCTAGAACGCAAAGAGCACCATATAGAGGAGGGGAATCCCCACCAAGAGTAGGAAGCCCCCGGTGAGGCGAGGCTGCCTCCCGAGAACCGTATCCAGCGTGAGGACTGACCGATTGATGCCCTCGCTCAGCTTGTGCACGAAAGCAGGGGTGAAAAGGTACAGGAGCCCGAACAAGGTACAGCCAATGGCTCCAGAGACGACGAGTATGCGGAAGAGTGTTAGTTGCTCCATCCTTGTCCTCCTATCGTAAGGGGCTTTTTATTTGCGGATACGTGATAGAGGGGTAACCGCGAAGAAGAAGGTCTGCCCATCCGTGCTGTCGCCCCTCCCGGACCAAGCCCGCCGAGTATCCCTATCCAGTTCAACGGAATTCTTCGCTGACTTCGCCTCCGGGTCATGTAGATTCCCTCCAATGAGGGATGGCAGTCGAAATCAGAACTTTCAGACAGACGATGCGACTCCCGTGCCAAGAACTCGGAAAGTGAGAACGACGACGTAACCTGTTGAATTTTCATGCTCAACTTGGCCATAGAGCCATTTTTCCTGGCGAAATTTGGTCCTGGGGGAGGGGGGATATCTGCCATGCTGTCAGTGGGTGACCGCAAGATGAATGGTTTGTCACGCAGGAGGTAACCCCTATTTCAGCCCCTGCCGATAACTAGGGACAAGTGACGCACTCGAAGGAGGTCCTTCCCGCGCTGATGCCCAGCCTCACAGACCTTACCGGACTAGATTCAATAGCCAACCTCCCGTGATAGTAGCCACAGTGTAGCCGGAAACTGACTCCTTGTCCCGCCAGCACGGTTCAACGTACCGCAGTCCGTGACCATCGCTATGTCCCTCGTTCAGCGAGGGATTGGACCTGAGCAGCAGCGCAATGCCGGCCTGTCAGATCGGTGGCCCACGACAGCAATTTCGGCTTGGCACGGGCACACGTATCAGCTATATGGTGACCCACATCATATGGAAGTATGATCCGTCTCATATTTGTGTGGACATTTAAGCTTCACGAGGCGGGCTACAATGGAACTAGTGACCACCGTTTCCTACCCCCGACCTCAGGCAATCGACGGTGCACCAAACATTCAGACGCCTTCTCGGGTGGAACACGGCCCGGGCGGGCGTTTTGCTTTTGAGAAGGGACTCACACCGAGGACATCGCCATGAGTGGGCTGATCGATCGGCGTGTCTCCCCCCGTATTTTTTGCGACCTCTGGGTGGATTACGAGGCCAGGGGTGCCCGTGCCCAGCTGGGGCGGATCATCAACCTCGGGACCGCCGGGGTGGAGTTCGGCCAACTGGGTCCTCAGGCACAAAACGAGATCT
>CAYGBT010000003.1:0-120769 GCA_964348275.1 uncultured bacterium
CCTGTTCGGCGGCTTACGCCCTGGGTCCCTCCGTGTTCACGATCCGTGCAAAGAACAAAGGCACGGATCGCGCCTCGGTTTCCCAGGCCGTCGCCAGCCGCGGGGCCCCGCCGCTTCCGGCAATGTCGCTCGTGGCCTGCCGGCGCCGTTCCCTCGCCGGCTCGCGAAGAACAGAGCGGGGCTTCAATCTTACCCGGTCGTCGGTCATCGGTCATCGGTCAACGAGGTGATGATGTTCGACCTGATTATCGCGGGCGCGAGCGTTGTGGATGGCAGTGGTTCCCCGCCGTTCACAGCGGACATTGGGGTGGCCGGAGATCGGATCGCTGCGGTTGGAAAGATCTCGGAAAGTCAGGGCCGGCGCGTGATCCGGGCGGACGGACTGGTGGCCTGTCCGGGCTTTGTGGATGTGCACTCCCATTCCGATTACTTTCTGTTGTTGAATCCCCGGGCGGAGAGCGCAGTGCGTCAGGGAGTCACTTCAGAGATCGGAGGGAACTGTGGGTATTCCGCAGCGCCGATCTGGGGATCGTGGAAAGAAGAGCGAGACCAGACCTATCGGGAGCTGTACGGCCTCGACCCCCAATGGCGGGGGGTCCGGGAGTATTTTGGGCAGCTTGCCGCCGAGGGACTCTCCATCAACTTCGGTCTGCTCCTGGGCCATAACACCATCCGCGGTTCGGTCCTGGGGGGCGCCGCTCGACCACCCGATTCGGGAGAGATGGCGGCCATGATCCAGGCGGTCCGCCAGGGGATGCAAGAGGGGGCCTTGGGCCTCTCCACGGGCCTCATCTATGCCCCTGCCTGCTTTGCCTCGGCTGAGGAGTTGGCGACGTTGGGCCAAGTCGCTCGGGAAGAGGGAGGTCTGCTTACCTGCCATATGCGGAGCGAGGGGGATGGACTGTTAGAGGCGATTCGAGAGATCCTCGATGTGGCTCGTACGGCTCAGATCCCCCTGCAGATTTCCCATCTTAAAACCTCCGGCGAGCGCAACTGGGGCAAGCTTACGGAGGCCCTGCGGCTGATTGAGGAGGCACGGTCGCGCGGCCAGGATGTGGCCGCTGATCGCTATCCTTACACCGCATCAAACACGGGGCTCCAGGCGGTCTTGCCTGCGTGGGCGCTCGAAGGGAGCCGGGTGGAGCAGCTGGCTCGATTGCAGGACTCTTCGGTTCGGGAGCGGCTGAAACGGGAACTCACCGATAGGCAGTGGGACCGGATCATGATCGCCGAGGTGACCCGCGAAGGCAACAGGAGGTACGAGGGATTGGAGGTCAGTCAGGCGGCGGCTGTGGCTGGCAAGGGTCCCGTCGATTTCGTATGCGATTTGCTCGTCGAAGAAGAGACACGGGTCGATGCCATCTTCTTTACAATGTCCGAGGAAAATCTGCAGCAGATTCTCACTCGCCCTTATGTCATGGTGGCCTCGGATAGCGGCACGCGGGCTCATGTCGGTCCGCTGAGCCGCGGTCGGCCTCACCCTCGCACCTTCGGGACGTTTCCGCGGGTGTTAGGAGTTTATGTGCGGGAAAAGAGGTTGCTCGACCTTCCCGTCGCCATCCGCAAGATGACCTTCGATCCCTGCCGGCGCTTTGGGCTTGCCGGTCGGGGGCTGATCGCGCCAGGCAACTTTGCCGATGTGGTGCTCTTCGATCCCGACACGGTTGCAGACCGATCGAGCTACCGAGAGCCGATCCACTATCCTCACGGGATTCGATACGTGCTTGTCAATGGGGTGGTTACGGTGGAGGAAGGGGAGCACGCCGGTGCCCGGGCGGGCCGCGTGCTCAGGCGTTCGAACGAAGGCACGCGGCGTGGGGGACCAGAGCGAGGATGAGCGGACAAAGAGGCGAGGGCATTCAGGGAAGGCCTTTCGGACGGCCGCGCATTTGTATTACCAGTGAGAGGCACCCCCGAGGCGAGCAGCCGGACCGTCGATACGACAGGGTTCGCGAGCCCTACGCCTGGTGCGTGACAGAGGGGGGAGGAATTCCGTATATTTTGCCCACTCCAGGATACGATCCCGACCTCATTGCGACCTATCTCGAATCTGCCGATGGCTTGCTCTTTTCGGGAGGAGAAGACATCCATCCCTCCTTTTATGGAGAGATCGTCCTCGAGAAGTGTGGAGTCATTGACGAAAGGCGGGATCTGTTCGAAATCGAGTTGTTCCGGGGAGCGGTCGAGCGCGGCATGCCCGTCTTCGGCGTGTGTCGCGGGATGCAGCTTATTGCAGTGGCGACAGGGGGAAGCCTGTATCAAGACCTCTCTTATTGCCAGGGCGCCGAAGAAATTCATGGGGGTGCGTGGCAGAAACAGGGAGAGATGCCATCGGTCCGACTGACTCCCGGGACCGTCCTGCATCAGATCGTCGGGGGAGAGTCCTTGCCGGTGAACTGCCAGCATCATCAGCTGGTGAAGGCGCTTGATCCAAGCTGCCGGGTGAACGCGGTCTCTCAAGATGGCATGATTGAAGGGGTTGAAGTGTCAGGCCATCCGTTCGTGATCGGGGTGCATTGGCATCCGGAGCGGCTCGCCAGCCAAGATCGGCGGCATATGAAGTTGTTTGAGGCGTTCGTCAGTGCGGCGAGTGCGTTTTCCGAAAAGGCCTTCTCACGCAATCGGATGTGAACACATAGAGAGCGACGCGGGATGACCGGTTGTAGGAGAGGAGGATCGTTCACCCGAAGGGCGTACGGGGCTTGCGCGAAAAAAGTGCTTGACACACAGGGAAAGGACATCGTATAAAAGCGTGCACTCAAAAGGAGCGTATTGGTGAGGCGATTCGTTCAGATTTCCGCAGTAGTAGTGGCTGTACGCGGCGTCTGCCCCATGGCAGACGGTCCGTAGCGCTCTCACTGCGGGCTGTCAGAGTTGACCACGGGGCAGACGCGAGCTGCCCCGTGGCTTTTTTTTTTGGGCCGCGGGCTACCGCGGCCCATCGTTTTTTGGGAGCATTGATCAACAATCAGGCAGTGATTCCATGAGGAGGGATCGATGGCTCGGATCTGCGGATGCGGTCAGGATTTGCGGTCGGTGATGGAGGAATGGGGGTGCCTTCACTGTGGGGGGCTTTGTTGCCCCACGTGTGGGTATAGCCCCGAGGGGACTGCCTATTGCATGGATTGCGCCCAGAGCCTCTTCGGCATCCACACGAGGCCGGCAGTGGTGAGCAGGCCCACGCGCATCTCGGCCTGGTGGGAGGCTGCGGCAGTGCAGCCGGTCAAGTCCCCGACGTCGACTACGCGCGTGAGAGAGCCTCGCTAATCCGTCGGCTACGCTTGAAGACCTGGGACAAATCTCCTGGATCTACCCGCGTTAGTCCTTAGAAGCTTCACTATGGGGGGCAGGGTCTCTGTCCCCTTTTTTCTGCCGCCATTTATAGCCTTTCCGCTATGGAAAAAAGATTTGCGCTGAGGGCCAACCCGGCACTATTCTGGTCGTGGTGGAAACCGCTTCACCTTCGTCTTGGTCAGCGAGAGGGTGTAAGTGGCTAGGGAACACGGGATTTCCGGGGGGCGACGATGCTGGAAGCTTCCAGGATCCATCCGAAGGAGATGCGGGAAAAGATCCGAGCCGGCACGTGGCAAGGGCCCACGGCCGGATGCTCGGGCGGGTACGTCCAGGCGAACCTGGTGGTCCTGCCAAGACCCCTGGCTTACGATTTCCTCCTCTTCTGTCAGCGCAATCCCAAGCCGTGTCCGTTACTGGAGGTGACCGATCCCGGCAACCCGGAGCCCAGGACCGCGGCACCAGGCGCGGACCTCCGGACCGATATTCCGAAATACCGAGTCTACAGAGACGGCAAGCTCGAGCAGGAGGTGGCTGATCTCTTTCAGGTCTGGCGCGAAGATCTGGTGGGCTTCCTCTTGGGCTGTAGCTTCACCTTCGATGTTGCGCTTCAGAGGGCGGGCGTTCCGGTCCGGCATGTTGAAGAGGGGAAGAACGTCTCGATGTATATCACGAATCGGCCATGTCGGCCAGCCGGGCCTTTCGCCGGCCCACTGGTGGTCTCCATGCGTCCAATCCCGCCTCAGCTGATCCCGAGAGCGGTCGAGGTGACTGCCCGGATGCCGCTTGCTCACGGGGCCCCAGTGCACGTGGGCGAGCCTGAGGCGCTGGGGATCGCCGATCTCAGCAGCCCTCACTTCGGTGATGCGGTCTCGATGCATTCGGGTGAAATTCCGGTCTTTTGGGCCTGTGGTGTCACGCCGCAGGCAGTCGCCATGCATACCAAGCCGGAGCTCATGATCACTCATGCCCCGGGCCACATGTTTCTTACCGATCTTCTCGAGGAAGAGTTGACCCACGCTCTTGTGTGAGCCCCGGGGGCCTGCACAAACGCGGAACCGCATTTCTCACCCTTTTTTCCATTCGGCGTCTCCGCGATTGCCGCCCGTGGCGTTTCCCTGGCGAGAGCGTGTTCTGGACGATGTTGGCGTTGCTCCGGTATACTATAACGTTGTCGCAAGACCGGAGCGGCGTGCAGCCCCAGATCCCGTACCCGAACCGTGAGGTCAGCGTATGACGAAGGTCGGCGTGGACGTGGGAGGGACCTTCACCGACCTGGTGCTTGTGGCGGAGGGGCGACTGTGGACTCGGAAGGTCCTTTCGACCCCTGGCGACCCGGCCCGGGGGGTGCTTGAGGGGCTTTCGGGCGAGGCGTTGGAGAAGGGGGAATATCATCTCGTCCACGGCTCGACCGTGGCGACCAACGCGCTGCTGGAGCGAAAGGGGGCGAGGGTCGCCCTAATCACCACTGCGGGGTTCGAAGATGTGCTGGAAATCGGCCGCCAGGAGCGCCCGCGCCTCTACGAATTCATGGTCGATCGGCCTCCTGTGCTGGTACCCCGTTCCCTCCGCTTCGGCATACGAGAGCGCGTGGACTGCCGAGGACAGCTCCTCGAGCCCCTCGAGGCGGATCGCCTCACCCCTATCTTGCACCGCTTGAAAGAGGAGGGGGTCGAGTCGATCGCCATCTGTCTTCTGTTTTCCTATGCCAACCCAAGCCACGAGAGCCTCATCCTTCAACAAGCCTTACAACTCGGCATTCCGGTCTCTGCCTCTCACCGGATCCTTCCAGAGCATCGGGAATACGAACGGTGCACAACCACCGTGGTGAACGCCTATGTTTCGCCCTTGATGGAACGCTACCTCGGCCGGCTCGAGGCAGAGGTCGGGAAGGAACGTTTCAGGATCATGCAGTCGAATGGTGGGAGCATCTCAGCGGCCACAGCCCGCCAGGAGGCGGTCCGGACCATCCTCTCGGGTCCCGCGGGGGGCGTGGTGGGTGCCACCTTTGTTGCGAAGGACGCCGGAGTTGACAAAGTGATCACCTTTGATATGGGCGGGACCTCTACCGATGTCTCCCTGGTCGACGGCGATCTCACCGTCACAACAGAGGCGGACGTGGGCAGCCTGCCGATTCGCGTTCCGCTCCTCGACATCCACACCGTCGGCTCGGGCGGCGGGTCGATAGTCTGGATCGATGAAGGGGGTGCCCTTCGTGTGGGTCCCCAGAGCGCAGGGGCCGATCCCGGGCCGGTTTGCTATGGTCGGGGAGAAAAGATCACTGTGACGGACGCGCACCTCATACTGGGACGACTGGATCCGGATCGTTTCCTCGGGGGGAAGATGCAGCTCGATGTCGAGCGCGCCGAGGCGGCGATCGAGGCCTTCGCCCGACAGGTGGGCCTGGATTGCCTGCGGGTGGCGGAAGGGGTCGTCACTGTGGCCAATGCCACTATGGAAAAGGCCATTCGAGTCATATCCGTGGAGCGGGGATATGATCCCCGAGAGTTCTGTCTCGTTTCATTCGGCGGGGCGGGAGGACTCCATGCCTGTGCCCTGGCGCAATCCCTGTCGATCCCCTGCGTATTGGTTCCACCCCACGCCGGGCTGTTGTCGGCGTATGGGATGTTAGTGGCCGATGTCGTCAAGGATTTCGCCAAGACGCTCTTGCGCAGTACCGCGACCACCCCCTTTGAGGAACTCGAGGCCCAGGTGAGTCTTTTGAAGGAACAAGGGGTGCGCCAGATGAAAGACGAGGGAGTGGTCGAGGAGTGGATCACCGCAGACGCCTCGCTGGACATGCGCTTTCTTGGGCAATCCTATGAGCTTCGCGTTCCATTCGGAAGAGATTTCGTGTCTCGATTTCACGATATGCACCGGCGGAGCTATGGGTACGCCAATCCGGACCGGGAGACCGAAGTTGTGACGGTACGGCTCCGGGTGAAGGGGGGGGTCGAGAAGCCGCCCCTGGCTGCCGTGGAGGAGGGGACCGTCGATCCGGGAGCGGCCTGCGTCGGTGAGCGGAGCATCTTCCTCGAAGGCGGATGGGTCACGGCCCCCGTGTTCGACCGGGAGGCCCTGCGGGCAGCCAACCGGATCTTTGGGCCGGCCCTGGTCGTGGAGATGAGTGCGACCACCCTCATCCTACCGCGGTGGGAGGGAAGTGTGGACAGGCGGGGCAATCTCCTCGTCACTAAGCGGGAAGCCTGATGGAGTCAGGATGAATCGAGGATACGATCCCATCAAGTTGGAGGTTTTCAAGAATCTTTTCGCTTCCGTGGCTGAAGAGATGGGGGTGGCCCTCTGTCGGACTGGACACTCTCCCAATATCAAGGAGCGCCGAGATTACTCCTGCGCCATCTTCGATGGGATGGGAGAGATGATCGCCCAGGCAGCTCATATTCCCGTTCATCTGGGGTCCATGCCGTTAGCGGTGAAGGGCGCGATGGAGGGGAGGCGTGCTGGCCCGGGCGATACCGTGATCCTGAATGATCCCTACCGGGGAGGGACGCATCTGCCAGACGTGACCCTCATCTCCCCGGTGTTCGGAGATGGAGGCCCCTGCCCGATCTTCTATGTCGCAAACCGGGCCCATCACGCTGACGTAGGGGGAATGGCCCCCGGCTCCATGGCGGTCTCCACGGAAATCTTTCAGGAGGGGATTCGGATTCCGCCGGTGTTGCTCGTGCAGGGAGGGAATCTGAATCAGGACATTTTCGATCTTCTCCTGGCCAATGTCCGGACCCCCGAAGAGCGGGAAGGGGATCTGGAGGCCCAGCTAGCGGCCAACGAGACCGGGCGGAAGCGACTCCTGGAAATCGTCGTCCGGTATGGGATTGAAGAGACACTCCACTACATGGAGGAACTGAAAGCGTACGCCGAGCGGATGACTCGTGAGGCGATCCGGCGGATCCCGGATGGCTGTTATACGTTTGAAGATTACATGGACGACGACGGAATTCGGGCCGAGCCCATTCGGATCGCGGTGACCGTGACCGTGAGCGGGGATCAAGCCGTCGTTGACTTTACAGGGACGTCCCCACAGGTGGCTGGGAGTATTAACGCCGTGTACGCCGTGACGCTCTCGGCGGTCTTTTATGTCTTTCGGTGTCTGGTCGACTTTGACATCCCCTCTAATGCGGGATGCGTGGTTCCCTTGACCGTCGTGGCGCCGGAGGGGACGGTTCTTAACGCGGTCTCTCCGGCGGCCGTGGTTGGGGGGAATGTAGAGATGTCTCAGCGGATTGTCGATGTGCTCCTCGGGGCGTTAGCCAAGGCTTTGCCTGATCGCATCCCCGCGGCGAGCGCCGGGACCATGAGTAACCTGATCATCGGCGGCTATGATCCCGAGCGCAAACGGAATTTTGCCTATTACGAAACGATCGGTGGAGGAATGGGAGCCCGACCGACGCGAGACGGCATGAATGCGGTGCATACGCATATGACCAATACGCGGAACACGCCCGTTGAGGCCCTCGAGCACGCCTATCCCCTGCGGGTTCTCCGCTACGAGATACGCCGCGGATCGGGCGGGAAGGGGAGATTCCGAGGCGGGGATGGAATCCGGCGTGACATCGTACTGCTCACGGACGCTGCGGTCGGTCTCCTCTCAGACCGGCGGCGGTTTCGACCCTATGGGCTTCAGGGGGGAGAATCCGGTCAGGGAGGAGAGAGTATCCTGATGACGGCGAGTGGAGAGCGGTTCCTCGATTCCAAGTTTCACGTTCAAGCCCATGCCGGAGAGATCATTAGCATTCGAACTCCCGGAGGAGGGGGGTACGGGAGCACGACGGAGGCAAACAAATGAGGAAACCACTCCGGTGGGGACAAGCTCTTCTGAGCGGGGTCATCGCCCTGGTCGTTTCGACCGGATCCGCCTGTGCCAGGTTTCAAACCACTGCGCCTGGGCCAGGGGTCCCCCGGATCAGCAATTTCCGCATCGATCCGAGCGAGGTGGAACGAGGGGAACGGGTCACCTTGCGCTTCGATTTTCGAGATGAGGACGGGGACATCATGGAGATCTACCTCGGACTGAAAAGGGAGGTCGCGGATTTTACGTTTTCCACCGGGCTTCAGCCCACCCTGATCAGTCGCGGACGCTACCTCGGACTAAAGGAGGGGATGGTAGAGGAGACGATTACGGTTAGGATCCAACGCCAATTTGCACCTATCGGCGCTCAGAGGCGGCGGTATGAAGGTGGCGCGGTGGAGCCGGAGAGGGCGAGAGAGGAGATTACTGGGATCCGCGTCTACGAAGTTTTTGTCATTGATCGGAAGGGACAAGTAAGCAATCGCATTCAGGCTCGGGTAACCGTGCGGTGACAGGAAGCGGAAGAGGAAGCGGCCATGCGTGAAGCTGCGGTCCGCGTGGCATCGCGGAACCGGGTGACCCATGCGATGACCTTTACGGTGGACGAAGCTGACAAGGAAGTTCAACAGGCGGTGGTGACGCTGCTCAGCGCGCTTCACTGAGGGGGATACCCTGATCGATGCCGGAGCTTCGGAAAGATCCAGTCACCAGTCGGTGGGTGATCATCTCCACAGAGCGAGCGAAGCGCCCGTCTGACTTCGAATTGGAGCCTCCTCCTCGGCAGTCGGCATTCTGTCCCTTCTGCCCGGGGAATGAAGAGAAGACCCCGCCGGAGATTATGGCCTATCGGGATGGCGGAGGACGGCCCAATGCCCCAGGATGGCATGTCCGGGTTGTCGCTAATAAGTTTCCTGCTCTGATGATTGAGGGGGATCTCAACCGCCAGGGAGAGGGGATCTATGACAAGATGCGGGGCGTCGGGGCGCACGAGGTGATCATCGAGACGCCTTACCACGATCAAACCCTGGCCACCCTGCCGGAGGAACGGGTCAGGGATGTCCTGTGGGCCTATCGGGATCGCATCCTCGACCTCAAGAATGATCCCCGAATTCAGTATGTTCTGATCTTCAAGAATTTTGGAGAGGCCGCGGGGGCTTCACTCGAGCATCCCCATTCACAGCTCATCGCAACGCCGATTATTCCCAAGCGGGTGCGCGAGGAGGTGGATGGCGCCCGACAGTACTACGACTACAAGGAACGGTGTGTCTACTGTGATATGATTCGACAGGAACTCGCCCACAAGAGACGTGTGATCTCGACGAACGATTACTTTGTGGCCGTCGCGCCCTTCGCTTCTCGGTTCCCCTTTGAGACGTGGATCCTGCCCCGGACTCACGATGCCTATTTTGAAGATGTCCGACAGGACGAGTGCTTGAGTCTCGCCCGCCTCCTCCAGGAGACCTTGCAGCGGATGCAGCGGGTTCTGTCGGACCCTCCCTATAATTTGGTGATTCACAACTCCCCATTCCGTGAGGAGGATGAGTTGCATTACCACTGGCATCTCGAGATTACCCCAAGGCTTATCCGGGTGGCTGGCTTCGAGTGGGGTACCGGATTTTATATCAACCCGACTCCCCCAGAGGAGGCAGCTCAATACCTGCGGGATGTGGAGGCTTCGGAATCCGCTGTTGCAAGGAGACTCGGATGATGGTCATAAATCATGCTACGTGTGCCGTCAGCCTTCGAGTTCGCCCGGCCGTCCCGACGTTTCCATTGCCGCATGTGTGCCGGGCTCGACCCGGACGTCCTGCTAATGAAACGGGCAAGAGAGAGGCACTTGCCTAATGTGTAGGCATGCACAGGAGGTGAGATGGAGGAGGGAAAAGCTCTTTCCCCTGCAATCTCGTGAATTTCCACAGGTGGTAGGCCAGGGGACTGATGGCATAGGGTTTGCTCCTTCGGCTTTGGGGGGTGGGCCGAAAGGGGAAGAGTTCTTCGATTGGTCGAGGTGAGACGGATTTCTGAAGATTAGGGAGTAGACGATGAAGAAGATCGAAGCGATCATCAAGCCGTTCAAGCTAGACGAGGTGAAGAATGCCCTGGCCGAGATCGGCATTCAAGGTCTGACGATTAGCGAGGTGAAAGGATTTGGTCGGCAAAAAGGGCACACTGAGCTTTACCGCGGAGCGGAGTATACCATCGATTTTCTTCCCAAGGTGAAGATCGAAGTGGTCGTTGCGGATGGCAAATGTGATCAGGTGGTAGAAACCATCCAGGCAGCGGCGAAGACAGGGCGAATTGGTGACGGAAAGATTTTCATTATATCGTGCGAAGAAGCCGTGCGGATTCGAACGGGAGACCGAGGAGAAGAAGCCATCTAGTTCACGGTTCAGAGTAGGCAAAATTTCGAATTTCGAAATTGTTTGTTCGGCGGTCGCCGACGGGGGGGGAGAGGTGATGACGTCCAAAGAGGTGATCAAATTTGGCCGGGACCAAGGGGCGCGGATGGTAGACCTGAAATTCATGGATTTCCCCGGAATGTGGCAGCACTTTACCGTTCCCATCCACCACTTGGATGAGGCCCTTTTCGAGGAGGGGGTGGGGTTTGATGGGTCGAGCATCCGGGGATGGCAAGCGATTCACGCGAGCGACATGATCGTCCTACCGGATCCAGAGACGGCAGTGATGGATCCCTTCACGCAAGTCCCTACGCTGAGCTTGATCTGCAACATCCTGGACCCGATCACCCGAGAGCAGTACACTCGGGACCCCCGCAGTGTCGCCCAGAAGTCCGAGGCGTACCTCAGGGCGACCGGCATTGCCGATACGGCCTATTTCGGACCGGAGGCGGAGTTCTTCATCTTTGATGACGTACGGTTCGACTTTCAGCCGAATTGTGGGTACTACTATTTGGACTCTATCGAGGGGCAGTGGAACATGGGGAAGGCGGAAAACCCCAACCTCGGGTACAAGTCCCGGTATAAGGAGGGGTACTTTCCGGTCTCCCCGACCGACCACTACATGGATCTCCGAACCGAAATGGTGCTCACGTTGGAGCAGCTCGGGATCAAGGTCGAGGCCCAACATCACGAGGTCGCCACAGGAGGGCAGGCAGAGATCGACATGCGCTTTGGCCCCCTCACCACGATGGCGGACAACCTCATGATGTACAAGTATGTGATCAAGAACGTGGCCTGGAAGCACGGGAAGACCGTCACCTTTATGCCAAAGCCGCTCTTCGGCGACAACGGATCCGGCATGCACACCCACCAGAGCCTCTGGAAAGGCGGTCAGCCCCTCTTTGCTGGCCATGGATACGCCGGGCTGTCAGACCTGGCGCTCTACTATATCGGGGGGATCCTTCACCACGCGGCAGCGTTGTGCGCGTTCGTAGCGCCGACCACCAATTCCTACAAGCGGCTGGTGCCGGGCTACGAGGCACCCGTCAATTTGGCGTACTCCAGCCGAAACCGGTCGGCGGGTGTGCGGATCCCGATGTACAGCCCGAGCCCCAAGGCGAAGCGGATCGAGGTTCGCTTCCCCGACAACACCTGTAATGGCTACCTCGCCTTCGCTGCGATGCTTATGGCCGGACTCGATGGGATCCAGAACAAAATCGATCCCGGATCCCCCCTTGACAAGGACATCTACGAGTTGCCGCCGGAGGAGCTTGCGGGGGTTCCTGCCGTCCCCGCCTCCTTGGGCGAGGCGCTCGATGCCCTCGAGCAGGATCACGAATTCCTTTTGAAAGGGGACGTGTTCACCGAGGACGTGATCCAAACCTGGCTGTGGTACAAGCGGACGAAGGAGGTGGACCCAGTTCGACTGCGGCCGCATCCCTACGAATTCGTCCTGTACTTCGATCTATAGCTCGTTGCCGTTTGGAGGCAGGGCCCCGCGTGATCGCGGGGCCCTTCTTATTGATCCCCCCTTGATCCACCTATTGTAGGGAGCATGCGGACGCGGATTCTCGACTTTCGGTTCGGACTCGTGGATCTGGAAGGCGTAATTTTCAATCCGGGGCTCCTGTACCGGCGGGAGTTCGGCCGTTTCCTACAAGAACGGGTCGGTATCTCAGCAAAAGAGGCCCTGCGCTTCTACCAAGCCCATGAGGATCTGCCCTTGGAGGCGAAGTTCACACGCCTCCTCGCGGAGTACGGCCGTGCACCGGAGGAGGCGACTGAGGCGGCCGTCGCATTTCGGGTGACCGTCGCGACGTCTAAACCGGTGGTCTCGGAAGGGGCTCGGGAGCTCTTGCAAGCTCTGGTATCTCGAGAGGCACAACTGTTCGCCCTTTCCGAGACTGAGACCCGGATCGCCGCAGGCACAATGGAAGAGGCCGAGCTCTGGCATCTCTTCGGGCATGTAATTGGCACCGAGCGGGCTCCGCGAGGGCGTGGGCAGATCGCGCTCTGTGCAGAGGCGGTCGGACTCCCGATGGAGGCCTTTGCCACCCAGAGCTTTGTTCTCACCAGCAACCCTGACGATCTCGCCGCGGCACGGGAACTAGGCTGTTATGGTATCGGCATCGCTCATGTCTTTCCCGAAGCTGCCTTGGGGACGCACGGTGCTCAAGAGCTGTACCGGCATGTTGCTCATCTTTCGCTGCGGCTGGGTCAGGTCTAACCGGGACCCCTTTACCCCTTCGGGATCTTGCGTGGAGCAGGGTAGAGGATCTCGGCCCTGAGAGGGCCCGGCAAGGTCCAAGACCCTTTTCGAGTAAGGAGATTCAGGCGATTCGGAGAGACGAGCAAGGCTGGATGGTGAGACCGACGAGAACCTGGATCGAGGGAGGGAAGGGTTCTTTTTTCGTCAGAAAGCACCGCATGTAGAGGCCGGTCGCTCTTTTGTTCCCTTCAAGGATAGTCCAGGTCTTCCCCTGGGGACGCCCGATCAAGATGAGTCGGGTCTCAACCTCTGCGACCTTCATCCGTTTTCGGATCTCGAGCACATGGGTTATCACCGCACGGGCCTCTTGGGCCCAACGACTCTTGGCCGTGGCGGGGCCCGTTTCTTTGGCGACCACGGCCGCCGCCGCTGACAGGCGCCCCGTGTTGCGGGAGAGAAGGGTCCATGTCGGGTAGTTGATGACCCGGAGTGTTCGAAATTCTTTGGGCGTGATCGTGGCCCGCCACCACTCTATATCTTGGGGAAGGGTTCCCCAGGTATCGCCCCGGTAAAGGGTGAGCACTTTTTGACGCAGATGATTCTCCCAGCGGCTGCTGAGGGTTGGTTCGTCAATTGCGCGCAGGGGGAGGTGGAGGTCTTTCAGGGCCTTGAGGACCCGGGGTCGAAACCGGGGAGAGAATAGTTCTGCCTTCAGCCAGCAGGCGGTCACGAAGTCGGAACTCACCTGTTCCAGGAAAATCATGGGGTGGCTGGAGCCTCAATTCTCCTTGGGCTTCGCTTTGTCAGTCCCGCTCAACGTCCCCGGGGTTTTGTTGGTCGGATCTCGACGCGGGTCGTCATCGTGCGAGAGGGGGATTTGAGGAGGTAGATCACCATGTCAGCGATGTGCTCGGGAAGGATGGCCCACCCCGATCTCTCCCTCCTCCCGGCGGAAAACCCCGTGTCCACACTTCCAGGCATGATGTGGCTCACCCGGATGTTATCATGGCGGACCTCTTGGAACAGGGCCTCGCTGAAACCGAGAAGACCGAACTTCGAAGCGTTGTAAGCAGCCATGGTCGGGTGAGCGTTCGCCCCGGCCAGCGATCCGATGTTGATGATATAGCCACCTCCCCGCGTCCGCATTCTAGGAATGGCCTCGCGGCAACAGTGAAAGACCCCTGTTAAATTCGTTCCGACGACCTCCTGCCATTCCTCAGGCTTGAGATCACTGACAGCGGCCGTGTGGGAGACCCCGGCGTTGTTCACCAAGATGTCGAGGCCTCCTAGCTCTCGGACGACAAAGTCCATGAGCTGCTGAACCTGACGGTGCTCCCGGACATCACAGGCGATCCCTGTCACCTTCCCTTTTCCCCGCTGGCGGCATTCGGATACTGTCCGATCCACGTCCCGCTGCCGGCGGGAGGAGACGACGACCGAGACCCCCTCTTCGATCAGGGCCTCGGCGATGGCCCGGCCAATTCCTCGCGTACTCCCCGTGACCACCGCGACCTGCCCCTGCAGCGACATGCGTTGCACCTCTCGGTGACCGATGACGGCTCGACTGTCTGCGACCCTGAGGCTCAGACCCGAAGGGAGCTCGCCGAAGTCCGACGACCGCTGACCGAACAATTTCGAAATTCGAAATTTTGCCTGCCGTGGGCCCTGAACTCTGAACCACTCGTTACGCGCTAATGGCTCATGTCACTATACTGTTTTTTATGGGCTTTGCCAATGGACGAGGACGCATTTTGGCATTTTTCATGCCCGAGTGTGACATTGTGGCACACAAAAATGCTTTGTAAATTGATCAGGATCGCCGGAGGGGGCGACTCGAGCGAAGCAGAGCCCATCGCTGCTGTTTGAGGGGAGATCGGTACGGATGTACGAAAGACGGGACCCGAAGCGCTACCTGGGAGGAGGGCTAGATCGGGACGGATCGGATGAGGAGAGCGTCTCACCACCTTGCCGATCGACGACGGCCCCGATCAGGGCTGCCTCTGACGGTCTGGGGTCGAGGAACTGCACGCCCATCCCCGTCGTGGCGCTTGGCTCCGTCTGCTCCCCACGCGTCCACACTACTCGTGCGAGGACCGAAAAGGTATGGGACAGGTTCGGGAGGCTAAATGTCAATGAGACCTGTGAGTGCTGAGGCACCAGGTGTTTGGTTGCAATGAACATCCCGCCGCGACTCAGGTTTAGACACGTCCCGTGTCCCGCCGTTCCTACCTGCTGAAATGCGACAGGGAACCGGACTGATGCTCGGGCGTGGGACTGCCGTTCCGCGCGATACACCCATTGACGGACTAGGACTGGATCGACTGGTCGTTCGAAGGCCACTCCATGGGGTACTCTGATCCCAACGGGGGTCGGCATACCTTGGTGAACGGAGACAACGTATGCGCGCAATGGATCCCCTTCACCGATTCGGACCAGCACCGGAGTCCTCAGGGGGAGGGCTTCGGGCAAGAGGATTTCGAGTCCACCGGCACTGACGGATCGCGTCTTTCCGGCGTGCTCTCTTGGACGGGGTTGTCCGGGCGTGGGAGCAGTACACTGGACGGGCAGGTAGGCCTCAAAGCGGGGGTAGCCGCCGACGGTTGTATCGCGAGCCATCCTGTGTCTCCTACAGCATTTATAACAACCATGTCGCAAGGATCGTGCCAATCAACCCTTTCCTTTACAATTGGTGGGAAGTGTGTTAGGCATAAGTCATGAAAAAGGTTGACGCCATCATCAAACCGTTGAAGTTGGACGAGGTGAGAGACGCCCTCACCGCGATCGGGATCGAGGGGATGACGGTCAGCGAGGTGCGAGGTCACGGCCGGCAGAAGGGGCATTCCGAGCTGTATCGGGGTGCGGAGTACGTGGTGGCTTACATCCCCAAGATTCGCATCGAGATCGTGATAGACGATGCCGACCTGCCTAAGGTCCTCGAGACACTCGAGGGGGTCGCCCGGACCGGGCAGGTGGGTGATGGGAAAATCTTCGTCTATCCGGTCGAGGATGTCGTGCGGATCCGGACGGCGGAACGAGGGGTGCGGGCCATTAGGGAGTCCCCCACTGATCGGGGGTGAGGGCATGACTGCCTTGCCTCCGAGCTTTCTCCTATCCGATTTTCCCACCCTCCCCGAACGCCTCAGGCAGATTGGCTGTACCGATGTTGCCAAGGCTACGAAAAACCTTGAGGCCCTGGCCCAACCGCCGCTCTATCGAGTGACATTTCTCCGCCTCCTCCCTGCTCTCCTGGAAGTGCTGGCGAATATCCCTGATCCCGATATGGCCCTGAATAACCTCGAGCGTTTCTCCGATGTGGTAATCGACCGGGGCTTTCTCTTCGACCTCCTTCGTGATCGTCGCAAGAGTCTCGATCTGGTTCTGACCATTTTTGGCAGTTCCCAGTACCTTTCCGATGTGCTAATTCGTTACCCGCAGCTTTTTGAATGGCTCCTCGAGCCGGGGGTGCTCAGGTGGCCCGTGCTCAAGGCTGAGCTTGCCCGGGAACTTGCGGCGATGACCGATCGGCTGGCGAGCGTGGAGCGAAAATGGGAGGCCCTTCGACGCTTCAAGACGCGGGAGATCCTCCGGATCAGTCTTCAGGATCTGCTCGGGAATCAAGATCTCACCGGTATCACCCAGGAACTGTCCCGCCTAGCGGAGGTGACCCTTCAAAAGGCATACGAGATCTCCCGTGAGGAGATGAACCGGCGGTTCGGGATACCGCAGGTCCTCGGGCCGACGGGTGATGCGCGTGAATGCGGCTTCTGCATTTTGGGGATGGGGAAGCTCGGGGGGGAGGAACTCAACTATAGCTCGGACATCGACATCCTCTTTGTGTATGAGGCCGAGGGTGAGACGACAGGAGTGCCGGGCCCGGGCCGCATCCAAGAAGGGAAGATCTCCAATCATCAGTACTTCGCCAAGTTGGCCGAGATGATCGTGAAGGCCATCGGGAGTGTCACGCGGGATGGCTCTGTCTTTCGCGTGGATACCCGTCTCCGCCCTGGTGGGCGCCAAGGGGATCTGTGTCTTTCCCTGCGGAGCTACGAGATCTATTACGAATCGTGGGGGCAGACGTGGGAGCGGCAGGCCTTGATCAAGGCCCGTTCGGTGGCGGGAGACGGGGGGCTGGGCCGAAGATTTCTCGAGATGATTGTCCCCTTCAGTTATCGAAAGTACGTGGATCAGACGGCGGTTCAGGAAGTCCGGGCCATGAAGGAGCGAATCGAGCAGAGTCTCCGGCAGGACCGGAAGCTCCACCGGGACGTGAAGCGGGGCTTTGGGGGTATCCGGGAGATCGAATTCATCGTACAAGCCTTCCAGCTCTTACACGGAGGGCGGGATCCCTGGATCCGTGGAGCGAATACGGTGAGGGCCTTGCACCGGCTGGCGGAGCGGCGCTATCTGTCCGATGAAGACTGCGCGGCCCTGGTGAAGGCGTACGTCTTTCTCCGGACGGTGGAGCACCGGCTTCAGATTCTCCACAATCTCCAAACGCATACTATTCCCGAAGATCACCGGCAGCTCTTTCATCTGGCCCGGCGCTCGGGGTATCGCAGCCAGGTGGCAGCCAAGCCGGTAGAGGACTTCTTGAGAGACTACCGGACGCACACCCAGGCGGTTCGTCGTGTCTACGATGCCTTCTTTAGGGAAGAGGAGGGGCCAGCCACTCGAGTCGAGCAGGATGAAATTGTTCTTTTCTTCGAGGGAGCCCTCCCAGCGAGTGACATTCGGGATCGTTTACAGGAGATCGGGTTTGAGGATCTCGAGCGAGCCTATCGCAATTTCCAGCTCCTGCGCGACGGGCCCCCGTTCGCTCACTACAGCAAGGCGGGGCGGTGGGCGCTGGCTCACGTGGCACCCCATCTCATGAAAGCCCTCCGAGAGGCCCCGGATCCCGATATGGCCCTCAATCACTTCGAACGGCAGGTGGCGGCAATGGGGGCTCAAGGGGTGTTTCTTTCCATCCTGGCCGAGAAGCCCGAGACCCTGGGCCTCCTCTTTCGGCTCTTCGGGGTGAGTGACTTCCTTGCCCACACCCTGATTCAGCATCCCGAGCTCATCGATCTCCTCCTGGACCCAGCGAGCTTGAGCCACCGCAAGTTCCATCAAGAGATGCTCCGGGAGCTTCAGGAGACCTTGCAGGCGGCACCGGTGGGAAGTGGGAAATTGGATGCCCTGCGCCGGTTCAAGAAGGTCGAGGAACTCCGGATCGGAATTCGAGACGTCCTGGGCGAGGTGGATCTCACGGACACGCAGGCGGAACTCACTCAGCTCGCAGAAGTATGTCTCACCGGCGCGTTGGGAATGGCGTGGGAAGAAGTCGGAGTCCGCTACGGCGTGGCAGAGCAAAAGGGGTTTACCATTCTCGGGCTCGGAAAGCTGGGAGGCGCTGAGATGAATTACAGCTCCGACCTGGATCTCATCTTTGTCACCGAAGGCGAGATCATCGGGGGAGCCGCTCGCCCGGTCAGCCCCATCGAATTTTTCAGCAAGCTAGCGGACCGGGTCATGAAGAATTTGACCGTCATTACCCGGGAGGGCTCGGCGTATCGAGTAGACAGCCGGCTCCGGCCGGGGGGGAGCAAGGGGCCTCTCGCACAATCGGTCGCAGCTTTCGAGGATCATTTCGAACGGTGGGCCGAGATCTGGGAACGACAGGCATACACCAAGGCGAGGGTCGTGGCGGGAGACGAGAGGTTAGGCCGGAAGATCTGCGGTCTGGTGCAGACATTCGTCTATGAGAAACCGTTCCCTGAAGATCTGGCCCAGCGGATTGATGCCATGCGACACCGGATGGAGGAAGAGCGCGTCAAGCCGGGCGCGGATCTCCATCTGAAACTGGGCTCGGGCGGAATCGTCGAGGTGGAGTTTATTGTCCAATATCTGCAGCTTCTTCACGGTAGAAACCGAAAAGCCGTCCAGGAGCCAAACACACTGTGCGTGTTGGATGCTCTGCACCGGGAGGGAATGCTCTCTGTCGAGGAGTATCAGGGCTTGCGTGAGTCTTACCGGTTCCTGCGGATGGTGGAAAACCGGCTGCGGATCGTGGCCGATCTCTCCGTCAATACCGTTCCGAGGGCTCCTGCCAAGCTTGAGAAGCTGGCGCGGCGCTTGGGATACGCCCGGACAGGGGATGTTCCACTCGGCGAGCGTTTTCTCCAGGATTTCGCGGCTCATACCTCTCGGGTCCACGCGATCTACCACGAAGTCTTCGGGAACACCGACGACCGATGACCGACGACCAAGCAATGTCGAAATTCGAATGTCGAAATTCGAAATTTTACAGACGCTGAACTCTGAACCATGAACCCGAAAGGAGGACGTTATGCTGAATTATGAGGGGATCGAGATTACATGGTTGGGGCATGATAGCTTTCGCATCACGAAGGGGAAAGTCATCTATGTTGACCCCTACCAACTTTCCGGATCACCAGCCAAGGCTGACCTGATCCTCATCACCCACGACCACTTTGATCACCTGAGTGCGGACGACGTGAAAAAGGTGATTGGTCCGCAGACCGTGGTGGTTGCCCCTCCGGCGTGCCAGGGACAGCTCAAGGGCCTGTCGGTGAAAGAGGTTCGGAGTCTGGAGGCGGGTCAGAAGACGGAACTGGATGCAATCGAGGTCGAGGCGGTCCCGGCATATAACGTGGACAAGTTTCGCTCTCCCGGAAATCCTTTTCACCCCAAGGGGACGGGCGTGGGCTATATCGTGACCATCGACGGGAAGCGGATCTACCATACGGGGGATACTGATCCGATTCCGGAGATGGCCGCGGCGAAAGGGGTCGATGTGGCCCTTGTGCCGGTGAGCGGGACATACGTCATGACCGCTCAGGAGGCGGTGGAGGCGGCCAAGGTCATCCAGCCCAAGGTCGCTATCCCGATGCACTTCGGGGCCATCGTTGGCTCGAAAGCCGACGCCGAGGCCTTCCAAAAGTCCGCCCCGTGCCGAGTCGAAATTCTCGAAGAAGAGAGCTGAGGGCCCGACCAAGCTGAGCCGCAACAACCTCCCCCGTTCCACCCGTATCGTCGAGATTTAGTACCGGGCGGTCTCATCGGTTCGGTGGCAGTCTCCCCGGATTTGACTCCTGGCTCCTTAGTGAAAGTGCTGGAATGGCATATCCACACTCCCTATAGGACGGCCATGCTGCATTTTTGCATGAAAAGTTTGGCAGACGTAGGAAGCTTTGCGCGAGAGCAGTGCCGAGGACTTCAATATTTGGCGGCAGTCCTGGGGACCGTGCTCCTCGTGGGAATACAGCCGGGTCATTGGCGTCGGACCGTACGGCAAGTCTTTGCAAGGCAAGTTTTCTTAACCGGCGTCAAGTCGCTTCGCTTCATTTTTGCTGTTGCCATTTTGGTCGGTATCCTGGTCGTGGTGCAGATCCAATTGTGGGTTGGGAAGGTTGGCCATACCCAACTCCTGGGCCCCTTACTCGTGGTGGTTGTGGCGCGCGAATTGGGACCGTTGTTTGCCAATTTCGTCGCAATCGTGAACGGGGGAAGCACCATGACCACCGAATTGGGGATCATGAAATTCTCCGGAGAAGTACGCGCGCTCGAAGCACAGGGCATTGACCCATTCGTGTTCCTGGTGATGCCGCGGGTGATGGCAATGGCGGTGTCGGCATTGTGTTTGACCGTGTTTTTCATTGTGGGGGCATTTGGCAGTGGGTACGCGTTCGGGGCATTGATGGGGATCACCCACCTTGATCTCACGAGCTTCCTGGCGAGCGTTTTCAAGTCCATTCGTCCGGTCGATGTCGTGAACATCTTGACCAAAAGCATACTGCCCGCGATGGTGACCAGCGCCATCTGCTCGACGGAAGGACTAGGCGTGGTGGCCACCCTCACCGATGTGCCACTGGCTACGAAGCGTTCGCTGGGTCGTTCCCTGTTAGCCCTGTTTGTAATTACTGCTGTGATCTCGCTCTTGACCTACTGGTGATGGCGGAGGCGGCGATCCTGATGGCGTCTGAGCCCATTTTGCAATTCGACGACGTGACGGTTGAGTCTCATTCCGTGTACGAATCTGGCATTTGGAATGTTTGTTTCAGCTTGCAGCCGGGTGATCTTCTCCTGTTACGTTTGGAGCGGGAACACCGACGACTCCCCCTCGCCGATGCCGCCGAGGGGCTGGTACTGCCGAGCCATGGGAGGGTGTTGTTTTTGAACGAAGACTGGCAGACGATGTCGGCAGATCATGCGGCCAAGCAGCGAGGAACAATCGGTCGCGTCTTTGAGGACGGCGGCTGGATCACGGACCTCGGCGTGGACGAAAACGTCACACTGGCGCAGCGGCATCACTCGTCGCGAGATGAGGGCGAGATCGTGCGCGAGGCGGCAAGTCTAGCAAGGATATTTGGCCTGCCAGGCCTGCCACGAGGACGACCCGACAAGGTGCGACGCCAGGATTTGGCGAAGGCTGCGTGCGTGCGTGCCTTCCTCGGCAAGCCGGTGCTGATCATTCTGGAGAGTCCAACCCGGGGCGTGTATGCGGACATCATCGTTACCTTAGTGAATGCGGTGCACGACGCACGCAGAGGCGGCGCCGCGGTGCTCTGGACGAGCGTGGACCCGCAAGTCTGGGGGACCGCCGGTCTCCGTCCGAGCGCGCGCTGTAAGATGTTTGGCTCGCAGATGCACACCATGGAGAGGGAAGCGTGATGGAAAGGCGTTTCAAATTTCGATACGTCAACGAGCTGACCGGGGTGATGGTTCTGATTGCCGTGGCGGTGGTCATCGCCGCGGTGTTCTTCACGGGACGCGCGCAGCGGTGGTTTTCCCCGCGATTCACCTTGCAGGTCCTTCTTCCCGAAGATGGCTCCTTCGGTTTGAGCCCCGGGAGCGAGGTCTTTATCCTGGGCATCTCCGCCGGATCGGTGGACGACATTCGCGTGGATGAGGCCGGTCGTCTTCGGGCGCGGATCCAGATCCGCGCCGATTTCCAGCGGTTTGTGCGAACCGATTCGATTGGTAGCATCAAGAAGGTCTTCGGTGTGGCCGGGGACGCATACTTGGAGATCACCAGAGGAAAAGGTGACCCCCTGCCGAAGAAGGACGCCTTCATCACGGCCACGGCCGCAGAGGAACTTCCCGGCGTGATGGAAAACATGCTGGACGAGGTGCGTCAGGAAGTCCTCCCCGTTCTCAGGACGGCCCGACTGGCTCTCGAGGAGTGGAAGAAGCTGGGCGCCGGACTGCAAACAACACAGAGCGACTTGGAAAAACTGGTCTCGCGGATGGACAGAGTTGCCGCCGGCCTCGAACGGGGGCAGGGCACAGTCGGTAAGTTGCTGACAGAGTCGACGGTTGCGGACGCGGCAGAGACTTTGTTGACGCAGGCCAATCGGTCGCTGGAGGACTTGCGCACTGTCTTGAGAAGTCTTCAGCAGGGTACGGAGCGATTACCGGAAATCACGGATACGGTTGCCACCGAAGCAAAGGATTTGCCCGGTTTAGTATTGCAGGCGCAGCAGACGTTAGGCGAGTTGGAGAAATTGCTTGCCGGCTTGCAGAGACACTGGCTGTTCCGAGGATACATGGATCTCGCGGACCCCAGCCCGCGTATTCCGCCGGGTCAGGTAGAGGGAAGTCGGCCGTGAGCAAGGGGACCTGGGGTGGCTCGAGCACGCTTCTTCTGGTGCTCTTGATAGGGTGCGCTTCGCCGAAGCCCCTGCCGACTCCACCGCGCGATGCGGAACTGGCGCGGATGACGCGGATCGCACGAGCGGCTTTTGAGCGTGGATCGATGCCGCGGGCTATCACCCTTTATGGACGAGCGTTGAAGCGGGCCCGAATGCTGGACGAGGCGACGGAAATTGGCAACGCGGCCTATAACCTTGGAGTGTGTTTGACCATGGTGGGGCAGTACGACCGTGCCTGGGAATTATTGCACGAGGCGGCAAGCGAATTTAGACGGGCCAAACAGAATCTTGCAGACGTATGGCTCCTGGAGGCGAAGGTGGCCTACAAACAAGGGCGGCGCGCGGAAGCGCTGTCCCTGGCAGAGCGGGTCCTAACGGACCCGGCCTCAACCCCCAGCCGAAGCCATCGGGTACAGGTGGCGGTGCTCCAAGGGAATGTTGCTGTTGATGATCGCCATACCGGACGCGCGGCAAGTGCCCTGGCCAGGGCGGAGCAAGAAATGCACGCCCTTTCCGATTATGCCTTGCAGGCAGAAACAGCAAGGCTGGCGGGCAGTATTGATCTCCTCGAAGAGAAAACGGAAGCGGCAGCCGCCGCCTTTGATCGCGAGGCCCGGCTGTGGCAACAGGTCGGCCGCTATCCCGAAATGGCCCGGGCCTTAGGGCGAGCGGGCGAGGCCTATCGTGCCGCCGGTCACAAGGGTCCGGGTGCGGAGAGATTTTTTCGCGCAGCCCGTAGCAGTTGGGCGCGGGGCGAGAGGGAAGTCGCACTCCAGTATATCCAGCAGGCTGCTTCCCTGGCCCAGGAGGTCGAGAATTCTTCGCTGCACCAAAGGGTGTTGACACTTAAAGAGGAGATACTCAATACTGCTGGGGAAGGGAACCAGTGATCGAATCTCCAAATCCTTTGACCTGACATGGAAAAGGCGCCATTGCCCATGAATGAAGACGACCGCTTAGCGGCCGTTCGCGAGCTGGGGCTCCTGGATACCCCCAAAGAGGAGCGATTCGACCGAGTCACCCGGCTGCTGATGCGGCTGTTTGAGGTCCCGATAGCGTTCGTGGCGCTGATCGATGCTGACCGGCAGTGGTTCAAGTCCTGTTATGGATTACCCGTTTCCGAAACGCCTCGAGAAGTCTCCTTTTGTGGCCACACCATTTTGGGGAACGAAACGCTGATCATCCCTGACGCGCAGTTGGATACACGTTTTTGCGACAACCCGCTGGTCACTGGCGAGCCTTGGATTCGCTTTTATGCCGGACAACCCCTCCGCGGACCGCGGGGTCTCAAGGTTGGTACCCTTTGTGTGGTCGACCAGAAACCGCGGCAGCTTGATGAAGCGGATCATGAATTGTTGCGAGACCTGGCCGCTCTGGTGGAACGCGAGCTAAACTTGGCAGAGGCCATCGAACTTCAGCAACAATTGCTCGCTGCCCGCGCGGCTGAGGAAAAACTGTTGCTGAACATCCTTCCCAAATCCATCGCTGAACGGTTGAAATCCGATCCGGGAGTTATCGCTGATTGCTTTCCAGAGGCGACCATCTTGTTTGCCGACCTCCACGATTTCTCCCGGCTGACCGCCAGCATGTCTCCAGCGGAAATGGTTGTGCTGCTCAACAAGATTTTTTCGCGGTTTGATGTCCTGGTGCAACAACGCGGCTTGGAAAAGATCAAGACAGTTGGTGACGCCTACATGGTGGCGGCCGGAGTCCCTATTCCACGTCCCGACCACGTCGATGTGATGGCCGATCTCGCGCTCGCGATGCAGCAAGAAATCGTGCGCTTTGAAGCGCCAAGCCGAGAGACGTTCAGGCTACGGATAGGGCTCGACAGCGGTCCGGTGGTCGCGGGCGTGATCGGTACCACCAGGTTCATTTATGACCTCTGGGGCGAAACGGTGGGGACGGCCTGGGAGATGGCAAGCTTTGGCGTTCCTGGGTGTATCCAAGTCATCGAAAGCACGTATGCGCGACTGCGAGATAAATATCTTTTCGAAGAGCGCGGCGAATTCTATGTGAAGGGAAAGGGTGAGGTGCGAACCCATTTCCTGAAGGGGCGAAAAAGCGGCCCAGCTTGAGATTCGGGACGTTTTGCTGGTCGGGCACCCGAGGGTCAGGGTGGAGGTTAAATCGAGGGCTCGGTTGCTCAAGACAGGTTTGGTATCGCCGATGAGGGAGGAGGAGAAGAGGGTAGTTATCCCACGCTCAGGCGGCGGGCGACGACGAAAAATCCGGTGTGGGCGACCATGCGAAGGGCCGGGCGCACGCTTGGGCCTTTGACCTGCCACGGGCGTTGCACCATCTCGAAGACCTCCTGGAGCCGAATGCGCGGCTCTGACTCGATGGCCTCAGTCATCGTCTGTACTTGAGGCACGGTCGGAAAAAAGGCGACGAGCAATCCCCCGGGCCTGAGCGCCTGGGACGCATGCTGGACCGCCTGCCAGCCCTCCGGCAGATCCAAAACCACCCGATCCACCGATGCCTCCTCGATCCCCTCATAGATGTCCTTCAGTTTCGACACCCAGTGCGGCACCCTCCCCAAAAAGGCCTCGACATTGGTCCTGGCCTGCCGCAGGAAGTCTTCCCGAACCTCATACGTGACGACCTGTCCCTTCTCCCCCACTGCCTGGAGCAAGGCGATGGTCAGGGCTCCCGAGCCACCGCCTCCCTCGACCACAGTGGCGCCGGGGAAGATGTCCCCCCAAATCAGGACCGTGGCGATGTCTTTCGGGTAGAGGACCTGGGCCCCTCGCTTCATCTTGAGGGCGTACTCGGCAAAGGTCGGGCGAAAGGCGACAAAGGCGGCGCCGCCAGAGGCACGGAGGACGGCCCCTTCATCGGATCCAATGATCTGGCCGTGGGGAATAGTCCCCAGGTGTGTGGAGAATTTGTCGTGGGGCCGGAGTGTGAGAAGGTACTTGCGTCCCTTTGGATCTATTAACAGGACCTTCTCACCTGACTCAAAAGGTCCCCTCCGCATGATCATCCTCCCAACGAGGTCCACTCTTTCAAACACGTGCAATGCCGGGTCTGCTTCACCCTCTCCTGGCGGTGGCTCTACTGTCCAGGGCCTCCCGGATCATGGCGAGCTCGTCACGGGCAAGCCGCGGCAAGAGGAACTCTTGCCGGACCCTCTCTCGCCCCGCACGGCCAAATGCCGCTCGAACTCCCGGATGCTCGATAAGACTGAGCACTTTCTCCGCACAATCCTCCTCGCTTTCGACCAGGTAGCGCCGATACTCGGGAGGAAATTGCATGGGAATCCCTCCCGCTTTGCCGGCCACGACGGCTTTTCCTTTCCAAAAGGCTTCCGAGACCACCAAACCGAAGCCCTCTTTGAGCGATTTCTGGATTACCAGGTCAGCCCCGCGCTGGAAGGCATTGACCTCCATGTTCCCCACACCAGTCAGGTTAGTAAAGACATACAGATCTGGATCTTTCACCGCCTCCTCGTTCACAATTTCGAGGAGCGCCCACCCCTCCGGATCATCCCCCGCCATGGACCCGACGAGGGCCAACTGGACGTCCGGCCTCACCTCCTTGACCAGACGATAGACCCGGATCACGCCCAATGGGTCCTTCCAGGGGTCGAACCGGGAGACCTGAAGGAGGATGGGGCGCTGCATGTCGAGGCCGGAGTCGGCCAGAGCGCGCCGACAGATCTCCTCGGGCAGTTGCATGTTCTTTGTGCTGAGGGGATCAATGGCCGGAGGGATGAAAGCCACGTGGCCGACCCGGAGGTCCGGTGGGCAGAACTCTTCCAGGGTGAAGACCACGGCATCGTACTCCTGGATAAAGGGGCGTAAGAAGGACCAGACCTCAGGCTCGGGTTCCGAGCTGTCGATATGACAGCGCCAGATCCACACGGCTTTCCGGGTGCGGGCAAAGTGGCGGATCGCGGCGGGCTGGGGGTCGTGGACTATGTAGACGTCGTAGTCCTCCTCGAGCAGCCGGGCGCTATCCCGATTGTGGTCGAGATACGTTTCTTGAAACTCTTTGGAGAATGGAAACCACCCCCCCTGCAGGGCATTGTGGAAGCCTTTGGTCACCTTGAAAAAATCACGGTCGCCGTGAATCAAACGCCAGTCGGCCTGCAAGCCGAGGGCCTGCAGGAGTGGGATGTGGCGTCCCAACAGTTCAGCCACCCCTCCGCCTGCCACGGTGCTGTTGATGTGACAGAGGCGGACCCTCGATAGCTCGGTGGCCAGCCCTCTGATTTCCTGGATTAAACCATCCCCGACGAAGGGCTCGTAATTCTCCAAGTTGGTGGACTGCGCGACACAATGTCGACCGATGGCCACCTTAGGGAGCATCCAATTTTTCTCCTGTGGTCTACCGCTTCCGGTTCTCCCCGTCGTTTCCCTGCCTTTCCATCCGACCCGTCATCACCGCACCGTAGCACAGTCTACAGGATTTCGAAAAGCCGCAAACGCATGGCATCTGTTGCACGACGATTTCGCGTTCCTCGGGGCGCTGCCATCGAAACACGGGCCTGGGAGGGATGAAAATCGAGGGGTGCGGGGCAGAGGTTCACAGATTCCGAGGTGGTGCCGCCCGCCGTGCCTGCTCCATCATTCGGCAAAAAGCGCAGGCCTCAGTCGTTGTCGCTTGGCCGCAGACCTCGCACTCATTGAGCTTAATGCCCTCAGTTTTGGTGGCAAGAAAAGCCGAGTGACCCTTCTTCAGAAAGCCGAAGTAGAAGCTCTGCTTTGTCCCCGGTGAGGCGTGCTCGAGCTGGTTCAACAAGTCCTTATACAAAAGGGACGTCGCCCCGACCGAGTTGGGACACTCGTCTTCGTGATAGTCAATCCCTCGTAACATCGTATATGCCAACGTTTCGCGTTCGGTGAGGCGGACCAAAGGTTTGACGGTCTTCACCAACTTCGGATGGGTCGCTTCCATGGCTGGCCTCATTCGGCCGAGCTGCTCCGTCTGCCAATGAAGCAGGTTTCCCAGGAGGGTGGAGGCGGCATCGTCCAGATTGTGCCCAGTGGCCAGCACGTTAAACCCCCCCTCGAGGGCCGCCCGGTTCATAAGATAGCGCTTGCTGAGGCCGCAGGCGGAGCATGGAACGCGAGGCGTAAAGAGGGCCAATTCCGGGATGGTGAAGTCGTATTCCGCCTTCACGTCGGTGACGATCAGGGAGAGCCCTTGACCCTTGGCGTACGCCTCGACTTTCTCTAGTGCAAGTGGGGAATAGTCCTCAATCCCCAGGGCGATGTGGAGGCCAGTGGTGTGGTAACCCAAGCGATGCAGCACTTCCCAGAGGGTGAGGCTGTCTTTGCCCCCTGAGACCGCCACCAGGACCGAATCACCTTTGGAGAGCATCTTCTCAGTGTCGATCGTCTTCTGAACCTGGCGCTCCACGTGGGTAATGAAACAACCCTTGCAAAAGGCTGCGTTATGCCGCCTGACTTCGATCACCGCCTTGGCGGTGCAGGTTCTACACTTCATCGTCCGACCCTCCCGAGATGGCCGGGACGACTTCCACGGTCTCTCCTTCCTTGACGACCTCGTCCGGGGTGAGCAATTCCGCACCCCGGACGACGAGGACCGTCTCCGGGTTGATCTGAAGCTCTTGCAGCAGATCCTTCACGCGACGGCTCCCGGACATTTCGACCTCCCGGCGGGGGCGGCGGATGATGACCTTCATGCTCGAAATCCTCCGCGTGCAGGCTAGTGCCGTTCCAGTGTGATGAGGCAATTTTAAGCGGCGTACCCTGTTACAACGGTCGCTGGCGTGTCTAGCGACGAAGTCGGCATAAGAAGTTGAAACGGCACTAGCGCTACTGTAGCAGGATTCGGCAGCCCTTTCAACCTGGCCACGGGCCGGTCTCGGGGCCGCAGGTCTCTTTCAGTCCTCGAAATTCCCTTTTTCATTCCTGATCAAAACCCAGCGCCGTGCAAGGCCCGGAGCATGTCTTCCACCTCTACCTGGCCTTTTCTATAGGTAATGCTGGCGAGGTGCTGTTCCAGGTCCACCCGGACCTCTACCACACCTTTCACCCCCCGTAAGACCCTGGCGACCGCAATGGCCTCCGTTTTGGATTTCATGTGGGCGATATGAATCGTGGCGTTCCCTAACGTGAGGCGCCGCAGCAGACGGATGCCGAGAAGGAGGAAAAAGGCCAAGATGGTTGCCACGACGACCCACTTCATCGAGATCCTCCCGTCCTCGTGACTCTAACGAAGTGTCCCTCTCAAGTCCAGATTGAAGGGGTTTCGTACGGATTCTTTCCTTGCCATGCGGGGCGAGGGCGGGTATAGTATGGGTGGCCGGAGTGGGCCGGGTGGTCGCTTCGATCTCTGATCGGGGAGGAAAGTCCGGGCTCCGCAGGGCAGGGTGGTGGGTAACACCCACCGGGGGTAACCCCAGGGAAAGTGCCACAGAAAATATACCGCCCCGCCGGTAGCCTTTGTTCTCTTTCTTCGAAAGAGGCTGTCCGCGGGGTAAGGGTGAAAAGGTGCGGTAAGAGCGCACCAGCAGTCCGGTGACGGGCTGGCTTGGCAAACCCCACCCGGAGCAAGGCCAAATAGGTTCCGCTTCCTGGTGGTCGCTCATCGAGCGAGGGCGAGGATGAGAGTGGCCCGCTCTCTTGCCCGAAAGGCAGGCGGAACGGGTAGGCCGCTAGAGTCCCAAAGTAATGCGGGACCCAGAGGAATGACCACCGTTCGCCTTCGGGCGAATACAGAACCCGGCTTATAGGCCCGCTCCGGCCATTTCTCCCTCCGCGCAAGGCCGCCAGATTCAGCCTACCTTCTTTGCCCTCTTTTTCCCGGTCGCTCGGGTCAGGTGAACCGCAGGACGACGGGGAGGAGGGCGTAGGCAAGGAGAGCGGCAACGAGCGGCGTCGTGCCCCACCCCACGATGATGTGGAGTAGCACGCGCCCCTTGATGGTCTGGATACCGCGGGCAAGTCCAATACCGACGACTGCGCCGACCAGCACCTGCGTCGCTGAGACCGGAATGGCCGGCAGGATGAAGCCGCCGAAGTCCCAGGAATGAGCGAAAAAATCCACCACCATCGCTTCGGCGAGGACCGCGATGAATGCCGTTACGGCGTCCAGCTTGACCAGGTCCCGCCCAACCGTAAGCATGACACGGTAAGAATACGTCGCGACGCCGAGTGCGATGGCCGAGCCGCCCAGCAAGGCCAGAATCCTGGACTGGGAGAGCACCCAGGGCCCGAGCCGCAACGGATCGAAGAGGTCGAGTCGTGTATAGACCCCGACGACGTTCGCCATGTTGTTACTGCCCAGAGCCCAGGCTCCGTAGCACCCCACGGCAAGGAGGCCGAAACGCAACCAGCGGTCGAGCACGAACAGGGGCATGGGCAATTGGCCAAACACCCAGGCCATTACCTTATATATAACGAATGCGGCGATTGCAGCGAGGATTGGGCAGGCCACCCAGGTGAGAACGATAGTCCGCAGTAAGTCCCAGGTTGCAGCATCGAGGCTGCCATGCTGGAACAGGCGGTAGCCGAGGAGGGCGCCGACTACGGCTTGCGAGGTAGAGACCGGCATCGCGTATCGAGTCATGGCCGCAATGGCCGCCGCCGCCGCGAGGGCGGTCGTAAAGGCGCCCGCCAGTAGTTCGATCTGCCCCAGGTCGCCGAGCGTCTCCATGGCGGCCGGTCCGACCACCACGCCGCCCAGCATGACAAAGAGGGCGGCCAGTTTTGCTGCGGTGCGGAACCGGACCATGTGCGAGGCGACTGCCGTGCCAAAGAGATTGGCCGCGTCATTGGCGCCCAGGGTCCAACCCAAAAATAAGCCGCTCGATAGTCCAAGCACCATGGCTAAAACAGCCGCTTGATAGCCCAAATCATGAGCCGGTCCCCCACATCTTCGGCCATGTCACAGATCGAACCCAAGCGGTCCACGAAGTGGTATAGTTGCATCTTTTCGGCTAACTCCAGGCTCGCATCCTCGAAGATCAGCTTCAGCGCCTGTTGTTCGATTAAGTCCCCCGCATGTTCGTGCTGCGAGAGTTGCTTTGCCCCTTCTCTGACGTGATGAGGCCTGTTCAGAAATGCGTGGGCCACCCGGGTTAACACTTGCACAATTTGGACACCCCGGTCCGCCAGATCGTCTAAATTTTGGTGGAGATGTTCCGGGATACGGATGTGCTGCAATAGCATCTCTCGAGTGACTGCCTGGATGCGATTCGGGATCTTGTCCACCGTCTCGAGCAATGTCAAAACATCGTCGCGCGTATCGGGAAGCAGTCGGTGTCCATAAATTTTCTCCTGAATGTTGCGTCGTAGCATGTCTAGACGGTTTTCCAACGAGTTGATTCGTTCAAATACATGGAGAAACTGCTCCATATTCTGGCCGAGATAAGCTAGAATTGCCTTGCGCATGTCCAGGGTGATGGCGTTCAGGTTATCGAGATATTCGTCGAGTTCTGTCTGAATCTGCTCATGTCGCGCGCCGAATAGACTTTTCAGGAAGTTCTTCATGGTGGGGATTCTCGAGAGACTCGATTCTGACTGTGGTTTAATGATTGAGTGTGACCGACGCTAGGCATACTATGCGAACCCGAAGGGCTTGACAAGGACAAAGAGTGATCGGAAACAGAATGTCTCGTGAACCAAATCCAGCAGAGGCTCGATGAGGTCTGAAGGATGCAACAGACCCATGATCAAAGCAATTGCATTTGATCTTGGGGGAGTTCTTTTCTCCGAAGGGAATTCCGTCGCAGCGGAGCAATTGTCCAAAGGGCATGGCTATAGGAAGGACCTTATTTTAGAGCTGTTGGTTTCTCCGAAGAGCATTGAACTGAGAAGGGGAGTCATTGATGATGCCGAGTTTTGGGCCTGGGCACAGTGCCACTTGCCGGAGACTTACGACGCGCAATTGATCAAGCGGGAATGGTATAGTGCGTACATAATAGATGAAGACATCCTGAAGTTGATCACCCTGCTGAAAAGCAGATATAAGCTCTTGGCTTTTTCCGGAAACATCAAGAGTAGAATCGATTTTCTTGAGGAAAAATATCCGTTTCGGAATCTGTTCGATGTCGAAGTCTATTCATTTATGCACGGCCTCAGCAAAAAGGACAAAGGGTTTGCGGAGGTGATGATCAGAGCGTCCGGCGTCAAACCTGAAGAGATCCTCTATGTCGATGACAACGAGACGCATGCTAAGCACGCGAAGGAACTTGGCGTGAAAGTCCTGATCTATGCGAGAGGAGAAATAGAGAAATTACACAAACAACTCGAAGCGTCAGGAGTAGAACCCTGAGATCACTGCCCGCCATGAGGGCCTAGGTTCTCCGGCGTGGGGACTCAGCCCTAGGACCCATCTTGCTAATTCTGTATTCCGGGAGGGAGCGCAGATATGTCTAAGGCGAAAAAGCTGAGGGAATTGTTCACCCGGCCCGGGCTGGTCCGGATCGTCGGCGCGCACAATGGGCTGGGGGCGAAACTCGTGGAGCGGGCTGGGTTTGATGGTATTTGGTCCAGCAGTTTGGGGATTTCGGCGGCGCATGGCATCCCGGATGCCAGCCTTCTCTCCATGACTCAGTACCTTGAGGTGGCTCGAAGTATGGTCGAGGTGACCTCGATTCCTCTCGTGGTCGACGGGGATACCGGCTATGGCAATGCCAATAACGTCTTCTACGCCGTAGAGCGTTTTGAGGACGTGGGTGTTGCCGCCATCACGTTCGAGGACAAAAAGTATCCCAAAGATAACAGCCTCCTTCCCGGAGGTCGCCAGGTGCTCGCTGGAGTCGACGAGTTTGCCGGCAAAATCGAGGCAGCCAAGGCCGCGCAGCGCTCCCCGGCTTTCATGGTCATTGCCAGGGTCGAAGCGCTCATTGCCGGCTGGGGGCAGGAAGAAGCCCAGAGGCGGGCAAATCGGTATGTGGACGCCGGCGCAGATGCGATTCTGATCCACTCGAAGTCATCCGACCCAGGAGAGATAATCGACTTTGTGAAGCAGTGGGGGGCGAGGGCGCCATTGGTTCTGGTCCCGACCACTTATCCAAGCCTTACGGAAAAACGCATTGAAGAGCTCGGTAAGGTGAAAATGGTCGTCTACGCAAACCATCCGCTGCGCGCCGCCATCCGGGCCATGGAAGAAGTGCTGGGCAAGATTCAGCACGACGGGGGCATCTATGAGGTCGATCACCTGGTGGTGCCGATGAAGCACGTGTTCGACTTGCAGGGTGTCCCGGAGATGAAAGAGCGGGAACAGCGGTTTTTGCGGGATTGATTGTCGGGGAAAGAACGAGCTGGTGACCAAGACGGCGAGCAAGCCCTCCCCACTCCACTGGCCGCAGCTGGGGCTCCCCTTAAGACATGAGTCTCGGTTGACGCCAGGGCGGCTGAGGTACCAGTTGACAACCACTGCTCAGATCGCTGTATAGAAAGCCGAAGATGCCGCGCACGGATTTCGGGCACAGCATTACTGTCCCAGTATCCTCCGGATCAAAAAAATTGACCGAAATCACCCCCTGTGACGCTCAAAAATCTTGAAAACCATGACCCAAAGCATCATTCTGTACTGCGATGCGCTATTCCATCTTCTCGACACCGCCGGCATCAAATATGCATTGGGTAGTTAGCGGTATCTCTCCCCATTGCCGCAGGGCGTAGTAAACCCGAGGAGCCGCCGATGAGGGGTCTGGGGAGGGGAGAGGCGATGGCGGGTTTCGTTCCTTCGCGTGGCGAGGAGGATAGGGAATGCGGTTGAGAGGAAAGATCACCGTGATTACGGGGGGTGCACGGGGAATCGGGCGGGCGACGGCTCTGCGATTCGCTCAAGAAGGTGCTCACGTCGCGATCATCGACAAGGATCGAGAAGCTGGAGAAGCTCTGGTTCGGGAGATCATCGACCGAATCACGTCCCCGGTGAATGGTTGGCGTACCCCCGTCTTTTTTCGAGCGGACGTGACCAAGCGCGAGGAAGCGCAAGCGGCGATCGAAAAGATTCATCAACGCTTCAGGCGCATCGATGTTCTGCTCAACAACGCAGGCATCGTCCTCGACGCTCAGCTTTCGAGGATGAGCGAGGAGGAGTTCGATGCGGTGGTCTCTGTCAACCTAAAGGGCACCTTTAACTGCACGCAGGCAGTTGCACCGTTCATGATCGCGCAGGGAAGCGGCCGGATCATCAACGTATCATCGGTGGTGGGGCTCTACGGCAACTTCGGTCAAACCAGCTACGCTGCCACGAAAGCCGGGGTGATCGGCATGACCAAGGTCTGGGCCCGTGAGCTTGGGGGCAAGGGCATTTGTGTCAATGCCGTCGCGCCGGGCTTCATCAGTACAGATATGCTTGGGAGTGTGCCCGAGAAGATTCTCAACCAACTCAATGGCAGGATTCCGCTCGGCCGGTTGGGCCAGCCCGAAGAAATCGCCGGAGTCTATGCTTTCCTCGCCTCGAACGACGCCAATTACATCAACGGCGCCGTCCTAAGCGTGGATGGCGGGATGTCCATATAGCGGGAGAGATCGTGTTATTGGGATGCCGAAGACCGGGAACGACGGGGCAGAGGCGTCCAGCCGATGGTTTCCGGTTCGAGCTTGAGACCGAAGCGGTAGCAGTCCTCGTGGTAGACCTGTACCTCCGCCTTGTCGTCCTCCCGAAAAAATACCTGAGACCGGATGGGAAGACCACACCACGCGCAGTGGGGAACATCGGAACGCTCACGAAGCTCTCGTCGCAGTGTGTGCTCTCCAGGAGAGGTGTTCAGGTCAGACGGCAGGGGCTTTTTGGTGGAGGAGAACCCGGGCGTCCACGACGCTGAAGCCTTTTTCGTAGACGATGATCGGATTGAGGTCCATCTCGGTAATCTCCACGTTCTCCTGGGCGATCTTTGAGACCTTCAGGAGAAGATCGGCGAGGCCCTCGAGATCTGCGGGCTTGCTCCCTCGGGCTCCCTGGAGCAACGGGAAGGCCTTGATCTGTTGAATCATGGCGGCCGCATCCTGTTTGGTGAGAGGGACGAGCCGGAAGCTCACATCCTGATAGACCTCGACGAAGACCCCACCCAGCCCAAACATCACCACGGGGCCGAACTGGACGTCCTGCAGAAGACCGACAATGACCTCGGTGCCCGGCGGGGCCATACGGCTGATGAGAACACCGCGGACTGTGGCCTTGGCCTGGCGGGCCCGGTCCGTAATCTGTCGGTAGGCATTCCTGACTGCGGGTCCCTCGGTGAGATTCAGGACGACCCCCCCCGCCTCGGTCTTGTGCAAGATATTCGGGGAGACGATCTTGGCGACGACCGGGTAGCCGATCTCGGTGGCTGCGGCTTCGGCCTGTTCGTCCGAGTTGACCAACCGGTGAGGGGGAACAGAAACCCCGTAATGTGCAAGCAGTTCGTAGGCCTCCGGCTCCAAGAGATTTCGGCCTTCCTGAATCGCCTTCCCGATGGCAATCGTCATCCGGACTTCCTATCGGAGGAGCTCTCCCAGGGCCCGAATTCCACGTTCAGGGGTCGGAAAGACCGGGATACCTTTCCGGTGAAAGCGGAGTCGCTCTTGCCGCTCCACCTCTGCCCCTCCGAGATAGATCACAAGCTGGAGGGGCTCTTTGCCGACCACCTCTGAGGCACCAGGAATCGGGTCGCCAAAGATCAGGGCAACGGTGTCGAAGTGGGAAGTGGCAGCCTCGACCACCTGCCGGTACATCTCTGCGGTGGCATCGCCAGTCAGATCCAAAGGGTTCGCCACGATGCAGTGCTTGGGCAGCACATCCCTGAGGCTTCGCGCCATCTCGTCGGGAAGCGGCGCGACATCGAGTCCGGTCATTTCCGCCATGTCGGTGGCCAGGATACCAGAGCCTCCCGAGCTCGTCACGATCAGGAGCCGGGGTCCTTTCGGGCGAGGAAGGTAGGAGAGCGCCTTGCTGAAGTCGTAGAGCTGCTCCAGGTCGCTCGCCCGATGAATGTGGAGTTGGCGGAAGGCCCCCTCGTATACCTCGTCCCGGCCGGCGAGGGACCGGGTATGGGATTCAGCCGCTTTACGCCCTTTGGGGGTCCGCCCCGCCTTTAAAATGACCAAGGGCTTTTGGCATTGTCGGACGGCTTCCAAGAACTTGGGAGCGACCTTGACCCCCTCCATGTAGATGGCGATGGTCTCGGTATGGGGGTCCTGGCTGAAGTAGTGGATCAAATCGGCCTCGTCAACATCTGCTCTGTTGCCCAGGCTGACGAACGTGGACACCCCGAGCTCTTCCTGAGAAGCCCAGTCCATGAGGGCTGCTCCGACGGTCCCACTCTGGGAGATGATCGCCACCCCCCCTCGCCGGGTGAGGAGGGGCCAAGAGGCGCAGAGGGGATGGTGTGGGTTGTTAACTCCTTGGCAGTTTGGTCCGATGACGGCTACGTTGGCCTTCTGGGCTGCCTCGACGAGTTGGCCTTGCAGGACCTCCCCCTCTGGCCCGATCTCGCTGAAACCGCCGCTGATCACGATGGCCCCTTTGACCCCTCGCTTGCCACAGTGCCGAATGGTGTCGGCCACGAGTGGCGCGGGGATAATGATGACGGCTAGATCGACTTGTTCGGGGGTTGCGTCGATGGCCGGATGGCATGGGTGACCGAGGATCTCGGTCGCCTTAGGATTGATGGGGTAGACCGTGCCCGGAAAGCCTGCGTCAAGGATGTTCTTAAAAATCTGGTATCCGAGTTTTTCTGGCGCAGTGGAGGCCCCGATGACCGCCACGCTCTGCGGGCGAAAAAGGGCCTCAAAAGCCTCTTTCGACTTGAATAAGGGGGATGGGGCGGGCATTTCGCCTCGTCATTGCCGATGTGAGGATCTCGCCGGCGCCACCGGTGCAAACAGGGCGACGACCGCGCTTACAATGCCGCCAGTGCTGGGGTTGTACCATGGCGCCAAAGGACTGTCAAGGCATGAGCAGGACGGGTGGCTGGTGCGTTAAGACGGTTCGGGCTGAGCGTGAAGCGGGATGGAGCCCGCTGCAGGGCTGTTTGCTTGTATCGCCGCAACTGGTTAGGTTATGATTGCGCTGAAGCGTCCGGGGTAGGATGAGGGGAACGGAGGTGCCGGTGCGCGAGCGACGGGAGATGGAAAATCTCCAACAGGTCCTCGGCGACATGCAAGCCTATTACGAGGACCTCTTGGGCAGCTTGCAAGATGGATTGGTGGTGGTCGACCGCGGGGGCAAGGTTGCTTTCCTCAATCCGGCTGCCGAAGAGCTTCTGGGGATGTCGGCAGCCACGGCGCACGGCAAACCCGTCGCGAGCCTCTTCGGGGATCCTTCCCCGCTCACGGCCCTCGTGGACCGTGCCTTTGACACCGGGCGGGCCCATGCAGAACATGAGGCCACCGTGCTCAACCCTCGGGGGAAGGTCTCGGTGAGCGCGATTGCCTCGCTCTTGGCCGACCAGAACGGAGAGACCCGAGGAGCCGTCCTGCTTCTTCGGGATCTCACGCGGATTCGTGAACTCGAGGAGCAAGTGCGCCGGTCGGAGCGGCTGACGGCTGTCGGAACGCTGGTGGCGGGCATCGCGCACGAGATTCGCAACCCGCTCATGGGCGTCCGGGGCGCGGCACAGCTCCTCCAGGCGGAATCATCGTTTCCCGCCGCCCTGAAGGAATATACCGATGTCATTGTTCGAGAGGTCGACCGGCTCAATGCCCTCGTCGAAGGGATGCTCGCGTTTGCCCAGCCGAGCCCTCCCCGTTTGGTGGAGTGCAACGTCAATCAGATCTTGGAAGAGATCTTGACCCTGGAGGAGCCCATGTTGATGCGACGAGACGTCACAGTCCGGCGCGTCTATGATCCCCAAGTCCCCCCCATCAGTGCCGATCCCGACCAGATCCGGCAGGTTTTCCTCAACCTGATCCGCAACGGAGCCGAGGCAATGGACGGGGGAGGGGAGCTCACCCTAGAGACTGCGTACGAACGCCGCTCCCCTCGATGCTTTGGTTTGTCGGTGGCCGTGGCTAAGGTGGTCGACCAGGGTCCGGGGTTGTCCCCGGAGGCCCGGCAGCACCTCTTTGATCCCTTTTTCACCACCAAGCCGAGGGGGACCGGCCTCGGGTTGGCCATCTGCCACCGGATCGTGGGGGACCACCGGGGAAGTATCGAGGTCGGTGACGGGGAGGAGGGCGGATGTGGTGTTACCGTTTTTCTCCCGCTGGCACGGCAGTAAGGCGCTGGCAGGCTAGGAGGCTAGTACGCTGGAACGCGAGGACGCCAAAAGGCCGTAAGAGTGTGATTGACTGGAGTCCATCCGAGCCTCCTAGCTTCCTAGCGTTCTAGCGTTTGAGGAGTGATGATGCCCGAGCCTCTGAGAGCAAAAATTGTGGTAGCGGACGATGAGGAAAGTGTCCGCTGGACGCTGAAAAAGGCCCTCGAGCGGTCGGGGTACGCTGTGCTCACAGTCGCGGATGGGAAGGCAGCGGTGGAGACAGCGGAACGGGTCAGTGCCGATCTGGTCCTCATGGATATCAAGATGCCTACCGTGGATGGGCTTGAGGCCCTCTCCCTACTCCGCGAACGCCGTCCAGATACCATCGTGATCGTCATGACCGCGTTCGGCAGCCTCCAAGCGGCCGTGGAGGCCATGAAGCGGGGGGCGTACGACTATATCACCAAACCCTTTGATTTCGAGGAGCTCACTCTTCTCGTTCGCAGGGCCCTAGAGGTGAAGACGCTCACGAAGGAGCTGAACCGGCTCAAGGCCCAGCTGAGAGATCGCCAAGAGTTGGATGAGATCGTGGGGACGAGTCAGGGCATGCAAGTGGTCTTCAAGTTGGTGGGCCAAGTGGCGGACAGTGGGGCAACCGTTCTCATCCAGGGAGAAAGCGGAACCGGCAAGGAGCTTATTGCCCAAGCAATTCACAAGAACAGCCCGAGGTCCCAAGGCCCCTTCGTGACGGTCAACTGTGCTGCCATTCCTAAGGACCTGCTCGAGAGCGAACTCTTTGGCCACGAGAAAGGGGCCTTTACCGGAGCCGTCGCCACCCGGCGCGGGAAATTCGAGCTGGCCGACAGCGGAACCATCTTTCTCGACGAGATTGGAGAGATGGATCCAGCGCTGCAGACCAAGATTCTTCGAGTCTTTGAGGAGCGGCGCTTCGAGCGGTTGGGAGGAGAAGTCCCTATCACCGCGGACGTCCGGATCCTTGCCGCCACCAATCGCGATCTTCCGACCCTGGTGACGCGAGGGATCTTTCGGGAAGATCTCTTCTACCGGCTGAATGTGGTGACCATTGCGCTCCCGCCCCTGAGGGAGCGTCAGGATGATATCCCGCTCTTGGTGGACCATTTCCTTCGCCTCTATGCGGGAGCAGACCACAAAGAGGTTGCGCCAGAAGCGCTCAACTGCCTTCTCCGGTACCATTGGCCGGGCAATGTTCGGGAACTGGAGAATGTGATCAAGCGAGCCTGCCTTCTGGCCCGGACGCGTCTCATCCTTCCGGAGCATTTCTCTGAAGCCCTGCAGGCGGCGGCCAGCGTACCCCATGCTGAAGATTCCGCTAGCGTCCCGGGAGGACTCGGACGGGAGGTCCGCGTAGAGCTCAAACGCGTAGGTGGAGAGAAAGACGGACAGCTGTACGAGCATCTCCTCTCCCTGGTAGAGCGCCCCCTGCTACAAGCCGTGTTGGATCGGGCAGGGGGGAATCAACTCAAGGCGGCCCAGCTTCTCGGCATCAACCGGAACACCCTGCGAAAACGGATGCGGCAGCTTGGGATCTCAGGAAAGAGGGAATCCCCGGAGGGTAGCGACCCTTCCTGATCGCCCCAGTCGAAATCTGTAAAACCTTACGGACCTCTGTATGAAACAAAAAAGAGAACCCGCCCCCTTCAGTCCTTCTGGTCTCCGGGAGAGGCCTACTTATGATGGGGGGTATCCCCCTGTCCTTTTTACAGCAGGGCCCGGAGTCGATCGGGAGACTTGAGGGTCAGGCGTCGGCCGTGCACCTCCAAGAGCCCTTCCCGCTGAAATTGGCTCAGAAGGCGCATGGCCGTCTCCGGGCTCAGACCGACCAACGCAGCAAGCTCCCCCCGACGTAGAGACAGATTGAGCATCGTTCCCTTTGATCCCGGCTGCCCGTAACGATCTGCGAGGTCCAAGAGCTGGGCCGCCATTCGCGTTCGTGCGTCGCTCAGGGCCACGTGGGTGAAGCGGACTTGGGTATCTATCAATACCTGGCACACGTGACGGAGGATTGGGAGGAGGACTCGATCCCGCTTTTGGAGCAGTTCGAGAAAGGCCTCGCGCCTTACGAAGGCACTTTGACAGGTGTCGAGCGCTTCAGCGGTATTCGTGTAGGGTGCCCCGTCCAAGAGGGCTTCTTCCCCGCAGATCTCTCCGGGACCCACAATTCGCAGGATCTGCTGCCGCCCATTATTGGCCCCCCGGGAGAGTTTTACTCGACCCGAGCAGAGGATGTGGATGCCTAGGGCCGGCATCCCCTCGTGATACAGGATTTGTCGGGGCTGGTAAGTCCGGGTGTGGCGGATCCCTTTCGTGGCCTCGATCTCCTCGGGAGTGAGCTGGCTAATGAGGAGACACTTCTGTCTGGCTCCGCATTCAACACAGCCGTTCTCTTCCACTGTCACCTCCTTGGACCGCCGTTCCCCCTAAGCCTGAGTGGATGTGGGGGTCACTGCTGGTCTCCCGGGGATTTGCCCCCGTCCGGTTGGTAGACGCAGAGGGGTTCCTCCGCTAGATAGTCTCCGCTCGTTGCATAGGCTCGTGCCCGAGAACCTCCACAGATCCACCGAAACTCACACTGCCCGCATTTTCCCTTCAACCGGTCCATATCCCGGAGTTCGGCCAGCCAGGGAGAGTTTCGGTAGATTTCTGACAGGGGTTTCTCCCGCACGTTCCCGAGGAGGGGATAGGGGAGAAAGCCCGCGGGGTAGACCTCCCCCTTGTGGGAGACGAAGATCACCCCATTTCCGTCTCTGACCCCAAAGCCCATTGTCTTTCCCAGTCTCTCGATATCATCGAGGGCCATGCCCTCCTCGAGCTTTCGTTGAATCCAGTGCCTTCGAAAATGTGGAGCCTCCACCGTACTTACATGGAAGGGTGCATCCCCGGAGATTGAGTAGATCCAGGTGAAAAGATGCTCCACGTCGTCCGCCGAAGGGAGTCCCAGCGTGGCTCCCCGACCCACCGGGACCAGAAGGAAGAGGCTCCATCGGCGGACGGGAGGGGAGGCTTCTTCCTGCAACAGGCGGTAGAGGGCGGGTAGATGGGGAAGGGTTTCACGAGTGACGGTGGTGTTCACCTGCACGGGGATGTTGGATTCCCGAGCCCACTGGAGGGCGTTCAAGGAGTGTTCGAACGTTCCGGGGACTCCCCGAAAGGTGTCGTGGACCTCTTGGTTAGGTCCATCCAGGCTGACCCCCATGGCGACCACCCCCAGCCTCCGGAATTGGTGGACGGCGTCCCGAGTCAGGGTAGGGGTCGTGCTCGGGGTGATTCCGAGGGGTAAACGGATTTCCCGGGCGTACGCGATGAGCTCGAAGAGATCAGGCCGCTTCATGGGATCCCCGCCCGTGAAGATCATCATGCTCCCCATGGTCTTGACATCTCGCATCAGGCCTTTCGCTTCATCGGTGGTGAGCTCCAGGGGGTCTCGGTGGGGAATGGCCTCGGCCCGACAATGCTGACAGGCAAGATCACACGCAGTAGTCATCTCCCAGTAGACGTTGCGCGGGGCATCCAGATAGAGGTCTCGGGGATAGGTGAATCTCTCTTTGAACCCATCCTGGATCACGCGGATCTCCTGAGCGATGATCGTGCTTCCGGCTGCATGGGCGTTCTCTACCGTCGAAGCCGTCTATACTGCCGACACAGGATATGCTTCACAGTCGTACACCGGTTCCAGTATTCCCAGAAACCAGGGACCTTGGTGAATCCAGAAGCGAGGTCCCGACAGTATCCCGGGATAACCCATTCCTGCGCGTCAGCCTGCCGCCAGAAATAGGGGCAATCTCTTTCGGGGAGTCCTCTTCGCATCGGATCGGCCATGATTGAGCCTTCCTATCACTTGCTTGCCAAATTTCCGATCGTGAGGCCCTCCGGTCCTGAATCACGTCCGAGGGGTACAGCCGCACTCCTCCTCGAGTGGTCACTCAACGCAAAAACCTTTGGCTGTTCTTCAAGAAGGAGCCAGACGAGTATACGGTCGTTCAGAGCAATGGCAGTGCCACAATCTCCGCTGTGGGCCCGCTGAGGTGTTGATTATTTAATCTCTTAATTTTAAAGGACGAAAGACAAGTGTGGGTGGCGGCACATGACAGGATCTGAAATGGGAACTGGGACAACCATGTCCCAGAGCAGCGTGTTTTCTGACGCAGAGCATGTCTGGACCATATTTTTTACAGGGAGATATCCCCTGGGGCAACTCTGCCACATTGGGAAACGGCTTGCCCCACTTGGTACGCCAGACATGTCCCTCGGCCGTGGTGACGTCTTTACCTTTTTATTTATCAGAAATTGGGAAGGCGTAGGTCAGGCCAAAAGTGATCCCCCAATTGTCCGATCCATCGCTCAGGCCGGCGAAGCCGCCAACATCGAATTTCAGTTCACCTGGCGTCGTATACGTAAGCCCTAAGAGCGCGGTTGCCTCGTCGTCGGCGTCTGGGATTGCCTTCCCCTGGAATTCGCCGACGAGGGCGATCCCATCGGCGATGCTGACCTCAGCCGCCATCGCCCAGAGAAAGACACCGACGTAATCGGCATCGTCGGGGTGTGGCTCGACTCCACCCCCGAGGTCCAGGATGTACAGGAGGGGTCCGGCCTCTCCCGTGAGGGCCACGAGACCGGTGACACCGACCCGCCGCGTCTCATCCGGCTGAAACTCCTCCCGGGCCGTGGGAAAAGTGAGGCCGAGTTCGGTGGCGAAAGATGGAGCCCCCTCCTCACCCTCCCACCAGAGGTTCTTAAAGGTCAGCTCCGTATCGCTAACGCTGCCGAGGGTCTCATCCGCTTCGTCATCGTCCACGAGCTCGAATCCGGTGCCGATATCAATTTCGAACCGGTTTACGATGCCGATGTTGAAGGCGGCACTCGGCAGGGCGTAGCTCGTCTCGTCAGCATCATCCCGGGTATTTCGACTGACGTCGATCCCGAGCTCTATTTCTACCTCTCCAGGGGCCACGACCGCGGCATCGGTGGCGGCGAGGAAGGGCCGGAGGGCATGGGCGTCTTCACCCAGGATCAGGCCCATGATCCCTCCGGCCATGAGGACAATAGACCCCCACCTCATTACACGGCGATCCACATCTTCGCCTCGCATCGCCTAAGCCCTCCTATCGTCTTGGTGGAAGACGAGGAAAGGGGGGCTTTCGACGAGGCCGTGGTTCGCCCCCCAGCGAAATCTTCTGGTCTTGGCGTTCTGGCTCCCGCTTTACCTCCTCGCTCGGGGCAGAGACTTGAGCCTGTGCCGGTCAACGCTATTTTTTCGGCAGTGTCTGGGAATGAGCGAGCACATCGACAGCTTGCTTGATGTCCCAACCCAGAACCACCGCCGAAGGCATAGGAGGATCACTCCCGGGATGTCCCATCCGGACTTTATGCAGGAACTCCTGCGGGTTCTTATTGGCCAACGTGCCGAGGAACTCAGGCTTTTCCTCGCTACCGAAGTTCAACTTCTTCCCGTCAGCTCCGTGACACGCAACGCAAAGACCGGCAAGCGTCTTCCCGCGGCTCGCATCTGCTCCGATCGGCTTCTTCGTCGTGTAGTCGATCACCTTGGTCATGTCGACAAGCCCATCGTTGAGAAAGTTCGCGAGATCGGCGATATCTTGGTCCCGCATGACTTTTGAGAAATCATGTTTTTTATTGGCCGATCCTCGCAGGATTGCCGCCAGTTGCTCGACACCCTTCTTTTGGGCTGCGTCCCACACGCCGGGGAATCCTGTGCGATGAGAGCCTGACCCGTAGGCACCATCCTTGCCTTGATAGTCCCAGCCATGGCATTCCTTGCAGCGCCACGTAGTATCTCCCTTCCGTGTGTTGGTAGTCTGGAGGGACCACAGGGGATGGTCACCCTTGGGCGTGGTAGCCCCCGGAACAACTTTCCACCACTTGTCGTATAACAATCCTCCACGGGCGACACTCTTGGCGTCAGACCCCGCAGCGGCAGCAAGTGAAATCAGCCCGCTCCCATAGTCCGGTTGGAAACTTAGAGTGAGCCACGCTGCCAGAAAAACCAAAGCACTCGCGAACATAACCTTTTTCATGTCTTTTCCTCCTTCTCTCTCAGTTCCCTTCGTTCTCTGTCAGATACTCTAAGATATGCCCGCACGGGGGACTTCGTTGTAAAAAGCGCGCGAGCGACCTTCAGGCTAAGGAATCTTTGCTCCTGAGGCGATCTTGGATCTCTTTGGCCAGCGCTGCCTGCAGCGTTTGGAATCGTCCACCAATGATACGGGCGGTGTTTTTCATGACAATGTAGCCCAGGCGAATATTTGTCTCACACAAGTGTTGAATATCAGCTTGGCTTATCTGCAACACCTCAGAATCTTCTTTCGCGTACGCCGACAACGTGTATTTGTGGGGATGGGTCACCGCCGACCAACCAAACACTGCCCTTGGGACCTTTATTTCGAAGGGGATTTCTACCGTGGCACTGTAGTACGAGACTCTGGACCGAAGCTCAATCTCTCCCGCGCATACTAGAAACAGGGATGTGGCCTGTTCGCCCTCCTTGAAGATTTGTTCTCCCTTCTGGAACTTCTTGGTTTTGCACAGCTTTTTGATGGCCGCCAGGTCTTCCGGTCCCAGACCTTCAAAGATGCTGAATCTCACAAGTTGTTCTGTCACGGCTACTTCCTCCTATCCCGCACCGCTGTCTGGATTTCACTGAATAAGCGGAGCCAAACCGCTGCCCGTGCCGCCGTGTGGGCAGCAGCCGCGCCAGTCCGGGAGCCCGCGAGTGAAACTTCTTTGCGGGCAGGATGACACCCGAGAAGGTGTCGCGCTTTCTGGTCCGCGAACCCACTGTACCGGAAATGGGCTACGAAGTAAACCTACCCGAGCTCTACCGCTGCATCTCCTGTGGTGTCTCCTCCTCCCGAGGATCTCGTCGGCGGCCGCCAAGGCTGTCACGTTGTTGGGCTGCACCTGTTCCCGCGTGAGTCTGTCGTACCGTCGATCCTAGGTGCATCGGTATCCTTGATCTTCTTGGTTTCCAACCCGATCTGCGCTGACTAGGCTGTTCCGGGAGTAACCAGGGCGAATGGCATCAGTCGAACGAGCGCCCCCAGTAACCGTTTGATGGTCTAGGCACTTTTCCTTTATGCGTTGGGTGTCTCCTTACTTGCGCTTGCCCTTGAGCCCGTCCAGCTCAACCGATCCTCCCCCCATGTACAGCAGATAGGCAATCAGGTCGGCCATCTCCCCTCCCTTGAAGACCGGCCAGGCCATGTCCTGCTCCAGCATCATTTCTTCCATACTGGACGCGTGATTCCACATCGCAGTGATGACCTCCAGGGGGGTACCAAGGCCCGCCGCCGTCGCGAGATTCGGCCCCACAGTTTCGCGAACGCCCCCGAAGGAGTGACAGGAGACACACTGTTTCTCCACGATCACAACCCGCCCCCTTTGGGGGTCCGCCGCCGGGTCGATGAACTGGAAGAAGTAAAGGTAGTTAATAAGATCCGACATCTGTTTCGTGCTGAGAGAGGGCTCCTTGATCCCCATCTCAACCATTTTCTCCCACATCTTGGGGCCGTGGTTCCACATCGCTCCGGCGATGCGCATGAGGCTTCCCGTGAGCGTGGTGCCGAGGTCTGGACCCACCTTGGCGCCGTGGCCTCGGATCGCGTGGCACTCGACGCACCGCTTCTCCCGGTACAGCTTCTCGCCCCGCTCAGGACTTCCCGGCGGGGCGTACACTCGCTCGAGGCCGCCAGCGACATCCCGGATATAGGCGAGGAGGTCTGGGATGTCATTCCCCTCAAAGGTGGGGCGCGACACGCCCATCTCCCGCATCGTCTCCGCCATCGCCTTCCCCTTCTTCCACAGGTCAGTCGTCAAAAAGAGGGGAGAAGCGTACCGGCCGTACTTGTCAAGCGCGGGGCCGATACTCCCGCCTCTCCCTCCCAAGGAGTGACAGGCCTCGCAGCCCTTTTGGCGGAAGAGGCGTGCGCCGAATGCCGGGTCTCCCGGAGGATCGAGGGAGTTTAGGTAGTACAGGAATGCGATGAGGCTTGCCATTTCCGAGGGCTCGAATGTGGGCCGGGAAACCCTTTTTTCTCGGAGGACCTGCTCCATTCCGGGGAAGTGGTTCCACATCACCCCGGCGATCTCCAACAGAGGACGGTTCAGGATCCCCCGGCCCAGCTCGGGCCCCGCGACTCCTCCCACTCCGGTGACCGCATGACACTGCAAACACCCTTTCTCGATGAACAGTCGGCTTCCTTCAAGGGGATCACCCGGGAGGAGGGCCGAGAGGGCTCCATGGCCGCCAAAGGATGACGCAGGCACAATGCCAAATCCGACCAGTAAGGCGAGGCCGAACAACAGGGTTTTGACCTTCATGGCTCGCTCCGATCCGTGAGGAGCCCCCAGATGACGTAAAGGACCACGCCGAGGAGCACCAGAAAGACCGGGATCGCCACTAACGAGATGCCGATAGAGGCAGAAGGGACGTCCCTGAGGTACCAGGCGGTGCGGATCAGGTGGATGATCCAGATCACGATCCCTCCGACGAACAGGACAAAACCTCCCGCTATGGCCCACTGCATGATTCTCACGATTCGATCCGGCGCTGCATGCGGGCGATCCATGTCACCCTCCTCCCTTGGCCGGGATGAATTCGGGCTCACCCGCTTCCGGGAGGTAGGTCAGGAGACGCTCCTCCACCTCTTTGATGCCTACCTCCCGCCCCTCCTCTATCTCCCAGATGGAGATGATGGGGAAGAGCTTGGTGAAGAGGAGATAAAAGAGGGCGAACAAGGCAAAGCTGGCCGCCGTTTCTCCCAGCTCTACCCACGTCGGCCAGTAGATGCCCGCGGGGAATGGCAGCCGTGGGTACGACAGGGTGGGAACGACGATGATGAAGCGCTCAAGCCACATCCCCACCAGGACCGACAGGGACGCGGTCAGGACTTTTCCGATGGTTTGCCCGTCGAGCCTCACCAGGCACAGGAGTGGGATGACGAAGTTGGTGAGGATCATCCCCCAGAAGAATGGCCAGAAGGGACCTGTGAACTTGGCCCAGAAGACCTTCATCTCCTCTGGATCGCCGCCATAGTAACCGGTCAGGTACTCGGTGAATGTGAAGTAGAACCAGAGGAGTGACATCACGAGCAGGAGCTGTCCCAGGTACCTAAAATGAACCGGTCTGAGGTAGCTCTGAAGACCGTACATCTTTCTGAAAATGAGCATGGCCACGATGAGGGCGGCGATGCCGGAGAAGATGGCCCCTACCACGAAGTACGGCCCGAAAATCGTCGAATGCCACATCGGCTGGAGCGTCATGGAGAAGACGAAAGAGACCACCGTATGGACCGAGACGGCGATCGGGATCACGAGGACCGCCATGATGGCAATGGCGCGGTTGAGAACCTTATGCTGACGCTCCGTCCCCCGCCATCCCAGGGCCAACACGGTATAAAAAAACTTTCGCTTTCCGAGACGGTCCCTGAGAATGGCGATATCCGGGATCATAGGGATCCACAGGTAGATGAGGCTGGCCGTCAGGTAGGCGCTGATACTGGTAGCGTCCCAGAGGAGGGGAGACTGGTAGCGGCCGTGATGGATGACGTTCATGGCCCGGTCAGGCCGACCCAGGTCCACCAGGATCTGTCCGGCGCCGATGAAGAGGACCATCACGGTGATCACCTCAGCCATCCGGGTGATGGGGCGCCGCCACTCGGCCTTCGAGAGGCGGAGGATGGCCGAGATGAGCGTCCCCGCGTGGCTGATCCCGATGAAAAAGACAAAGTTGGTGACGTAAAAACCCCAGGAAACCGGCTGGTGGAGCCCGGTGACGCCCAGGCCTTCGTTGAGCTGGACCGAGTAGGCAAAGCCTCCCCAGAGGACAATGAGAAACAGGATGGCCACGGCCAAGTAGAAATTACGTCCCGTGTGCTCGATCGGAGCGAGGAGGATGGCATCTCGCATGTCAGTGGTATGTGCCACGAACTTCACCCTTTCAGGTAGATCACCTTGGGCTTTGTCCCGAGCTCTTCCTGGAGCCTCATGGCCCGTGGGCTCCGGGCGAGCTTTGACACCTCGCTGCCAGGATCGGAGAAATCCCCAAAGACGATGGCTCGGGCGGGACACGCCTCAGCACAGGCGGGAACGTATTCCCCCGGCTCGATCCCCCGTTCTTCGGCGCGGGACCGTGCGCGCACCTTCTGGAGACGATGGTGGCAGAAGGTGCATTTCTCCACCACGCCGTTTGAGCGGACGGAGACGTCTGGGTTCTGCGCTGGGCCCTCTTTCTGGTAAGTGTGCCAGTTGAAGTACTTGGCGTTATACGGGCAAGCGGCCATGCAGAAGCGACAGCCGATACAGCGGGCGTAAATCTGGGCGACGATCCCCTCCGGGTTCCGGTAGGTGGCGTAGACGGGACAGACCTTCGTGCAGGGAGGATCGTCGCAGTGGAGACACGGCCTTGGCAGGAACCGGATCTTCCCGTCAGGGTGTTCTTCATCCGCTTCGGTGAGGACCTGCATCCAACTGATGGTCCGCCCTCTGCTGGCCTCCTTGGCTCCAACGGCCGGGATGTTGTTCTCGGCCTTGCAGGCCATGACGCAGGCCTGGCATCCGGTGCAGCGATCCAGATCGATCACCATCCCCCAGAGTGCCATGTCACGCCCTCCGTATCCTGACCCTGGTGGTGTTGAAGAGGCCGAAGCCCTTGACAGGGTCCAGCTCGCTCGAGATCAGGTCGTTGGGATTGGGACCATCGCCCCCGAAAAGGGGCATAAGGACGACGCCGGGAAGCGTGCCATCATAGAGCTTGGCCTGAAGCCTGATTCGCCCCTTGGAAGATTCCACCCAGACCCAGTCGCCGTCGTTGATGGCCAGTTTCTCGGCCGTCTCTGGGTGAACCTCGATCCACTTCTTCCAGGATGCTTCGACGTGGACCGCGGGCTGCTCCAGGAGCCACGGCTGGTTCTTTCCGCCCCCGACGGGCCGGGTCACAAGCCGGTAAGTGATCAAGCGGAGGGAGGATACTTCCGGCTCCTGTTCCTGAGCGGAAGGGATCGTAACGGCGGGAAGAAAGAGCAGGTCTCCCCGATCCCACCCCCCGATGGCGCTCACAAAGCGACCTTTTTTCCCCTCGCGCTTCACGGCCTCATCCACCCACCGCTTGAAGCGGCTCGAGTAAAACTCGAACTTCCCAGACGAGGTCGTAAGGAGGGCTTTCCGGCCAACTGGGAGGCCTGTAGGGTCCCACCATACTCCCCGCTTGAGCAAAGCGTTCCAGAACTCGTCGTAGTTCTTGAACTCGGGGATCCAGTATCCCTGGCGCTCCAGGATTTTCCTGAGCGATTCCTCGGCATGGATCGAGACCACGTATCCCCGCCCTGCCTCGTAGAGTCCTCGGGCTCCTTCGTGAAGGAGGGCCTCGAAGGTGTTCCACGAAAGGCTTTCGGCAATGGTGCCGCCCAGAGCCTTCGAGATCTGGAGCAGCACGTCACCCGTGTTGCGGGTTTGGTGGAGGGGGGTCGCAGCAGGCCGGGCCAGGCTGAAGCAGGTGAAGCCAGCCAAATGTGTGACCTGGTCGTCCTGCCACCGCTCCAGATAGGGGTGGTCTGGCAGGATGAGATCGGCCAAAGCGCTGGATTCATCCAGAAATGGAGAGAAGCTAACAACGAAAGGAACCTGGTCCATCGCTCTGGCAAAAGCTTCTTTAGCCGGATGGTTGGCCAGCGGATTGGTGGCGAAGAGGAAGAGAGCGTTGATGGGATACGGATCCCCGCTCAGAATCTTTTCTGGTACAGCCTGGGAAGCATCGGAGACCAGGAAGTATTCCCCCAGCCCCGCCCCATCGATCCTCGGTTTGGCAAGTGCATCCTTTGCGGCCTTGTCTCGCTTAACCGGACGAAGCGGGGCCAGCGGCAGCTCGCCCTGGATCAGGAGGCCGCCGTGGACGCCGATGTTTCCAATGAGGGCATTGAGGCTGTGGATGGCCATCCGGGTGTGAAGATCGTCAGGGCCGTACGATGGTCCCCGCTCGCCGATAACAAGGGCCGGCTTCATCGTGGCAAGATCCCGGCCGATCTCGAGGATAACATCTGCGGGGACGCCGGTGGTCTGCGAAACGGTGAACAGGCCATACTCACTGAGCACCAGCTTCTTGAACCCCGTGTGGTGCTGACCGGTTCTGTCCACCCAGTCCTCAAAGCCGAACGTGTGTGTGTCCAAGAACTCTTGGTCAATGAGCCGTTCCCGGATCAGCACATTGGCGATCCCTAGGGCGAGGATCCCGTCCGTGCCGGGGATGATTGGGACCCACCGATCTGCCTTGGCCGCAGTCTGGGAGCGTCTGGCATCCACGTGAACGAGCCGGCCCCTCGGACGGTCGCCCGCCCCGCGCAAGCCGGCGAAGGCAAGGGAGGAATGCACCGGACCCATCCAGGATTCCAGAAGACCGGCCCCGAAGGAGAGGATCAGTCGGGTCTCAGCGATGTCATAGCCCAGCGGGCTCGTCACTCCCTGCATCAGGTAGTGGGCGAGGGCAGGTCTCTCTGGCGAGAAGCAGCGGACCCGGATGTAGTTTGGACTCCCGTACGCCTCGGCGAAGCGTTTCCAGAGCGTGTCCCGATAGCCGCGGTACTGTCCCCCCAGGATCGCCACGGTGTGAGACAGGCCCTGATCGCGAAGCGCAGCAAGGCGCGTTGTTACCAACCGTAGAGCCTCCTCCCACTCAATCGGACGCAAGCGCCCCTTCTTTTCATCCCGCACCATCGGCCCCTTCAGGCGGTGGGGGTCGTAGAGGAGCTGGAGTCCCCCAAACGCCTTTGGGCAGAGGGCTCCCCGATTGACGGGATGAAGAGGGTTCCCTGAAATTCCCACCGCTTCCCCGTCCAGCGTCCGGACCAGGAGACCACAACCTCCCGGACACTGCTGACAGATGGAGGGGACGACGACCTCCTCTGGGGTGGCCCAACGTTCAAAGTCCTGGCGTGCCTGGTCGGCCCTGGTCAGTCGGCCTCTCACCAGGGCGGCGGCTCCGGCAGTTCCACCCACAGCCTGTAGGAATCTACGTCGCGTGACTCGCATCGCTTCCCTTACCGATGACAGGCGTTGCAATCAGTCAAGATTGCTCGCTGCGCCGCCGCCTCCGGTTTCACTTCTCCTGCTTCGTTTCCTCTGGACCACTCCCACTTCTCGTGACAGCGGATGCAGTCGTCCATGGTGAGGATCTTGAGGGCGCGCGCGGGGGGGCGGTCAAGGGTCTCCATCGGTCCATGGCAGGTCTGGCACTTCACCTTTGCCACCACCACGTGCGTGCGGTGAGGGAAGAAAACGTGAGAGGGGAGTCGCCAGACGCGCTTCCAGGGGATCTCCTCGCCCTTTTCTTCGAAGGCTTGGAGCCTCTTCAATTCCTGGCTCTCGGGCTCCCCCCCCGAATGGCAGCCAAGGCACAACGTGGTGGGAGGACGGCCTGCGACGACATCCTTCTCCGCTCGTTGGTGGCAGTTCGTGCACGTCAGGCCCACCTCCAGGTGGGTCTTGTGGGGGAACTCGATCGGCTGCCTGACAGCGGGCTCCGCCAACAGACGCCATGCTCCCCACGCGAAGAGGCCCAGGGCGAGCAGACCGACCGCAGCGAGCCACCTCATGGTGTTTCCCCGCGCTCGGCCCCTTGCGTTTGTCCCATAGCAGCCGGCGCCCCGCATCGGCCGTCGGCATGGTGTCCGTGAAGCCTTGATGGCACAGCCACCCTGACTGTGGTGAGAGGGGGTATCCAGCGTTTCTCCGTAGCGCCGCCCCCGTTGGTGTTCGTGGGGAAAAAACCCCGCAGGCCCTTCACCGGTTCTGCCTCAGCGTCTGGAGGTAAGCAACGAGGTCAGCCATCTCGTCTTGGCGGAACTGGGGCCAGGTGACCCCTTTAACCTCGGTTACCCGTTCCATGACCAAGGCGTGGTTCCACAATATTGAGATGACTGCGGCAGGCGAGACAAGGTGCTTCACCCGGGCGAGGTCGCCCGCGACCTTCCCGCCCTTCCCACGGACCGAATGGCACTGCAAACACCCCTTGTCCTTCACCAGCTTCCGTCCCTTGCGGGGTTCGGTCGGTCCGCCGAAGTATTGGACAGAGTAAAGGTAGGCGACAAGGTCCGCCATCTCTTCCGCCCGGAGTTGTGGGATGGAGATTCGCTTGGCCTTCATCGCCTTTATCATCGCCGGGGTCTTGTTCCACATCGCTGTCGCAAACTCAGTAAGGCTCCGGTGAACTCCTCGCTCGCCAAGGTCAGGCCCGAGCCGACCGCCCCGTCTTCCAATGCTGTGGCACACACGGCAGCCCTTCTCCACGAACAGCTCGCGCCCTTCGTCGGCGCGGCCGGGCAGGACATACAGCGGTTCCTCCTCCGGCTCCGGCGAGGCGGATTTGAGGTAGGCGATCAGATCGATGAGCTCCGTTCCCTTAAATGTGGGTCGCTCTATTCCTCTTGCCCGCATGGCCTCGGCCATGGCGGGGCCGTGGTTCCACATCGCCGTCGCGACATAGATCGGCGAGCCATACTGCTTGAGCAAGTCGAGGTTAGGGCCGATCACGCCGCCAGTTCCACCCACCTGGTGGCAGATCACGCACTGCTTCTCGATGAAGATTTCTCTACCGGTCTCGGGATTCCCAGCGGGATCAAAGTAGTTGAGGGTATACAGAAAGGCGATCAGATCGCCGGTCTCCTGCGGACTGATGTGAGGGTGGGAGATCCCGAGCTCACGCATCTTTTCGGCCATGCGGGGAAAGTGGTTCCACATGGCCGCGGCAAGATCGTAGAGCGAGCGGGGACGCGAGATACGGCCGAGATCGGGCCCGACCTTCCCGCCCTTCCCGTTCACGGCGTGACACTCGGTACATCCCTTAGCCCCGAAGACCCGCGACCCGACAACCGGGTTGTGGGTCGGGCTGAGAAGTTGCTGGGCGAATGCCAGTCCCAGGGACCAAAGGAGCAGAAGGACAACAGATATCAAGGAGAAGAAATAAGCTGGAGGAAAAGTGATAACGCCGCCCCGGGCAGCGCCAGAGCGAGGGATCTCGGCCAGATCCGGATGGCCGAGAAATTTCGTTTCGCAACAAGAGGAAGGGGTTCTCCCTCTCGCCAGCGATTCCCAGGCGGGTTGTGTGCGCTGTCGTCTGATCCTCATCCGAGTTCGAATGATCGAGAGCTCCCCTGCTAGCGCAGTGGTTTGAGGAGGAGAAGAGCAAAGAACCTCGCCGTTTGTAATCGTTACATGCGCAGATCCGGTGGCAGACTCGGGGTCCGTGGAAGCAAAGGCGGTGCCACATACTGCCTGGCAGGGCAAAGGAGGGTCGTCGCGACGTAACACATTGTCTTTAAAGGAGTACTTCAATCGGAGACGAGCCGACCAGAGAGCGGTGGAAGACGTCATTGGGGCAAATACGCCCCAGAGCAGGCCCTCATCTGACGGCGGGCAGGTTTGTGCCTTATTTTTTACAGGAAGATACCGTTTGGGGCAACTGTGCCACACCCGACAAGGCCTTGTCCCACCCGATACCCTTTCTTAATGAGTCGAAGGGGTTGTGCCACCTCACGGCGTTCCTGAGAAGCTGTGCAAGCCCTAGACCGAACAGGAGACGGTCGGGGAGGATAAAGGTTGTGGTCTCGCCGCGCGTACTGTCCGGGCAGCACGCTCAGCTCGCGCCGTGGCTGGCGAAAATGATTCATCCGTTAGGATGAAGTGTTGGACGTAACAATCCCGGGTCTGACGGCGGCCATGCACCAAGAGGCTCGATTACGGTTGCCGCCTTTTCAAGGTCTTCAGATATCTTTCGACATCCCGGACCTGCTGCTGCAATAGCGTCGTGCTCCACTCGGGCGCAGAGGTCCCTTTCGCTGATCGCGGACAAGTCCTATTTCTTTGCCAATGTCTGGGCATGGGCCAGCACATCGACACCTTGCTTCATGTCCCAGCCGAGAACCAGCGCCGAAGGCATGGGAGGATCGCTACCCGGATCTTTCACCCAAACCTTGTGTACGAACTCTTGCGGGTCCTTATTGGCGAAGGTGCCGACGTACCTGGGCTTTCGCTCAGAGCCGAAGTTCAGCTTCTTCCCGTCAGATCCGTCGCACGGCACACACAGATGAAAGAGCCTCTTTCCACGGCTCGCATCCCCTCCGATCGGCATGTTGGCCCTGTGGTCGACGTATTTGGTCATGTCTACAAGGCCATGCTTGAGAAACTTCGCACGGTCGGCAATATCTCGATCCCGCATGACTGAGGAAAAATCATGTTTGCGATTGGTCGATCCTCACAGGATGGGCGCCAGTCGCTTGATGCTCTTCTGTTGGGCCGCGTCCCAGACACCGGGAAATCCTGTACGATGTCTTCTCTCTCATTACGGATTAGGCTTTTTGAAGGTCTTGAGATACTCCATGACATCCTGAATCTGCTGCTGCGATAACGTGGTCCTCCACTCGGGCATATAGGGGGAGCCGTGAAATCCTTTGGCCCCCCCCATGAAGATGGCTCGGGAGATTTCCTCTTCCCGCCCCTCGATGACAAATTCCTCGGAAGTGAAATCCCTTGGCGTCACACCGACCAAGTTCTTGGCGGCGGGCCCTTGTCCATCCCCTCGGGATCCATGACACGCTTGGCAGAAGGTGTTGTAAATATCCTTGCCCGCCAGGATGCTTACATGTTTGCCCGGCACTGCGAGGGTCCGGATATACGCAATGGCATCGCGAAGCGCCTCTTCCTTCAGCGACTCAATGACAGTTGCCATGGGCATATGCGCAGTGTCGGGACGCCCCTTTCTTTGTGTGAGCGTGGAAACGATCTGCTGATTAGACCTGCCTCCGAGGACTGCGGGGTTGGTAAAATCGGGTAGCGGTGTAGCGATATATTGGGCAGCCGGGCCATCTCCCCGGCCGTAACGACCGTGACATGTCCAGCAAAAGGTCATATATACCTCTTCCCCCTGGGGAACCACCGCTTGGGCCTGTGGCTGAGCGGCAACCCCGCCTGCCATCAAGAGGAGTCCGAGAATCGCCATCCCCGCTCTCATTTCGCTCCCTCACTTCGCCTGCACGTGCCGAATGAAATTGACGATGTCCCAACGCTCCCGGCGTGAAAGGGCGTCCCCCTGACCAGGCATGAGGGCACCCCCATTCCGGATGGTACCATACATGAACCCGTCAGTTCGTTGCCGGAAAATCTCCAGGGTGAGGTCGGGCGGAGGAACAAATTTGGTCGCGACAGGCCCATCCCCCTTCCCATCAGGGCCGTGGCACAGGGCGCAGTAGATCTGAAAGAGCCGCTTTCCGTTTTCGATGGACGCGGCAGTCGGCTGCACAGGATTGCGCAACTTCTCTGATGCTTCGATCCGGTCCATGCGCGGCTCTTTTCCTTGCCTCGGGATTGAGCCAGGCGGGGGGAGCCGCGGGTCCTCCTGAGGTCGGATGGAGGGCTGTTTCTCCATATCGGTGCTCCAGGGCCATCCATGGGCAAGGCTTACCCCGATGAGCACGAGGCCCACTGCCGTCGCCAGGGACCGGAAGAGCTCTCTGACGGCCATCCTCTTCTCACGCCAGAGGACGCGCCGGCTTCCAGGTCTGTCCCTGGAACAGGTGGGACTGGCGTGGATGCTGCCGGCCCTAGGCCCTTGAAGACGTCTCCTCAAGAATCTTCCCTCCTGAGTGGCCCGAGGCCGAGACAATGGGGAACCTCACGCGCGGGACGATGGGGATGTGCTGTACGAAGAACACATAGCTCAACCCGACCGTTCCGAGGAACCCCAGCGTCACCCCGATCTCGAGCCACCCGAACGGAACCCTTTCCGCGTGCCAGAGCGATGGGACCACCAGGACATACCGCTCGAGCCACAATCCTGCCGCAATCAACGTGCCCACCGCGAGCATGATGGATGGGATCTGTTTGGCTCGACGGCTGAGAAAGACGACGGAGGGGATGAAAAAGGTCGCGACCAGGACAGTCCACGACAGCAGCGCCCAAGGTTTCTCCCAGAGGCGGAGCATCACAAAGTGGGTCTCCTCGGGGAGATTGCCGTACCAGATCACGACATACTGGGACCAGAGCATGGCCATGTAGGTGAGGCTGAACCCAAAAAGGAGCTTGCCCAAGTCCAAGAAGTGGGCGGGAGTGATGTCGTGGATGCCAAGATAGCGGCGGGTGAGTGCGGCTCCGATAGTGAGGCCAGCGAGGCCAAGGAGGAAGGTGCTGACGAGGAAGTGGCCGCCGAAGAGCGAGCTGTACCAGAAAGGATCCAGCGCCATAATCAGATCGAACGCCATAAAGCTGTAGATCATCGGATACGCGAGAAGCACCGCTGCAGCGAGGACGTCCAGTCCCCGCTCGCTTCGCTGAATCTCCGCCTGCTCTCCCTGCCATCCCTCGACCAACCATCCGTAGAGCCATTGCCGGGGCCGAAGACCCTGCTCGATGAGCGAACCCATATCGAGGCGGAATGAGTAGTAGACAAAGAGCAGGCTCAACACCGTCATGGATCCGATGCCGAGACCGCCGCGAACGAAGATGAAACGGAAATCAAACCACGCCCCTCGGTCCGGGTTGAGTTCGCGGATCTGGCCAAAGAACAAGTCCAACCCAAAGTACAGCGGCAAAAACAGCACGAGACTCACCGGCAGAAAAGCAGACATTCCCTCGGCCAAGCGACGGATGGGTGGTCCCCATTGTCCGCCAACCACATGGTAGACGGCCGCGAAGACTACCCCACCCTGGGCCAACGCACCCCAAAAGAGGAAATTTACCAAGTACGCCTGCCAGGCGCGCCCTGGGTCGAGCAACAGGCCGGAAAGGAAAGCCCCGACGCCGACGGCCAGCAGGCCCCCCAATGTCCAGGTCAGTCCTGATGGGATCGAGAGGGATTGCGCCCAGCGCTCTTCCCAGCCCTCGTGCATTACGCCTCCTTCACCGGGTGATCCGCCTGCTCTCCAGCGCGGTGCACCTCCTCGGCCCCCGCGCTTTCGAGCAGTCGACTGACCGTGTCGAAATCCTTTGTCTCACAACGGACAAAGAGACCAAATCGGTCCTCCGAGAACCGGGGATCGTAGGCTGGGACAACATGTACGCGCGGCAGGCGGGCATTGAGCAGCATCCCACCGAGCGTCATGAGCCCGCCGAAAAGGATTGTCAGTTCAAAGACGATAATCAGGAAGGGGGGCATCGAGACGATCGGTTTGCCACCGGTCATGATGCCACCGGCGATGATCGGGTAAAGCTTCGAGGTATGGATGGTAAGAAACAACCCCGTGGCGCCTCCCAGCAGACAGCCAATCAGGGTGAAGACGCGCACGGGGCTAGGCGGCTTCTCCAGCGCCTCGTCGATGGCGTGGTGGGGAACCGGAGACAGCGCCTGAAGGTTCCGGTAGCCGGCTTGACGCAGTCGTTCGATGGCCTCAAGCAGGCTGTCCAGGTGGCGAAAACTCCCGACAATCCCTCCGGACGGTCGAGCCATCTTATGTGACCCCCTCCGTAGCTCTCGTGGGAGGTGGCAACTCCTCCTTTACCTCCACAATAGAGACGACGGGCAAAAGCTTCGCAAAGAGCAGAAACCAGAGGAAGAACCAGGCAAAGCTCCCCAGCGTGATGCTGATATCCACCCAGGTGGGAATGTACAGCCCCCATGCATACGGAACGTATTCGTGGGCCAAGCCGGTCACGATGATGACGAAACGCTCCATCCACATGCCGATGTTGATCAGGATGGCGATCCCGAACAGCCACGGGGTGCTGGTCCGGATCCGTTTCACGAAAAACAGGAGGGGAACGAGCGAGTTGAAGAGGATCATGATCCAGAAGGGAATGGCGTACTCGCCAGCGACTTGATAGACGAAGCGCTGCCACTCGGGGACGTTGTTGCTGTACCAGGCGATATAGGACTCGACCACGTAGGCGTAACCCACGATCAGGCCGGTGAGGATGATGAGCTTCGCTAAATTCTCCATGTGCCACTGGGTCAGATAGACATCGAGGCGGAAAATCCGCCGCAGCGGAATCAGCAGGGTCAGAACCATGGCGAGCCCGGAATGGATCGCCCCCGCGACAAAGTACGGAGCAAAGATGGTGCTGTGCCAGCCCGGGACGATGGACTGGGCAAAGTCCCACGAGACGACGCTATGGACTGAGATCACCAGGGGAGTGGCCAACGCTGCCAGAAACACGTAGGCGGCCTTGTAGTGGCGCCACTGTCGGTCGGTCCCTTGCCATCCCTGTGCGAGGAAGGCGTAGAGGCGATGCCGCCACCCGGAGGTTCGGTTGCGGACCACGGCCACATCCGGGACCAGCCCGGTAAAGAAGAAGAGAATGCTGATGATCATATAGGTCATCACTGCAAAGACGTCCCAGACCAGGGGCGAGCGGAAGTTAACCCACAGCCCCCCCAGTTGCGGGTAGGGCAGGAGCCAGTAGAAGAACCAGGGACGGCCCAGGTGAATGATGGGGAAGAGCCCCGCCGTGAAGAGGGCAAAGACCGTGACCGCCTCGGCCGTTCGGTAGACGCTTGCGCGCCACCGGACCCGGAAGAGGAAAAGGATGGCCGAGATGAGGGTACCGGAGTGGGCAATTCCCACCCAGAAAACGAAATTGGTAATGTAAATACCCCACATAACCGGGTGGCTGAGCCCGGAGACGCCCATGCCATGGACGATTTGATACCACCAGGCGAAGGCCCCCCAGGCTAGGACGAGGAGGGTGGCCGCAAGGACCGCGTAGTAACGCGGCCCGGGTGCCTCCATGGCCTGGAGGATATCCCGATCCACTTGGCTGTACGTGAGATGGGACACCTAGCCCTCCACCGGCCCGGCGGTGATCTTCTTCAAGTAGGTGATCGCCGGTTGGGTGTTCACATGTTCCAGAATAAGATACCGCCGGGGGTTTCTTGACAGCCTGGAGGCCTCACTTTCGGAATCATTCAGGTTGCCGAAGACGATGGCCCGGGTCGGACAGGTCTGGGCGCAGGCGGGGGTGATCTCCCCGTCGCGGACTGGTCGCTTCTCCGCCTTTGCCGTGAGTTTCGCGGCTTGAATCCGCTGCACGCAGAAGGTGCACTTCTCCATCACCCCCATGGTCCGGACGGTGACATCCGGGTTGAGCTGGAGGTGAAGCGGCTCGGGCCACTCCGCCGTGAACCAGTTGAACCGGCGGACCTTATATGGGCAGTTGTTGGAGCAGTACCGGGTGCCGACACACCGGTTGTAGACCTGCACGTTGAGGCCCCCCGGGTTGTGGTAGGTCGCGTAGACGGGGCAGACTGGTTCACACGGAGCATAGTCGCAATGCTGACAAAGCATCGGGAGAAAGTGGTGCTCGGGTCGGTGAGGTGCTCCCACATTGACGCGTTCGATCCGGATCCACGACATCTCGCGCCCCTTCGCCACCTCTGCTTTCCCCATGACCGGGATGTTGTTCTCGGCGTAACAGGCGGTCACGCAGGCGCCGCACCCGATGCACGCATTGAGGTCAATAGCCATACCCCAGCGGTGCTGGGGATGGGGGTGCTCTGGATAGACCTGAAGCAGGTGTGGGTGTGCTTTAGCGTGACGGCCGCTCTGCAAGCTCGCCAGCGAAATTGTCTGAATGATGTCCCGGTCGTGGGGCTGATCGCTTCCCGCGGTGGAGATGAGCGGACGTCGCCGTCCCGTTCGGGCAATGGTCACGCGGGTGGCAATCCAGGGAAGCCCCCCTGAGCTTTCCTCGGGCTCGGGTGAGAGGAGGGGAATCGGGTTGGCCCCCTGCCCATTCGCGGTGCGACCGTACGCGGTGTGTCCCTGGCCGATGGCGACCGCGAGTGTTCCGGGGTGTACACCACCGGAAAGATGGGCTGGCAGCTCCATGTGGCCGAACGACGACTGCACCCGGAGTAGGTCTCCTGTTTTTACCCCGAGTCGGCTGGCATCGGCGGGGTGGATGTCAAGCCAGCTATCCCAGACGATATTGGTTAGGGCGTCGGGAAGCTCCTGGAGCCACGGGCGGTTCGCCATCCGCCCGTCATAAAAAACGGGAGACGGAAAGGGAATGAGCGTCAGCCCTTCAGTCTCCCCGACAAACCTCGGCGGTGTGAATTGGCGTGTGAATATCTCCGGGTTCAGCCGGACAGCCCGAGTAGGGGCGGCTTGGAAAAGGCCACCGCGCTGAAGTGCCTGGGCCCAGAAATTCTCGAAGTCCTCTGCGGGCTTGAACCCTTGGGAGAGTTCCTTCCACTGCTCCCTCAGATACGCATAAAAGTTCTCCCATGGGAAGCGCTGCTCTAGCCCGATCCGTTTCGCTACGGATATGAGGACGTCTCCGAAGACCCGGGTGTCGTATAGTGGCCGCATGGCGGGCTGCTGGAGACCGCGGATCCCCTCCCACGGTTCGTGATCACCCCAGTTCTCTAAGAAGGTATGATCCGGCAGGATCAAGTGCGCCGCATTCGCCGTTTCGTCGAGAAAGCTGGCGAAACTGACGACCAGGGGAACCTTTTCGAGTGCTTTGCGAAAGCGCTCGCCCTCCGGAAGAGTGAAGACTGGATTCACCCCGGACAAAAGGAGCAGGGAGATCTCCCCTGCCTCCATCGCCTCAAGGAGGTTTCGCATCTCCCGGTATGTCGAGGTTTTCCCGACCGCGGCCGTGGGACCAAAGTGAATCGTCTCGCCCACATTACCGACCACATAATTGAGGAGATTCACCGCCAGACATGTTGCTGTTCCGTTGGAGGTCTTGCCATCGACCAGGGCGAGGCTCGGGCGGACACGAGCGAAGGCGCGGGCCAGGGCGCGGACCTTGTCGGGTGATACTCCGGCCTGCTCTGCCACTGCAGCGGGCGTGTAGGGTAGCACGAGCTTCAGGAACGCCGCCTCTTCGTCGGCGGGTAAGGAGGTCGCGAGCCCCTCTTCGATGATGGCCTGAATCATGCCCAGTGCGAGGAGGCCTTCGGTGCCCGGTCGAATGGCGACCCACTCGTCCGCGTTGGCCCCTGTCAAAGAGAGGCGAGGACCAACGTAGGCGAAACGCCCCATACGCCCCTGCCGGTAACTTCGCATGGAGGCAAAGTGGCGCGCGTACTCTACCGGTGACAGCCATGTCTCCAGGAAGTCGGCCCCGAAGGAAAGGATCAGTTCTGCCTGCTCAAGGTTGTAAAAGGGGACGGCTTCGATCCCAAAGGCGGTCCCATTCGCCTCCCGGAGCGACTCGTAGTTAATCGCCTCGTAGCGGAGACGGCGACCACCACCCAGGGCTTGCAGCCACGTTTCGATCAGGTGATCCAGACTGCCTGTGAGGAGGGACGTCACACAGGCAATCCGATTTCCCTCCCCCTTAAGCTCGGCGAGGCGGCCGGCGAGAAGTCCCTCGCCTTCCTCCCACGAGATCGGCCGCCACATGCCATCCTTCCCCTTCCTCATGGGCTCTCGAACCCTCTCCGGATTAAAGAGACCCTGGAGGCTTGCCTGTCCCCGGGCGCAGAGTCGGCCGCGGTTTACCGGGTGGTCCGGGTTTCCCTCGACCTTGATGGCCCGTCCGTCCATGGTCTTCGCCAACATCCCACAGCCAGCGGGGCATTCCCGGCAAACGGTGGCATACCAGGTGGCCTGGCCCGGAATGATCTCTTCTGGGGGAACGACATACGGGATGAGCGTCTCAGGCGGCTGAGCCGAGCAGCCCACCATGGCGGCCGCGGCGCCCCCAATCCCCAAGACCTTGAAGAAATCTCGGCGATTCACTTCCATCACTACCGTCCGATGTCTGAAGTCCGCCTCTCTGAGCCCTCAACCCTGAACTATTTCTAGCGGTGGCACACCGCGCAGTCGATGCTCGCCTTCTTCCGCCGATGACAGTTCACGCAGAATTTCATGCTGAGGTCCCTGACCTGCCGCATGCGATCCATGGTCTCTACCGGGCCGTGACAGGTCTGACACTTGATTTCAGCCCGGACGTGGGGCCAATGTTCAAAAAAGACAAAGTCAGGCATCCAGGTGACCTTCGGCCAAGGGATCGACTCTTTCCGGTCCCAGTACCCCTTGAGTTTTTTCACTTCGGGTTTGTTGGCCGCGGTGATCTTGTGACACCCCATGCACCGCTCCACCGAGGGGATGCCAGCGGTTGATGACCGTCGGGCATTTACATGGCAGTACAGGCACGGGATTTTGTTCTCCCCGGCATGCACCCGGTGATTATAGGCGACAGGCAGTTCCGAGGTCGCTTGGCGACCGGAAGCCATCGTAAAAAGCCCAAGCGCGACCACGGCCAGAAGTGCTGCCGTAATGCCTGCGATTCTGAGAAATCTCATCGTAACAACAAATTATTTTCCAGATTTCGACAGCGATCGGATGTGCGCCACGACATTCCAAATATCCTGATCCTTCAGCTGGCCACCCCAGGGAGGCATGAGGGCGGATTTCCCCACGCTGGCACCACCCTCTTTGATGACCTTGAACAGATATTCATCTTTCAGAGTGCTCACGTACTTGCCATCCGCAAGATTCTGAGGCTTGGTGGGGAGTGCCGCGGCGGCCGGGCCATCCCCCTTGCCGGTGTTCCCGTGGCACGAGGCGCACAGAACATCGTACGTTTTCTTCCCCGCTTGAGCATCACCCTTCTGACCGGCAAAGCTCGTCGAGACAGCTGCCACAACCAGCAAAAGCATAGCACCCATACTCACTAAGATCTGAAATCCCTTCAAGGCTGCACCTCCATGCGAGAGAATTGTCTTGTGTTTACGCTCCCCAAGCTTCCTCTGTAAGACGAAACGCCCAGTTTGGAAATTCCGAGTACGTTTACTCATGCCTTACCACACCCGAAGGCCTGGTGCGTTAAAAGGCGTCGTCGTGATCAGCCGGACGATAGTGGGGCCGTAGGCGATCACGATCATCACCATGGCGAGGGCCAGCCACGGTCGCCACCGATCCAGGATGGGCGGGGCGTGCTCGGGACCGGAGAGTGCCTGGGCGAATGGAACCTCCACGGACTCCTGCTCGCGGGACGCCACCACCGTGAGGAAGATATTCGCGAAATAGAGAACCGCACTGACAAAAAGGATGGTCCCGCCAATCCCCACCAGCGGGAGAGCCGACTGCCACTCGGGCTGTAGATAAGGCGAGACACCGATCATCGTCCGGCGGGGCATCCCCATGAGTCCAAGCCGATGTTGAGTATTGGACAGAATCGCCATCCCCACGAACCAAGACCATGCCTGGACTAGCGCTATGCGCCGGCTCCAAAGCTTCCGCCTTCGGAGCAGTGGGACCAGCCAATACGTGATTCCCATAAAGGTCAAGGTCACCGCCGTTCCGATCGTCAGGTGGAAGTGTCCGACGACCCACGCAGTGTTGTGAACGACTAGGTTCATGGTAAACGATGCATTGATCAATCCCCCGATACCACCGAAGGCGAAGAGAATCATGGACAGGACCTGAGCCGCCAGGGAGGGATCACCCCAGGGGAGCTTTCCAAACCAGGCAACCAATCCCTTGCCGCCGCGGGCTCGCGCTCCATTTTCAAGAGAGGCAACGACGCTGAAGAAGGTCAGAAGGCTTGGGAAGAAAACGACAAAAGTCAGAAACGCATGCAGGAGCTTCCATCCTTCGCCGATGCCCGGGTCGGTAAACTGATGGTGGAAGCCGAGTGGAGTCGAGAGGATCAAAAACAAGATAAACGATACCCGAGCTAACGGATCGCTGAAGAGCCGCCCTCCGGCCTGCCGAGGGACAAGCGTGTACCAGGAGATGTACGCAGGGAGGAGCCAGAAGTAGACGATCGGATGCCCGGTGTACCAGAAGAGGACCCGGGCAAAGAGAGCGTCTGTTCCAGCGACCAGCCCAAGTGACCACGGAATGAGCATAAAAATCATTTCGACGGCCAACCCGAGGGAGGCAAAGGTCCACATCACGAAGGTGACCAACGACATAAATGCGGGCAGGGGCGTCCGGATCTCCGGATTCCGTGACCGCCAGGCGCGATAGGTGAGCACGAGGTTCAAAGTCACGATCCAGGTGGCGACCACAACCACCGTGAGCCCGACGTAAAACGCCCAATGGGCTTTCATGGGGGGATAAAAGGTGAAGAGAACTGTTGCCGCATTGCCCACGAGCGGGATCGCCGCCAGGATGAGCCCGCCAGTCATGAGCCAAAGGGTTGTCCACGCGAGGGGGCGACTCCAGAGAGGCATGGCGAGCGCCCGGCTGGTGATGAACTGCAGAAACCCGGAGATGAAAAAGGTCGTGAATACCAGGACGTTCAATACTCCATGGAGGCTCAAACCGTGATAGTACGATTTAATCACGGGGGTGAGCCACGGGTACAGATTGATACCGGCGTGCTCGAGCGCCTGAAAGAGGCCGATGGACACGCCGCCAAAAAGGGCGACCAGCGCGACAACAAGATATGCGGCGGTCATGCGGTTTTCCGGAGTCAGATCAGGGGTGGTGGTCATGATCCCAAGTCCACGCGGCGAATATTCGCCTCCGATGTAGGCTCAACGATGACCTTGCCCCACATCGCATGGTGAGCGACGCCACAGTACTCGTGACAGAAAAAGGGGTATTCGCCAGATCGGTCGAATCGCGTGGTGACCCGGGCGATCTGGCCGGGAAGGAGCATCACGTTGACGTTCGCCCGGGGAATGAACAGTCCGTGGACCACGTCCCTGCTGGTGGCCACGAACGTCACTGTCGACCCTGCCGGCACACGGATCTCATTCGGGGTGAAAAGCCATATACCGGCGATCATGCGTACCTCGTAGGCTCCGGGACCAACCTGAACAACTCCTGGCTGGTCAAACGGCGCCGTGGCCATGACCCTGGTCGGGTTCACCCGTCCCTCATCCCCCGGCAGGTGTTTACCGGTGCCAAAGGCAAAGACCACTAACGCCACGAGCATCCCGATCGGAATCGCGATGCTGGGAAGAATCCACGCGAGCTCGTAAAGATAGACCGTGCTGCCGCGCTGCATGGCCCCTCATCCTCCCCAGAGTCGCAGATAGACGTTGAGCCAAAGCCCGACGAGGATCAGCAGATATACGAGCATGAAGAACAGGGCGCCCTTGGGATGCTCGTTTTCACCCACGACTTGCCTCCTTGGATCGTTCTGTCGCCAGCGCTCCGTTGCAGGTCTCGTCCGTCTGCGACCTCTCGAAGACCCAGGCTCACTTCAGGCTTGAGGGAAAAAACTCCAACATGTAATTCTCGCTTCGAGGAGACCCGGAGGGGTGAGCCGAGAGAGACCGAGGCCCTGGATCGTTTTGGTACCCGCAGACCCTAGCAAAGCCAGGCCACTCCCGTCAAGGCAGTCATGCCTTTCCTTCCTTGTCGGTCTTGATGAGCAGCAGGAGCATCACCAAGGGGGTTTTGGCCACAATACTGTGACGAAGATGTGGCGGCATGTGCACCCATGTTCCGGCGTGGGCAGACATCGTGTCCTCTCCTAGCGTCAAGTGGGCTTCCCCCTCAAGGACGTGGAGGATCGCGGGCTGCGACGCGGTGTGCTCGGAAAGTTCCTGACCCGCTGCGAAGCCGAAGAGGACGGCCCTGAGCCGGTCGTCGGTGTAAATGGCACGACTGACAATACTGTCGGGGGGGATATCCGGCAACAAGTCAGATAAATTGGCAAGATAGGTATATGTGTTCATGCTAGCAATTCCAATGGGGCCTTCGGGACACATAATGACCCATGCTATGGTGGATCCGCAACACCCGTCTGATGAAAAATGGGAGAAGTCTCAAGGTTTTCTGCGGCCTGTCAGCACACAGTATGCGTTGCTCTCTCGGGTCGACGTTAGCCCCCGATGTATGCTTCGAGATATTCTGGGCGCGCGCTGCGGTTCACGCGTTGCACTTCCAGGTGCTTCCCTGAACGATGTCCGTCGCGTAGTCGGAAAGCTTTCGGATCTGTGCTTGGATTCCCGTTGTCTCTTTATCGAGAACGAGCTTGAGCAGCGCTCCGATCCTGCGGTAATACTCCTCCTCGGTTTGTCCTTCAAGGCGGCGGACAAAGACCTCGTACCAGCGTCCGAGGTGGTCGGCGAGGAACTTTCGGTAGGCGTCTCCGCAGATCTCTGCCCCGTCCTGGTCTCCCTCCTTAAAGGTGTAGGACAGCTTCTGAAGAAGCAGGGAAAGGAACTCAAGCTCTGCGACCAAACTGTCCGGTTCCAGGGGAATGGTTAAATTGAGCCCGAAGGCGCGGTAAAATCCCTCAATATCCGACAGCTCGGCCGCCCTCCTCGCTGTCTTGTCGATCTCATAAGCGGTTTCCCAGGCAGGGGCCTTGACACTCGTCGCAAAGAGGGCGTTGTATTCCCCCTGAAGGTCCAGAAGTCTCTGACGCGCTTGCTTCAAGACCGGTCTCAGCGACAGGGCATCATAGCGTATCGCGAGAGCTTGTACGGATCGGTCAAGATCTTCGAGACTCTCTTCCAATGTGTGCATAACGGTCTGTTCAGGGTAGGAGAACGCGAGGGAAAGAAATTGATAGACAAAAGCCCGGTACGCCTCCATCTCATTTCTCCTCGATCTTGAGTGGAGTCCAGGCGAATTCGAGAGATTTTCTGGCTCCCCGCTCGTTGTTCGCGCCATCCCACACGGCAAAGTTGATAAACGTGTTCTTTCCGGCTCCCCACTCGGGGTTGCTCGTGTTCTCCTCCACGAATTTTCGTTTGATGGCGACGTGCCACCGGCCATCCCTGTAGATGCCTTTTCCCTCTGCCCCCTGAATATCTTTCCAGGTTGACGACCCAAATCCTTCTGCGACAACCTCCCGGACGGGAGTTTTCACAGTATTTTTCCTGAACACCTTTTCCCCGCCGATGTAGTTCAAAGCATAGGGACTGTGCCAGTCTTCAGGATACTTGTAGGGAGCGTTTGCATGAGGATACCAGTCGTACGTGTAGTTTGGTTTGGCCTTTTCCGTGTCGTAATAGCCTTGGTCAATATTTTCCTGTCGAAATGCCGTCCAGTGAAGGATGAGTACCCGCTGGCCCGGACCGCCCATGGTGATCGGGACCCGATCGCTGGGTATATATGGAATCTGGACCGCGACCGCATCGGAGAACTCTCCCAGCGAGTGGAACCGATTCTCGGTGGGGTCCTTCCACACGAGCAAGAAGCCGATTTCCGTGTCTGTACTGAGGGTCCTTACGGTGAGAGACCTGACGGAGGGATTCATATGCATCGGGGTCGTGATAATCTGGCCATGGAGGTCCACGGTGACGGGTGCGGCCTTATTCCAGACCTTGCTGAGGGGGTCCAGCGGTATCTCCCCGGGGACGCGTGTGGAGACCAGGGCCTCCTGCGCTAAAGCGGGGACCGCCAGTATCAGTGCCGCAGCGAGTAGCGGTGCCGAGAACAATGCAGTCCGTTTCATCCCCTCGCCTCCTGTTTCTATTTCAGTTATCAACCCCCAGCTTTCTGCTTTGCGGCTTGCCCTGAACTTTCTGTGCTGACTGCTTGGATCTATCAAGCTTTCCCTCCCCTTACGGGATGTCCTGGCGCACGACGGTGAGCTGCTTGTCCTTGTGGGGTCTATGCTGGAACGGTTCCTGAACAGGAACCCGAACGACCTCTGTTCCCTTTTCGTCGAATCCAATCGCTTCCCCTTTTTTCACCTGGAAGGAGTGGAGGATGAGGGGGCTGGAACCGAAGAGGTGTAATAGCCCTTGAAGTTCCGATTCCTTCCCGGCCCGCATGTCCTTGTAAGTCTTGACCGCCTGCTCGACTCCTGGACCGTACATTTGCATCAGAAACCGGGGCGGGACGTGGATCGGGGGGATGTAGTAGACGTTCGGCTCAAGGCCGGACTGAGGAAAGAGGGGAAGGGCCACCTTCTTGATATGCACGAGAAAGTCGATGGGGTTGTCGGCTCTCACCTTCTTGGGGGGGCTCACAAATCCCTGCATGCGTATCTTTCCGATGCACGTTGTCACGCACTGCGGCTGACGGCCCTGCTCGATCATGGGGAAGCATCCGATGCACTTCTGAGAGATGCGGGCGACGAAGTTGAACAGCACCTTCTTGTATGGGCAGGCCATGACGCACTCCTGATAGCCCTCACATCGCTCCGGGTCGATCAGGACGATGCCGTCTTCCTCGCGCTTATAGATGGCCTGGCGCGGACAGGCGGCCAGGCAGGCAGGATTGGTGCAGTGGTTGCAAATTCGCGGAAGGTAGAACATCCAAACGGGATGAGGCAGCGCATCTAGGATGGTGCCGACGTCGACGGGCTCGTTGACCTCGTCTTCGCCGATGTTGGGGTTCATCCAGTCCCTTTCTTCCGGTTTCCATCCCTGAACCCGCTCGCCCGGTGGGGCGTCGAGAACCGTTTTTCCGGTATACGCGTCCCCCGTCCACTCCTGGTTATCTCCCAACATCTCCATGAGACGGACATCCCAGCCCATCGGGTAGAACCCATACGGTTTGGTCTCGACGTTATTCCACAGCATATACTCCTGTCCCCGACCCGGCGTCCACGTGGTCTTGCAGGCGACCGTGCAGGTCTGGCAGGCAATACACTTGTTCAGGTCCATTACCATGGCGAACTGCCGCTTCGGCCGCTTGGACTCGTATGGGTACGGCACTTCTCTTTTCAGGTGCCAGTTGTCAGCTTTGGCCATGGCTCATCCCCCTATCGTTTCTTGAACTTCACATATGCGGCCTGAAGGTACTTTGTGAAACCTTTCCGGGGTCTTGTCGGTCGAAGGCCGAGCTTTACAGGCCTCCACACGCCCTTGGCGCCAAGGCCGCCGTCTTCCGCTTTGCGCACCTTCCCGAGGGCCTCGCGGGGGGCACCAATGGGCCCGTGGACGTCCACGGCAAACCCCTTGCCAATCGCCTGGCCCATCAGGTTCTTTCGCACTAACGAGTCGGTCATATAGGTCGGCTTGAGCCAGGATCGCGTCACACTCTGGTGGCTTCCCCTGCGGTACAGCGACTGGTAGCCCGTCCCCGGGTTTTTCGCGAGGCCGGTGCGATTCACCTTGGTTCCCTTCACGGTTCCGTGGGAAGACCCGTACATGTTAAACCAGATCTTGGCTACGCCCGAGGGGGTGTTGTTTGAGGCGCGGGCCCGGATCAGCATCCGTCCGACCTCGTAGTCTTCGTCTCGTCCTTTCCACCCTGTAAAGGGACGATCCTGGGGATCGGCGTCCACCCAGACGTAGTCGCCATCCTGGGTCCCAAGCTTCTCGAGGTCCTTTGGGTTGACGTCGATGTAGGCCTCGGCGACGAACGGCTGCCGCTTGTCGTGCCGGTAGATATCGCCAAACGGACCGAAGAGAAGGGTAGTGACATCCGTGTCACCCGTGGTGGTATGGGCGGCATGGCGGTATTTCGGCGTGTGCACGATGTGGCTTGCTCCGAAGGTCACCGTGAGAGGATGCCTGGTGCCGGGAAGTTTCTCCGGGGAGACCATGACGTTACGCGCCTGTCGCAGTTCCGTGGACGTGAGCGCTTTGGCAGAGTCCACACCGTAGTCCTCCGGACGCTTGGGGCGCAGCAGGGGGTGAGGCTTGGCGACGATCACGTTAGGCTCGTGGTGGGTGGAGTCGATGGGTTCCCGGTATACCGGCAGATTTTCGCCGGCGTCCACGAATTCGTCCTCTTCACGGTAGAACTCCAGCCTGCCGCTCTTGGTGTACCAGGGCTGGTTCTCATCGGTCTGGTCGATTCCCACATACTTCGGGTAGCTCCGGGTCATGATCAGCGAGGGTATCCCTTGCTGAGCCTTCTGGGCAATATCGGCCAGCTTGTACCCGCGGAGATTAGACGAGGCGTTGATGACGCGCTGGGTGTAAGCTTCCGGTTGTCCCTCGATGGCGAACTTCCAAAAGTCATGGAATCGTTGGTCCGCCGTCAGCTCGGAGAGACGGACCGCCACCCGGGCGAACACCTCCACGTCGTTTCTGGTGTCGAAGAGGCGGCGGTGCCCGGTCTTGGGCCAGACGTAGACGAATGGGTTCGTGACGGAGCCGGCGATGTCCCAATATTTGTTCTCGTTCCAGGCGTCCACCCCCAGCACGATATCCGAGTACTCACAGGTGAGCGACCACCACCACTCGTTGGTAACGATACAGTCGATCTTGGGGAGGGTGTTTGCGATGATGTTGTACTTCCACTTGGCGTTCCCGAGAATGGAGTTGGCATCCACGAACCACATCAACTTGGTGGGCGTAGGCATGTGAGTCTTTCCAGTGAGCACCGCATCTCCCATCATCAGGGGGTGGTCGTCGTGGGAATAATAGTGGGCCGACTCCGCCCTGAAGTAGAACTTCACTCGGGAGGGCTTTTGGGGATCGAGCTGAACGCGGAACGGATCTTCAGCGAGGAACTGCCCGGCCCCGTTGAAGAGAGGGAGACGGAAGTTTCCCGCGTATGAGCCAATGTTGCCGGTCAGGTGCCCGATATTGTCGGTTAAGGCACAGACGAGGTACATCGCGCGGTCCTTTAAGTCTGCATGCTGGTACTGGTTCACCCCCATTCCCTGCGAGAGTCGCGTCTGTTTGGGATGGGCGGCAATCTCCCGGGCCAATTCCACGATCTTCTTGGCTGCAACCCCGGTGATCTTCTCGGCCAGCTCCGGCCGGTAGTTCTCCTCGAAGAACTCGAAGTAAACGTGGAAGAGCGGCCGGACCTCTACGTCCTTGCCCTCGATGGTCTTCAGTCGGTGACTTCCCGTCAGCGCAGGATCGATGTTGAGTTTCCAGAAGTCCTCGCCTACGGCGTCCCGCGTGACCACCTTGAGGGAGTTGGTTCGGGTATCCCACATCACGAAGTCGTTCATATCCTCGTTTCGGATATTCTCAGGAATATACTGCTTCTCCTGTTGAAAGAAGAGGGGAAGCTTCTCACCTTTTTTGAAGACCGCGGCCTTTTGCAGGGGCGCGGGCTGGTAATTGGGGACGATGTCCTTCCCTCGCAAAAGCTTTCCAGTATCCATGCGAACGAGGAGGGGCATGTCGGTGAAACTCTTGACATATCGCTCCCGATAGCGCTTTTCCTTCATGATCACGTAGGCGAGGGAGTTCGCGAACACTGTATCAGTTCCTGTGCGAAGGATGATGACCTCATCGGCGGCCCGGGAGGTGGGGGAGTAATCGTTCGAGATCACCGTCACCTTGGATCCCTTGGCCCGCGCTTCGGTCAGCCAGTGGCAGTCAGGCATCTTGGTGGTGAAAGGGTTCATCCCCCAGAGGATGTTGAGCTTGGAATGCTCCCAGAGGCAGAGGTCGTAATCGGTGTTCTGCTGACCGGTGACCATGGGGTGGCCGGGGGCAAGATCGGTGTGGAACGCGTAGTTGTCCCACCCGCGGCCTCCTTTAGCCTGCTTGGGCGGGACGCCACGGATGTGGTGATCGAGGAGCGCCATCATGTTGGACATCCGGTAGGGCGCTGTGTACCGGGTGACGGCGAGGAAGGGCATGGATCCCCGGAACTTGAAGGCGCGGGTTCCGGCGCCGTCCATGGCGTCCAGCATAACCTTTGGATAATGTCCCTGAGACTCGAGGCGCTTTCGCCCCTCATCACCAGAGTAAGTCTGGGCGACATTGATCAGGCTCTTGGCGAGGATGTCGCTCACCTCATCCCAGGTCAGGCGGAGCCACTTATCCTTGCCCCGTTGGAAGAATTTTTCAGGGGGCCTCCCTGTCACAGGGTCGCGGGGGAACCCGGACCGAAACCATTCGTAGTAACCTTTCCGGACCATAGGTCCTTTGACCCGGCGGTCTCCGTAAAAGCGCCGCATGAGAGACAAGCCCTTATTACAGCACCTGGGGTCCCATCGGTGCGATGCCTTCAGTCCGTACAGATCTGTGGCCTCGCCGTAGCCATGGGTGGGTTCGATACGCGTGATCACTCCGTTCTTGACGTGGCCGGTCAAAAGGCAGTTGTGCGTGTCGTTGGGGGCGCAGAGAAAGGTTATCGTGGATTCTGAACGCGCGATGTCCCGGTAAAACCGTTCCCAGTCCCGGTTTGGGTAGACAGCCAGGGGGTTGTCCACCTTGACCACCGGTTCAAAGACCCGAAAAGTGGCCCCCAGGTTGGAAACGCCCGCCAAGGAGAGTCCGAAAATCTTCACGAAATCTCGTCTGGTGACCTCCATGACCGTTGCCTCCTCTCCTATGCGTTCCTCCTGCCTGGACGGTATGTGGCGCCGCTTCCTCTTTTTTTCCCCTAGCCCAAGCGATGCAGATTGAAAACATATCGTATGAGAGATCTACAGAAGGACCTGCTCGTGCTTAGGAACCCCCTGATCGCCTCCATATTCGCGGGCGAGATCTTCGAGCGACTTTTTTTCCAATGCTAGGAGCAGTTGGGGTTTAATCCGGGCCCATTCGGAGTGCAGGAGGCAAGGATTTTCGTCTTCGCACCGGTGGCCCCAGAACAAGCAGCGCCGAAAAAGATCCGCTCCCTCGATCGCCTCGAGCAGCTCTCGCAGTTTCATTTCTGAGGCGTCGCAGGCGAGACAATAGCCACGTTGGCGACCGCGAAACGACTGAAGCAGACCGTGCCGGACCAGCTTCTGAAGGATCTTGGCCAGGAAGCCGACCGGGAGATCTCCGGCCTCGGCGATATGATGCAAGGTCAGGACTGTCGCCGGCGGCTGGTGGGCCAGGTAGATCATCGCCCTCAGTCCGTATTCGCTCTCGCGGCTCAGATTCATGGTCTCAAATGACCCATCGGGTCTTTTGCCTCCGATCATGCCTAAATTAGAACAATAACAGCCAACATTCAATGATGTGTGTCTTATGGCGATGTGATTTTCGTCATATATTTACAGGTGTTGTTTAAGCTTTCCGGGAGCCGAGGGTGGCTCCAGTGGTGCTCGGGACAGGTGAGCGAGTTTGGTGGCGGTAAGCGTGTCGAGGGACCTCTTGGCCTTAGGGCCGTCGACGGGCGTGCCTGAAGTGCTGAGGGCCGAGGAGTAACGCGGTCTCTCCTCGGCCCTCTCTCTCAGCAGCCAATATTCATCCAAATGACCAGAACTTAGAACTCCTCCTCTTGCTCGTGCTCGTCATGAAGCCAGACGAGGTAGTCCACCAGGTCCTCTGAGAGGTCAAAGAAGGCCCTGCTGACCTCGGACGTCTGCTTAGCCAGAAGGTAAGGGGTTGCTCCTCCTTGCACCGTCCCGAGCGCAGGCTCATAAGGGATTGGCACCCGGATCGGGATACCGAACGTTCGGCCCAACTCCTCAACACTCTCGCCCCGGTATCGTCCCTCCATGTTCGAGATAAGGCCGATGGCCGGGGTGCTACTGGCATCAAAGAACTTCCAAAGACTTCTGATCCGCTCCCGCTCCCCCTCGCCAGGACGGGTGACGATCAGCGTGGCCTCGATCGGAGGCAGCACTTCTGAGAGGTCTTCCACCGCCTCGATGCCGGGGGGAAACTCGATCAGAAGCAGGTCCAGCTCGTCCCAATCGACCTCGCCCAGAGATCCCCGCACGGTGTTCCAATCTCTCAGCCCTGCGACTCCCGGGGTGAAGCGATCCCCCATGAGCATGTCCAGGGTGACCACCTGCACGTCCCCGAGTCCCCGAGCCGGACGAAACCGGGTACCGCGTCTCTCCAGCCCGGTGGTGTTTCCACCCAGCCGCTCGGGGAAGGTCGAGCCACCGAGATCGAGGATGCCGATGTTGGGCGTCCGTACGACCTCGAATTCGGAACCCTCGAGCTTTCCATGCCGCAGGGCCATGGCCAGATTCATGGTGAACGTGCTCACGCCGACGCCGGGTCTGGTGCCGGTGACGGCCACCTTGAATTCCACCGGCGCCATGAGGTTCTTGAGCCGCTTCAGCGTCTCGGGCTCGTCGAGGTGCAGCCCCGCGGCCATGGCCTGTTTCATATCCCTGTCTGGAATCGCCATCGTGTTATCCTCCCGCGCGATCACTCGGGATCGCGTTTCTCTCGTTTTCCGTCAGATCCCCTCAGCCAGGCAGGGGTCATATGATATCCCTCCGGCCAAAGCTCATGGCCTCGAAGGAGCGCTTGTAGGGCGACTCCCCGGTCTTCTTGACCTTGGCCACCGCCAGCATGAAGCGGTAGTGGTTGTTGAAGGGGTCTGTCACCCGGGGGATGAGGTCGTTGGCCGACTTGTCCATATCCATCTTCAAGACGGCCATGATCCCTTTCTTCACCGCCGGGGTCACGATGGCCACGGCCGAGATGGACGCCTTGGTCATCTTGATATGGCCATGCTTCATCAGCCCGGTGAAGCTGTTGTCATCCCCCATGACCCCGTAAAATCCACCTGTCTGGACGGGGATCCGCTCATTGGCAAGGCGCACCCAGTCACCGCTCTCGATCCCGTGGCGTTTGGCGTCGTCCGGGTGGATCTCGACGAAGACGTCCGGCCACCGCTGCATGATATACGGTCTCCGCATATCATCGAACTGGGTTTGCCAGGTCTCGTTGATGCGGACGTTGGTCAGCCAAAGCTCCTCACCCCTGGGCTTGAGCCACTCGTAGTAGTCAGAGAAGAAGTCCCACGGCGACCGCATCCAGTTGAACTTGCCGGTCTGCGACTTGGCCCCCGTGAGCCATTTCTGCCAGACCGTGGGCCCCTGCGGCCCGGTCTCGGGGAGCTTGAGCGTCGAGTCGTGGAGGCGCACGCTTCCGACCAATTTTCCATCTTCATACCGGATGGGGCACTGAATCCCCTCGGTCCCGTAGGTCCTGAGGAGTTCGTGACCGCGCATCCCCTTCTTTTTGGCCAGCCAGACCAACGGATGGTAGTTCACCCGGCTTCCCCTTCTGAACCGGGCGCCCTCTTCGAAGACGTCGTTCGAATCCTTCCAGTCAAATCCGTCAAAGCCCATCCGCTTGGCAAACTGGGCGGCGATCCACCAGTCGGGCTTGCTGTCGCCTGGCGCATCATAGAATTTCTCGTAGATGCGGATCCGTCTCTCGCCGTTACAGCGCGTAAAGTCTTCCTCGCCCCAGGTGGCGGCCGGCAGGACGATATCGGCGTACGTCGTGCTGATGGGATCCCGCAGGTAGATCTCCTGATTGACCAGCACCATGCCACCGCTGTCCATCCGCTTCTTGAACGTCTCGATCGCCTTTTTCTTGTCGAAGCTTTTGAGCTGGTGTGGGTTGTTCCGGGTCAGGGATTCAAAGACGCGGCGCAGCTCGGCGCCGGCCGCCATCGACTGGATCCAGGTGGTCCCAATCACCCAGGCAAACCTGACGTTTCCGCTCTGCACCCAGCGGTCCAAATCGATCTTTCGCTTCCGCCGGCCGGGGTACTTCTCCGGCGATCGCTCATTGGGGTTTCGTCCGGCCGTGTTTCCGCCCCGCTGGTGGCCGCCAAATCGGCCGACCATCTGGCCGGGCCGATTCCCCGCCCCGCAGAGGAGCGCCAACGTGGAGACGGAGACAGTGTTCAAATAGTTGTTCGACCAGTAGTTCCCCTTCTCGATCCCGATCGACGTCTTGGGACGCTTCCCCTTGACCGGCTTGGCCATCATCTCGGCCGCCTTGATGATCTTCGCCCGTGGGACGCCGGTCTCTTTCTCGGCAAAGTCCAGGGTGGATTCCTTCTGCGCGAGGAGCCACTTTTTGTAGTCGTCGAAGCTTCCGCCCCTGAATTTCCCCCAGGTCGTCCGCCACTGCCAGGGGGTGTTTCGGGTCCCTTGCCCAAAACCCGAATCGGTCTCCCACTTGTTGTTGGTCCACTGGGCGATCCACTCCTTGTCCTCCCAGCCGTTCTCGATGATCACCCGCGAGATGGCCATGTGGAGGATCGTATCGGTCCCCAGGTTGAGCTGCAGATGCAGCCCCCCATGCTTTTCAGCATAGACCGAGCCCGTGGTCTTTCTGGGATTGACCATGATGATCTTTTGCCCGTGCTGTTGGACCCCCGGCATCATCCACGAGGTGAAGATGACCGATTTGGTCTCATACGGGTCACAGCCCGAGCAGAAGACGACATCGGCATTCTTCCAGTCCTCGTATGCCGGACCAAAGTTATCGAAGCCCACATCCCTGAAGCCGGGCGTCGAATTGGTGTTCGAGGTCCCGGTCCAGTGCGACGCCCAGGCCGGGGTCTTGATGTGTCGGAAGGCGATCTTGGTCAAGGCGTAGGTGTTCTCGAAGTACTGGTACGAGTACATCTTCATCGCCCAGGCGTGGGGCCCGTGCTTGTCGATCACGTACTTCGAGATCTCAGCCATGATGTCGAGGGCTGTATCCCACGAGACCTTCTGTAGGCGGCCCCCCACCCGCATCAAGGGATGTTGGAGCCGGTCGGCCGTCGGCTTCTCCGGGTTATAACACTTCTGGGCAATCGCGCCCCCGCGAATGCTGTGGGTCCCTCCGACGTTCACCACCTTGGAGTCGCCATCGGGGATGACGATCACGTTGTGGGGTTTTCCCTGGTGGAATACAGTGTTGTGCATGTTCGGACTGACCCATTTGCCGGTGTTGGGTGCGACGGGATAGTCCACGCCCAGGGCGTTCTGTGTCGCCTTGGGCCCGCCCTCTTTCCCCTGCGGCCACCGGTAGACCTTGTATCCACAGCCGACGACGCAATAGTCGCACACGGTGGTGAAGACGTCGGCGTCCTTGGGGGGGAGCGGAACCCTATCTTCTGGAATGTAACGCGGGCTTGCCATACTCACTCTCCTCCTTAGGCTTTCGGCCGCAGGTTGTCACTATACCCGTACATTAAACCCACGATCCCAGTCGCGTAGATGTCTCGACCCCTCACCTCCAAGACAATTTGGGGGAGGGGCGATGTGGCTTGTCCCGCGACGACCATGCCGTGCCTCGTGAGATCAAAGGTGGTCAGATGGAAGGGGCAGGGGCCCATCACCTTGTGCTCAGCCTTGTAGGTCCCCATGAGGGGGCCTCCCATGTGTGAGCAGAGGTGGCTAAAGGCGACGATATCCTGCTTGGCACCAATCCCCCCGCCTGCTGGGGTCCCCAGCTTCACAACGAAACAGCTCGACGACAGGTCGTTGTACGGATAACTGAATGAGACGGGAACGTTTGCCTTGAGCTGGCCGAGTGTCGCAATCTTCTTTTCGGGATACTTGGTGAGCTTGACCTTTCGCTCCCCAAAGGCGGTTCCAGGAAAAATACTCGAGAGAAGGACAGTGGCCGTGACCCCGCCGCCTGCCGCGAGGAACTGTCTACGGGTCAGACACGGGCGGTCCGCGAGGGTCCCGCACGCATCGTCTGTTACTTTTTTTCCCACGGTGTCACCTCCTGTTGAGCGCCATCTGGTGTGCCTACTTCTTGATCATGACCGCATATTCGGGTAGGGTAGGGGGCTCGACGATGATTTCTTTTCCTGAAAGACTCTCTAAAAGGGCCACTAGAGCCTCTTTCTCCTTACTGGTCAGGTTGAGCTTTTTCACCTTCTTCGACTTGGTCGCGATGCCGTGGTTCCTCAGCGCCTGGTCCTCACCCCCACCGTTGTTGTAGAAATCGACGACCTCCTCGAGAGTGAAAAAGACCCCATTGTGCATGTACGGCGCCGTGTATTTCGTGTACCGGAGGGTGGGGGTCCGGAACTTGGACATATCTCTGTTCTCCTTGGTCTGGTAGAAGAGCCCAAGGTCGGTCTTGGTCTTCCGATAGACGTCTTCGGGGACCCCTTTCGCGTACTGCTCGAACCGGAACGTGATCTGCTTGAGCGGGTCTTCGGCAAACGCTGGGTTCTCGGGGACGCCGGTGTTGTAATACTTCTGGTCGCTAAAGAAGGGCCCATTGTGACATTGGATGCAGCCGGCTTTCCCCTGGAAGAGCTCCAAGCCTTTCTTCGCCTCGGCAGATAGGGCCCCCTTGTCCCCCTTCATATAGCGGTCAAAGGGCGTGTCCCGCTGGACAAGGCTGCGCTCGAAGGCCGCGATAGCCCGCCAGGCATTCTTGAGGAGGGGCCACTCGTCACCAAAGACCTTCTTGAACCGCTTTTTGTATTCGGGGATCTGGTAGAGGCGCGCCTCCATCATGTCCCGCTCACCGTTTCCGGCGACGCCGCCGCGGTTCGCGCTTTCTGCCTGGGACTCGAGGCTGCGACTAGACCCTTCCCAGAAAAGCTTGCCGTAATAGGCGGTGTTGATGACGGTCTGGATGTTGCGCCAGTGCGACGTGCCGGGATAGCCCCGGCCAATATCCGCACCGTCCCCCCATCCGAGCTTGGGATCGTGACAGGTGGCACAGCTCAGGCTGGCATCTCCGGTGATCCTGGTGTCCCAGAAAAGCATCTTGCCGAGCTCGATCTTCTCAGGGGTCATCGGGTTATCAGGTGGATCTGGTGGCGGCCCAAGCGGCCCGAGCTTGGGCACCTCTCCTGCCAGAGCAACCTGCCCAGTCAGTGGGAGACCCAAGGCCAGCACGAAGGCAGCCAGGAGAAATGGGAGGAATTTCCGTATCTCTCTCATCTTCATGTCTCCTCCAGAATCTGTACCTCAGTTTCTGGTCTTATACCAGTCTTTGATGAGGACGTAGTCCTCGGGGAAATCGGCTGGCCGTGACGCCGTGATTTCGTCACCGCTGAGACTCTTCAGGAAGGCGACCAAATCGCTGACCTCCTGTTTGGACAGGCGCACCGGTTTAATATCACGGCCCTTGCCCTTGGCGTGGAACGCGACGACCTCCTCCAAAGTCTTCATCACCCCGTTGTGCAAGTACGGCGCTGTCCTGGAGACCTCTCTCAGCGAGGGGGTCACGAACCTGCCGATGTCCTTCTTTTCCTTGCTGACGGCGTAATACCCCACGTCATGCTCCGCCCGGGCAAACATCGGAACCCCCATGGCAAGCTGGAAAGACCTCAAGGTAATATGCCGCAGGGGATCACTCCAGACCTTGGGGTTCTCTGGCACGCCGAGGTCATAGGCCTTGTAGTCCGAGAGCATGGGCCCGTTGTGACACTGAATGCACCCGGCCTTTCCCGTGAAGAGCTTGAGGCCTCGCTTTTGCTCGCTGGAGAGGGCATTCTTGTCACCTTTGAGATACTTGTCCAACGGGACGTTCTTGGACACCAGGGTCTTTTCATATTCGCGGATGGAGTTCCTGATTCTTCCGAAGGAGGGCTCGGCGTTCCAGGCTTCCTTGAACATCTTGACATACAGGGGGATCTGCTTGATCCGCTCTTGCATGATCCGGCCATCCATGTTCATGAAGTGGGTCTCGACGATGTGGTCTCGCACATGTACCTGGAGCATGGACTTGCCGGGCAGGCGTCCATCCCAGTACACCGTCTCGGCGAAGGCCACATTGACGGGGGACTTGGAATTGCGGAAGTATCTGGAGCCGGGATAGGCATCCGAAAGCTCTTCATCGTTCTCCTCGTTGTTGGCCCATCCCTTCTTGGGGTCGTGGCAGCTCGCACAACTGATGGCGCCGTCCCCTGAGATTTTCGGATCGAAGAAGAGATACTTCCCCAGTTTTGCCTGGGCCGGTTTCACCTTCGGTGGGTCAGGGAGTGGGGCCAGGTTCTTTTTTTCCGCTGCGTCGGCATTCCTCAAAGGCAGGGCGAGCAGGGACAGAGCAACGACCATGAATCCGATTAACCAGACCTTCGGGCCTTTCATCCCATGCACCTCCTCTCTGGCTGTCTATGGCGAAAATTCAAAGTTTACCTTGAGCTTCCCCTTCGCCGAGAGGGTGACATTCTGCTCCTTCTTCCCGAGAAAGGGATGCCAGACCTTGAGCTTGTAGGTTCCAGGGGGGATATCCTGGATGGTGAAGCTGCCGTCTTTCCCGACGATGGCGTAATAGGGATTCTCTACGACGTAAATCCACCCCAACATCCAGTCATGGGCGTCGCATTGAATCCGGATCTCCTTTCCTCTGCGCGGCTTGACGGTCTTGCTCACCTTGTGTCCTTGGGTCGGTTGGGCGATGTTGAAAAGCGTCCGCTTTGCCCGTCCGATCAATTCATAGCTGTGGATGTTGTGGAGGTGGGGATCGCTGTTCACGATGGTGAGTTTCCCACCCTTCGGGACGACTTGGAGGTACGGCACAAACGTGCACTTCTTTTGATCCAGGACATAGCCGTTGGGTTTTTCCCATGCCTTGCCCTTGGAGACACCTTCCAAGGCCACGACGACATGCTGGAGGCCGCCACCGGGCGAGACCTTTACTTCATGTCGTTCGATATAGCCTTCTCCACAAACCTTCTGGTCCTTGGTGATCAGGAGCTTCTTTGGCTCGGGGACCTTCCCTTTAAATACGACCTTCCCTGAAACCACCGCGCCATCGGCCACCGATGCGACATCATAGGCAGCCGATAGGCCGAAGGTGAGAAAGATCGAACTCAGGGCAAGTAGGTTGCTTACCCTCTTCAATGTCATCCTTTATACCTCCTGTAAATGGCACCCGGTTTCTATTGGAGTAAGGTCCGTATACGCCGGATGAGCCCCTCCGAGTCGATGTCCTTTAAAAGGTATCCTCGGGCCCCCGCCTGGAAGGCCCCGCTTTTCTCCTCTTCATCGGGATACGAGGTCAGGACGAGGATGGACGCCTTTGGAGCAGCTTGGGCTATCCTCTGGCACGTTTGCAGTCCGTTCCTGTTGGCCATCTTGACATCCAACAGCACCACATCAGGTTGCAGATCTGAGGCCAGCTTGACCGCTTCATTCGCGTCACCACTCTGTGCAACGATCTCCATGTCCGGTGTCTTTTCCAGCTTCGAGACCAGCTCCCCGCGCACCTTGTGATGGTCGTCAATGATGAGTAGCCGTGTCCCCGTCGCCATCCGCGCTCCTGTAGCGATCGCCGATGCCGTTCCTGCCTTGGCTCCATGGCGGTCTTGGCCTGACGTTAGTATTTCGGTCGTCCATGTGACAAGTGCCATGCGGCCCTTTTTCGACACGATTCTGACCAAAAAAATAGGGCCATCTGGACCCCCTTCTGTAGTCCAACCGGCCCTAGATGACCCGCGCAGGCCGCGCCCTCAATCTTCTCTTCCTTGGGCTCTCCTTGCGAAATAGGCCGCGGCCTGGGAACGCCGACTGAGATTCAACTTGCTTAGGATGTTGCTGATATAGTTTTTGATGGTTTTGTCGCTCAGACGGACGAGTTCAGCGATCTCTTTGTTCGTCTTTCCTTCGGCGACGAGGGCCAGGATCCTCCGCTCCTGTTCCGAGAGATGGGACAGCTCATTAATGGTCTGGTCTGCAGCCATCCGCTTAAAGCTTTCGAGAATCTTATGGGTCACCGTCGGATCTAATAGGGACTGTCCTGACGCCACGGCCTCGACCGCCCTCACCAGCTCCCTTCCCCTCGTCTGCTTCAATAGGTATCCAGCCGCACCCGCCATGATGGAAGAGAAGACCGCCTCGTCATCGGCATAAGAGGTCAACATGATGACCTTTGTCCGGGGGTAACGGGCCCGAATCTCTCGGCAGGCCTCAACACCGCTTCCGTCGGGTAACCTGATATCCATCACGACGACATCGGGGGAGGAGTTGGCTGCCAATGCAATCGCCTCGCCCGCCGAGCCAGCCTCGCCGACCACCTCCATCGAAGCTTCGCGGCTCAAGAGAGAGCACAATCCCATGCGGACCACCTCGTGGTCATCCACGATAAGGACCTTTATGGGATTCTTCATCATCTTTCGCCCCCCTCGGTGTCCCGGAGGGGAATCGTCACCACGAGGTGGGTCCCTCTCCCGATAGCGCTCTCGATCGCTAGATCGCCTTCCAAAACCTTCACCCTGTTCGCCATATTCCTCAATCCCTGTCCTTGCGCGCTCGTCTTTCCAGGGTCAAATCCAACTCCATTATCGTTAATGGAGAGGACGAGACGCTGGTTGGCAGTCAAAAGTTCGAGGCGAACCTGGCTGGCCTGCGCATGCTTTGCAACGTTGGCAAGAGCCTCCTGGGTCACATGGAAAAGGTTGGTCTTCTGTTCCTGAGACAAGAGCGCATCGATGGCCTCGTCGGCCACTAGGTCGGCATCGATCAAGGAATTGATCCTAAAGCCTTTCACGAGATCCGCCATCGCCTGGGCGATGTTCTTGCCGTGAAGCACCTTCGGCTGTAGGTTGAAAATGTAGTTTCGGACATCCTTGATCACGTCGTTCAGGTCCTCGATGGCATGTTCTAACCTTTGCTTCGCCTTAAGAGGGTCCTCATCGACCAGTTGGATGCCGTCTTCTAGGCCCAAGCCTGTGGCATAAATCCCCTGGATGATGCCGTCGTGCAAGTCCTTGCTGATGCGCTCTCTTTCCTCGAGCGCGGCCAGGTTTCGGACCTGCCCATGAAGCGTAGCATTCTCAATGGCGATGGCGGCTTGGCTGGCCAACGCTGATAGGAGTTCGGCGTCTCGTTCGGTATACTGATGGAGTGCTCGAGTACCGACGCAGAGGGCTCCTATCAATTTATCTCTCGTTCTGAGGGGCGCAGCGAGACAGGATTTCACATACTGATCTCTGATGCCGGGGCAGACAGACGTGCAAACCTTTAGCTCACCATCCGCCATGGGAGAGGTGCAGGAACACCCGCGGCCGAGGCCATCCAAAATCTTCTCCCCTCTTTCCAACGAGAAGGCATCAGGAGGCCCGCTGGTGGCTGCGAGATACATCTCCTGCTCATGGGCATCCAGAAGGCAGAGGGCTGCGACATCGCTTGCTAAGAGCTCACGCGCCTTGTCCACAACCAGATAGAGGATCTTATCGAGCTCCAGGAAGGCCGAGATCTCTGTGCCTATTTTGTAAAGGGCTTCGGCCTCCCGGGCTTTCATCTCCAAGCGCTCGTGCGCACTTTTGAGCTGCCGCTCATGTTCTTTCAGCTTCTGGGTCATGAGGTTGAAGCGGTAGGCAAGGTCCTCGAGCTCGTCGTTGGTTTCTACCTTGACGGAAGACTCGAAGTTGCCCCCCGCCACGATCTCGGCACCGCGGCTCAGCTCCAAGATCGGCTTGGTGAAATGCCTGGCCGCCGCGATCCCCACGACGATGGCAATGACCAAGACGAAACCGCCGAGACCGAGAACCAGGAACCGGAGGGACCGAATTGAGGACAGGACCTCGGCTTTGTCATACGCCTGGGCGATCACCCAGAATTTCTGCTGTTCGCCTAGATAGGGGAAGATAGGGGCAAATGCTACGATCTTCCCGGTTAGTCCTCGCTCGACGACAGCGCCCGGTTCTCCTGAGAGGATCTGAGTGGCGATCCGCTTGGAGTAGTCGCCTTCAAGGGTCTCCTGAGCGGCTAGGCGGGGGTCACGGGCACCGGCATTGGCCTCCTCGAAATGGGAGAGGTAGACACCCTCATTATTAGCGAGAAAGACGGTCCCGCCTTCGTCCTGTCGAAGGCGTAGGATCTGCCCGAGGATATGGGACGCATAGAGGTTGATGATGACAATGCCCTTTTGCTCCCCACGTGAGTTGACGATAGGGGTGGCGTACCTGACCACTGGCTTGTGGGGAACCTCCACCACTCCCCGTTCGATGTTGAGGTCCATGGGAGAGACGTACGTGTCGCTTGGCCGGACCTGCATGGCCTCACGAAAATAGTACCTGTGGCTTTTATCCTGTAGCTGATGGGGGGGCACGAGGTAACTCTTGCTTCCATCAAAGTCGGCCCTCACGATCTCCTTCCCGTGCTCGTCAATGTATCTCACCTGATAGTACGCCTGATGAGCACGGGAAAAACCCAAGAATTCGCTCCCCAAACGATGAACTAAGGACTGACGCGTTACCCTGTTCCCGTCCTCAGGAAGATCGATGACCTCGTGAAGAGTCGGCAGCTGGCTCAGGTAGAGGAGGTCTTCCTTCACGCCACTCAAAAAGCCCTGGATCTCTTCCGCTTTAATCGTGACGGTGCGCTTCACGTGATCGAGGACATGTTCGCTAAGGAGCGAAAAAGAGAAGAAAGCCCCGTAACTCCCCACGACAGATAGGGGAATGATCCCTATCAACACGAAGGCAATGACTAACTTCTTCGTGATGCTTAAGCGGCGGAAAAGCTTACTAATGTTCACCATGGTGATCGTGTGTCGGAGACCTGCGCTGGGGATGACCTGGGGCCTTCTTCGAGTTGGCTGAAACCCTCAGGTCGGATCGAATTACCTTATACCATAACTACACGCCGTCCATGAAAGTTTATATATATAGGCTGTTTGGGTGATCCCCACGTTCCGATGCTGAAGCGTGGTCACACGGAGACCCCCTCGTGACTATCGGGGTCTCGCTGAGCTCCTGCTCACGGGTCACACGCTTCCCCTGTTGGTAAGTGATGGCACCCCCTCTATCTCACCTCCTTGGCGACCCCTGCCTCGTAAGCCGCTAAATCGATCACCTGAAGTCCCTTCGCCTTGGCAGCCGCTTCGACCCGTACGATAATCGTCCGGCGCACAAAGGGGATCGGGATCCTCCTGAGGCGTTCCTCCGCGTCTGCCGTCCACAGCATGGTGATGCCATCGAGGGGTCCTTCAGCCCTTGCACCCTCGGCCCGGATAGACCCCCCCACTCTCCTGTCCTGCCTCGCTGGTGCCTGGGAGATTTGGGAAAGGATCTGCTCTACTACTTCAGGGGTGACAACCTTTTCCTTTCGCCTCTTCGCCTCCTCTTCGATAGCCCGCTTGGCCATCTCCTGCACCATGGTTGGAATCTTGTCAACCCGGGCAAGTGCCTCCTCCGTCCAGGGCAGCCCCCTGTTTGGAATCATCTGAAGGTACCGCTTGAACTTGGCCACAATCATGTCATTTCGGTGTGTTCGCTGCCCCAAGAATGCCTGAATGTGCTCGATAACCTCCACCTTTCTCGGGAGCTTCCGCATCTTTTGCTTTGCCACCTCGAAGGCGGCCATACTCAGCTCTTCAAAGCCAAACCCTTTGATGCTCTTGCTCACCCGGAGCATCGACTCGTTGCGAATCTCCGTTAAAAACTTCGAGGTAATACGCTTTCGCCCGCGCTCCTTCCGTCGTTTGGCCATGAGCTTGTAGATCCCCGGGCGTACGAAGGCAGGGGCCTTTTCGACTCGCTTCAAGGCCTCTTCGGTCCAGACCTGGTTGTCTTCTCGTTCCGCCATTAAAGATCCCAGGCGGCCCTGGCGAGCATGAAGGCGATGACGCCCGTCAGGACCGCATTAAGCAAGAAGATCGGATGGAACATGAACTCGCTTGGATGGAGGTGGAGTCTGAAGGGCCTGAAATGCGACTCGAACCGCACGCCGAAGAAGTTCATCAGAAAGTTCAGGGACCTCAAGGCGCCCGTGACAACAAAAATTTTGGTTAAGAAGACGACGATCTTGCCTAACATGGGTGATCGCCGGGAGATCGGCGGAGCGAAGTAGATCATCGCCCCCAGAAGGCCGATAGCCATCACCGCTGGGATCAGCAAGCGCTCCTCGGTCGCTCTCCGGTCCGGGAGGCCTACTGCCAAGGTGAGCGCAACGACAACGGCACCCAGTCCGACATACGTGATTGCGGCGTGGTGGAACTTTTGATCTCTGGTCGCCATCATGAACGGGTGGTGAATAGCGATCGCCCCTCGCTAGCCCACTGCGCTTTGGCCTCCTGCATTAGTTCCGATGTCACCCGCTTGGACCCTTTCGATCGCGCAAAGGCCTCAACCGCCTTGACCACCATTCCTCGGGCAAAGGACGGGATTTTCTCCAGGCGGGCCTTGGCGGATTCTTCCCAAGACAGCTCAAATCCGACTTCCAGCCCAAAGGTCTGTGTCTCAGGAAGGGTGATGAGCTGTCCTCCATATTGGCCAGGCTGGTAGCTGCAGGCCGGATCCTCGGCCAGGTAGTCTCCGAACGCCGCATAGGCCCTGCATCGACAGCCTCCACAGATTTTGGAAAACTCACAGATCCCGCAGCGTCCACCGAGCCGTGGCGTCCGCAGATCCTTGAAGGGTGCCGCATGCTCCCAAATAGCCGAAAAGCCCTGCCGCTGAAGATTGCCGGCGACCACCGGCATGTAGGGGCAGGGCGTGACGTCGCCGTTCGGCATAATGCGGCAGTAGTGCTTCCCCGCCGGGCAGCTTCCATGGGCGTAGTTGCTGAGGAGGGGGGATCGGGGATCGAGTGTGTAGATGATCCGACGGAAGTGTGGGGCGCACTTGGCCCGGATGAGTAACCGACCCGCACGCCCGGTCGGCACGCTCCACGGATCCTCCTGCCGGTCGAACACAGAGGCTTCATCGCTGCTGGTCTCTTGGTCATTCCCCACACCCTGGACGCGCGCGAGGTAGGTGAGGATCCGCTCATACATGTCGGGGCTGATATCGGTCAGGTCCCTCCCCCGGCCTGTCCGAACTAGGAAGAAGAAGTTCAAGACCTTCGCGTCAAGTGACCCCGCCAGATCAATCAGCGCCGGAATCTCCTCCACATTCCAGGAGGTGACGCTCGTGTGCATGGAGAAGTCGATTCCTTCGGCGCGCAACGCATCAGTGGCTCGGATGGCACCCTGCCAGGCGCCGGAGTGGTGGTGGAAGGTGTCATGCACTTTCGAATCGGTCGAGTCGAGACTGATGCTGGCCCCCTGGATACCGCTTCGACGCATGAGGCGGGCCTGTTTTTCCTTCAGGAGAACTCCGTTGGTCCCGAGGACCACGGTGAACCCCTTGTCGGCCGCGTACGCTGCTAAGTCGAAGAGGTCTTTCCGCAGGAGCGGCTCCCCACCGGTCAGGATCAAGAAGACGTTGGGGTTCACCTGGGCGATCTCGTCTATAACCCGCTGACACGCCTCGGTGCTGAGTTCCTGCGCGGCGTCTGCCCTCGCAAACGCGCTCATGTAACAGTGGGCGCATTGGAGGTTGCAGCGCTGGGTGAGATTCCACGAGATTGAATATGCCCGATTGGTCATAACACGTTCTATTCGGAGGTCTGCTCCTCGGGAGCCTTCACGTACTCCGAGATGACCTCGTTCATCTTTTTCCTGCCCCCCCCGATTCCCTCTTCACACAGGTCTAGGGTGATGATCTTTAGCCCCCGCTCGGCAGCCAGCCCTTCGACCCGTTGCTTGGTGAGCTGCCGCATAAAGCCCATCGGAACTCTTTGAAGACGGCCCCTCGCCCCCTCGGTCCACTGAAAGTTTCCCCCGAGATGCTCCTCAGCGTCCGAAGCCCCTGCCCCGGGAAGCGTGCCGCCGTGGACGGTTTCCTCGATGATGGGCAGCACAAAGTCCATGCTGATGGCGCTCAATTTCCTCACACGGGCCGCCTTTTCAATCCTCGCCTTCGCCCGCCTGCGCAGATAGGCGTCTGGGATCCCTAAGAGGTGTTTCCGCGCCTCTTGCGTCCAGCGGAGCGTGAGCCCGTCGAAGGCGATCTCCTCTTCTATTCCCCCCTCGCGGGACAGGACAGCCTCGACGACCTCCCGGTCGATCATCTGGAACTGTTCCCCTCCGCCCCCGCACACGGGACACTTGACCGGATCCTGCCCCTTCGCCACATACCCGCAGACAGCGCAGATGGCGGTCGCGGTCTTGTCGGCCTTCAGCTTTGCGATCGCCACCCGTTCTGCGACGTCTTGGAACACTTCCGCCGTCCTCCTGGGCATGAACCGGTCCATGGCTTGGTCGATCACCTTGCTGGTGATGACGGTGTGACCTTGCTCGATGGCGAATCGTAAAATGGCCGTCCTCGCAACCCGCCGCACGTGGGTCGGGACGCGCTCCATCTTTTTCGTCGCCTCCTGCGTCCAGTGCATGATCTCCTCGGCCCGAACGTCCATGGGGGGATAGAATGTACGGCCGCAGAGATAGACGTTACAGGGGGCGAGGCGGAGGAGGTTCTCGGCGTTCGAACCGAGATCCGCTTCGTCCTCCTCACTGTGCACACCGATCCGGCCCATGACCAAGAGCCACGGTCTGGTTTCTCGGGCGTAGGTGAGGATTTTTTCAAACGCCTTGCCGTCGAGCAGCGTCGTTCGGAGAGGGACCTCCTCGTCCTCGGCCACCCTGCGAGCGATCTCGAGATGGGACTGGTAGATTTGGGCCAGCCCGCTGTCGATGATCTCTTCGTGCAGCTTCTCCTGTTCTGTGAACCGGAAGACCTTGGCGGCCTCATCGGAGAGGACCTTGACGATCCCACCGAAGACCGCGTAGTGGAGATAGGGGTCGTACGCCGCCACGGCCTCGACCGGCCGCTTGAAGGCCTTCCCCAAGCTCAACGCGACTCGCAGGCTGCCAAAGGACTGGGGGCTGCCGTCCATGCCGACGAGGATCGGTCCGTCCCCGTCGTGCGTGGGAGTGAGCGACTTCACCACCAGGGTGTCAGTCCCGATCCTTCGGATCACCCGCTCGCAGACCGATCCAATCACACTGTCCTTGACCGCGCCCATCCCGAGGGCACCAATGATGACGAGGTCGTAGTCACTTCCTTGAATGTCCTCGATGAGGACCTTATAGTGCTTGCCGTCAAGGGTCTTGCGCTCGAAGGTGAGCCCTACGCTCTGACATTTCCGTTCCATGACGTCGAGGTAGGAGTCAGAAATCAACCTGAGCCCCAAAGCGATCAGGGAGTCATGGATATCCCGCTGCCGCTCCAGCTCAGCCTCGTGCAAGTACTCCTCGGGGAGAGTGTACTCCATCTGCCTGAACCGATAGTCGTGGAGCCGAGCAGCATAGACGTGACTGCCAACAAGAGTGGAACCAAGCTTCCTTCCGATCTCAATGGCTAAGTCGATCGCCCGGTTCGAGTGCTCAGAATTGTCAACCGGGACGTAGATCTTGCGGAACATAACCCCTCCTCTATTCCGACGTGCGCATCGAATCCGCGAAGGGTCCCACATGCTGGGTTGGACGCCGCGTGCGGGCCCAGCGGATGAGCCACATTTCTGCGCCGAAGCAGCCTGCAATCGCCAGCAAGGCGTAGACATAGACGGTTGTCGGTGTAGGCGCCACCAAGACCAGGAGCTGCCAGGAGGAAATGGCACACAGAAGCCCGCGCTCGCCACTGGAACCATCCCACACATGAAAGGCAATGGGGATAAGCTTCCCCGCCTCGAAGGCGATGTCTGTATTCGGATCCTTCGCCGCTCGTGGCCTCATCATAACGACCCTCCAAAGCCCATTCTTCCACACCCCTTTTCCCACAACTTCCTGGGCCGCGGCGGGCAAAGAAACGATTGGCTTTCCAGCCCCTGTGGCCTTTAACGCCTCTACCGGCGTCTTCCGGTCTCCCTTCTCGTTCCAGTCGGCCTTCCACTGCCAGAGAACGACTGGCTTCCTCGGCTCTCCCAGGAAGAAGTAGGGTCGATCGATCCCCTCTGGGATCCGACTCGGGAACTGGATCTCGACGGCGTCCCGCAGCTTCCACTTCTTCTCCGGATCGACCTTCACGTAAGTGTCGTCGGCAGGCATGGCCTCTTCGGTGTGAACGGTGTCCTTGAACCGGTCGCCCCATTCGAGGAGGAAGGCGATGGACTTGTCGTTATACAAAGACCGGACTGTGATCAAGTCCACGGAATGGTTTTGCCAGCGGGGGGCTACGATCACTTGTCCACTTAACGGTACGTCTAGAGTTTCTGCCTCCTGCCACAGGGGATCGTCCGGATCGAGGGGAAGATCTCGATCGATCCGCTTGGATTTGACTACTGGCTCTCCTCCGACCCGCGCCTCCTTGATGAGAGACCTCACGTAGGCGGCAAGGTGCCATCGGTCCTCCTCGGTGATGGTGTCGGTAAAGGAGGGCATGGGGGTTCCGTTTATCCCGGTGGTAAATCGCGTGAAGATGTCCTTCACCGTCGTACCCCCTTTGTAGCGCCAGCCCTTGGTCAGGTCAAACGGGAGAATCGGAAAACCCCAGTCGTCTTTGAGCTTGCCCGCCGACGGTCCTTCCCCTCGTCCTTCCTGGCCGTGGCACTCCCAGCATTTCGCTCTCTGGTAGACCTCCTTCCCCTTCTCCAAAGAGCCCCGCTCGGGGCCGATCTCGGCCGGCAGAGGCGGCTCCTCGAAGAAGTCGGCCGCGAAGGTCTTGATAAACGCGATCACCTGCCGTCGCTCTTCCTCGGTGAGAATATTCTCGAAGCCCTGCATGGCGGTCCCAGGGATCCCCCGCGAGATTGTTCTGAAGAGATCCTCATCCAGGGGAACCTCACCGCTCTGCGTGGTGCGGAGCTTGTAGACGGCAAGGGTAAAGTCCCGAGGCCGCGGGTCGAGGTAATCGGCCACGGGCCCATTGCCGTCCCCGTCGACGCCGTGGCAAAACCAACAACGCTGCGTGTAGATTTCCTTGCCCTTCGCAGCGCTGTCGGACGTCTCGGGCGGCTTCTGCTGCGCAGACACCTCTCCCAAGCCCAGGAGGCATAAAGATACGAAGAGACTCTGGACGATTCTCCATCGGTTCATTCGAGCTTCTCCGGCTTCCGCGGCTCGACCCGGGCCGTATCGTACTCTGCCAGGATAATCTTCCAGATGTCCTCCTCGGTGAGTTCGTCCTTCCACGCCGGCATCGCCGAGTCCCACGGGCTAGCCTCCGGCGGAAGTCCCACCCCGCCCTCCTTGATCCGCCAGACAAGGTAGGCCTCGACCAGCGTGGCGATGGTGCCGGGATCGCGGAAGTTGGCCGGCTTCAGCCTAAACCCCCATCCCATTGGGCCGTCGCCCCCGGCCGTGGTCCCGTGACAGGGACGGCAGTTTTTCTGGTACAAAACCCTTCCCTCGTCCAGGAGTTTAGGATCCTTCGGTGTCCCGTCTGGATTCCGAAAGGGATTGGTGAGCTTCTCGAAAGCGCCCGGGATCGTGGGATGCTGAATGCGCAGGGCAGTCGGACTCGCCACCGTCGGCTTGGTCTGTGCGTAGACGAGCACACCGACCAGGAGGGGGATGGCAATAAGGCTGGCTCTCCGCGCCGTGTTCGCCCACGCGGGCCATCGCTTATCTTGATCGCCTCTGAAAAAGGCGAGGATGGGTCGCTCGAATTCCTCGAGCTTTTCGTCGCTCGTGGAGACGTACACGCCCGCCCCAACAACGGCCAGGATCATGAACATGGCCATGAGGGTCCGGGGCACCGGCATCCACTGCTCCGATCCCGTCACTAGCATCGTCAGATACGGAAAACCGTACTCCAACAGGAGATAGGTCACGACAATTGAGATGACGGTGGTCCAAAACAGCGGGAGTTGTGATCGTCTGTGGACCATGGTGAGATGTGCTCCTCTGTTCCTGCTGAACGTGGTCGTTCTACATGCCGATCTCTTTGCGCGCCTCGTCCATCAGAGCGTCGGTAATGGTCCGGTGCCTCTTTTCTCTGGCAAATCCCTCGATGGCTCTCTTCACCGACGACCTGACGAACTCTGGGATCCGCTGAAGGCGCTCTTCCGCAGCCTCGGTCCATACAAAGTCTCCCTCCTCGGCTTGGCGGATGACGGCGGCGAACGGGCAGCCGCCGGCCTCCTTGGCCGCCTCGACTTCCTCGCCGAGCTCATCCGTCACGAAGGCTTCTTCGCGCTGGCTGGCCAGAGACGAGCGGATGGCGCGGAGCCCTTCGGAAGGCGCGTCGACCTCGAGGGCCTTCACCAACTGAGTCTCCCAAGGATTGGTAAGGAGGGCGATCCGGTGGGTGCAGTGCAGGCAATGAAAGACGACGGTCAGTGATCCCTGGTCGGGTCCCTCGACCTCCTGGAGCTGCATCTGCTCGTTGCAAGGCACACAAAGAAATTTCATGGTTCGATCCTCCCTCCTACTGCAAGGTCATGAGGAAGGCCAAGAGATCATGGAAGTCCTTGATGGTCAGGATCTCGCCGAAGCCTTCCGGCATGATGGAGACATCCTGGAGGACCCGGTCTTTCACGTCCGCTTTCCGGACCTTCTGAATCTCCCCCTGATTGTCGGCGATTTCGATAACTTGGTCGTCCTCTCGTCTTACGACCCCTGTGATGTACCGGCCGTCTTTGGTGATGATGAGGGTGGCTTCGAAACCGGTTACGATGACCGCACTCGGAGTGAGGATAGACTCGATAATATACTCTGCCGGCTGCTGTCCGGCGATGTTAGTCAGCTCGGGCCCGACCTTGCCTCCCGTGTCCTTCACCGTGTGACATTTTGCACAGCCCGCCGGACTCTCGGGATCGAAGAAGAGGGACTGACCCATCTCGGGATCGCCCTCCAGGAGGAGAGAGGGGCTCGGAGGCGCCGGGGCCGCGGCACTCACCTTTACCTGCTCCATGAACGGGGAGGTGTTTATAGCCGCCACATCCACCTCTCCGCCGATGCCCTGGATGTACGAAGTAACCGCCTTGATCTCATCGACGGACAACGCGATCGGGGGCCTGAAGATGACTGGCATGATACCGGAATACCCTTCCACGAGATAGGCCTTCGGATCGACCATCGATTCGATAATGTAGTCCGTTGCCGAGTACGTCTTTCCTGTCGCCTTGCTCCGCACCTCGGCCCGCTTGGCGGCCCTCAGGGCGATGGGAAGACCGGTGGGGCCCGGCTCGCCCAGGTTCGGTCCCCGGATGGCACTCCCTTCATTGCCGACGGAATGGCAGGTATGACACCGCCCCCGGCTCCAGAAGATCTCATGCCCGGCTTCGGGGGAGATCTCGACGGCCCCGCCGAGCACCCGTGCCTTTTCCTTCTCCACTCTCGCCTCCTCTCCGGAGATCCTGGTCAGGACCTCCCCGACGTAGATAAAGAGGAGGAGGACGACAATGGTGAAAATAACGACGCCGAGAAACGGCCGCTTCATGAGCGCTCCGGTCCGTGGAGCTTGGGCCTCTCAAACCCTTCCGCGATGGGTATCCCTGCGCCGCCCCCGATCGGGAGCGGCTCGGGCTCCCCGCCCTTTTTTTCTCCCAATCCACTGAGCCAAAACACAAAGGCAATGGAACCGAGGAACAAGAAGACGATTCCTCCCACCACCTTGGCCATATACGCCATAGTCGGCGTGAAGGCCCACTGGGAGGTATCCCGCATGATCCCATAGACGTGCCAGTCCTCCCGCAAGCCCGAACGGATGTAACCCATGAGTCCCATGAGGAGGACGATGGTGATGCACAGGAGAATGAGCGTGTATTGGGACCGGACCGGCATCTTCCCCCACCGGATACCGCCCACCACCTCCGCGTTCTTGAAGAGGAAGAGATCAATAAAAGTAATGACGATGAGACAGGCGATGACCATGAGGAACTGGGTGACGGCAATATTCCTCAGGAACGGGTTTGCCTTTTCCATGATGACGAACCCGTATACTCCCAACCCGAGAACGGCGCTTGCTGCGGTCACGGCTAGGAGGAGACTCTGGCCCAGGATGCCTCGGTTGATGAAGGTCAAGCCGATCGCCGCAAAGATGGCGAAGATTTCAATCATGAGGAGCAGGCCTGGAAGGCTGAAGTACTGCGCTCGATCCGGGCTTAGCTCCAAGGCCGCGGGATCTAACGTGAAGAGGTGTCGGGCGTAGGCACCGAGGAAAAGGAGGCAAAGCCCCCCGACGATGAGAAGGATGATCTTGGCTGCCGTTCCGTGCTCTGCGAACGGGACAGTCCTCCCCTTGTTTCCCCTGCGGTACAGCAGGAAGCTGAAGAAGGTGGAGAGGATGATGAGGTTGACGACTGCGTTCTTGGCCGACATCAGTCCCAGGTACTTCAGGATGGGATGGTATTGTCCGCCGATGGCGAGCTGCTCAGCAGCGCTCAAGGGGAGGTTGTGGGGCGTAAGCCAGATGGCAAAAGAGATCAGGAGAATGACGTTCACGTACTTGATGTACTTCACGTACCGCTCTGACCCGGCGATCCGCCCCATGCCGATCCAGAGATAGTAGTTTGCCCCAATGAAGAGGACCCCGATGAGGATGGCCTGGATGATGAATGTCCAGGAGAAGACGCCGCCCATCATGTTGTTGCCCATCACGGCGGAAGCGCTGTAGACTTCCCGCCCCAAGTAGTAACCGGCGAAAGGGAGGGGGATGAGCGCAGCAATGGCGACAAAGTTGCCTACATACCCCATCCAGTCGTAATGGGCTCTCTCCGCCTCGGTCGTGGCGCACAGGAACTTCACCGCCGCGTAGGCTCCGGCGACGAGACCACCGAACGCGATATTGGCAATGAAGCGATGGATCGCTAAGGGGATCCAGAGGGGGTTGTCGACGGCCGCCCAAGTGCTCCCGAGGAAACTTCCGGTCTCCGCATCGATGCCTGACGGGCTCATCATGAAGCTTGCCCAGGAGTTGGCGATGAGCATCAGGACGGTCCCCCAGATGTTCAAGAGGACCCCGAGAAAGATGTGTAGTCCCTTCCACCTCCCTTGGAGACGGTCCCACGAGTAATAGTAGAGGTACAGAGTAAACCCTTCGGCGAAGAAGAGGAGGGCATAGACATAGTAGGACTTATGAAAGACCTGCGTGAGATAGTCCATGAACTTGGGGTAAAGTCCAAAGAGGGCGAAGACCAGCAGGCCGCCCAACGCCGCCACCGTGGAGAAGGCAGCCGAGAGGAGTTTGGTAAACTCCCGTGCCAGCTTGTCGTACTTTGGATCCTGTGTACGTTTCCCGATGTACTCGACTATGACGGCGAAGATGGGGACGCCCAAGACGAAGGCCCCGTACATCAGGTGGAGCTCGGCCACGATCCACACGACCAAGCGCGAGTTCGTGTTAAAGAAAGGCCGGTACCCTGTCTCCTGTGCAAGGACGATCAAGGGTGTGATCAACAGGAAGGCCATGAAAAGCCATGCCACACGGAGCCATTGATGTGACTCGCTCGCGCCCTTCGTGGCCACTCTCCTGGCGGCACCCTCTGCTGACCTACGTTTCATCCTCATCATCCTGCGAATCTTCGAATATGGGATTTGGTCGGGACGGTTGGGGCTCAGCCTTGTCGCTCCTCTGATCCCCCCGGTCCTCTCGATCTCCGTGGACGAAATTCTCAAGCGTCTTTTGTTCCAATGCCCAGAGGAGTTGGGGTTTTATCCGTTTCCATTCGGGATGTAAGAGGCATGGATTTTCCTCTCCGCACCGGTGGCCCCAGAACAGGCACCGTTCGAAGAGGTCCGGGCCCTCGATGGCCTCGAGGAGGTCTCGAAGTTTGATGTCTGTGGCGTCCCGGGCCAAACAATAGCCACGCTGGCGACCACGAAACGACTGGAGCAGTCCGTGGCGCAAGAGCTTTTGAAAGATCTTGGCGAGGAACCCGACCGGGAGGTCTCCTGCCTCGGCGACCTGGTTCAGTGTGAGGACGGTCGCCGGCGGGCGCTGGGCCAGATAGATCATCGCCCTCAGTCCGTATTCGCTCTCTCGGCTCAGGTGCATGGTGTCAATGGACCTTTCGGCTCTATTGGCTCCATTTGTCAGAACCTATGTTGTTCCGATTAGGTGGTCAATGATAGATGTCGTAGAAAAAGATGATCTTGGTCATGGTTTTTGATGTCAGCCAAATTTCGGCTGCCACTGAACGATCACTTGGATCTGATTGCCGGTGGGTGACTGGTGGAGGAGACCCTTGCGTGGCCATTTTGGGGTGGGTGGGAATGGAAGGGGCTGGGAGGGATCGAGACTATCTCACCCGAGCTGAGGGGAAGATCGGCAAGGGTCAGCTACCAGCATCCGCCCGTGCAGTGGTCCATGTGGCACAGGGGGCAATTGAGCCCGCATCGCATCGGGCCTCTCAAAACCAGCTCCAGATACCGCTGCCTGGCCCTCTCCACGTTCCGGTCTTCCTCGGAACGAATCTGGTCGCCTTGTTGGTGCCGGTCCGCCGAGAGCGATCCTCGCTTCGAGGCGCGGTCACGGATCAGCCCAAGGTAGTTCTCGAACACCTGCCGGGACAGGGCACGGAGCCTTTCACACTGGGCTGGGGCCTCCTCCAGTATTCTCTCCGGGTCCGCCAGATCCGCCAAGTCAGCGTGGTATTCATGAGCCCACTCTTCAATCATAGGTGGGGTCACCTCCAGATGGAACTGGAGCGCATAAGCGATCCCTCCGAAGCGAAATGCCTGATTCCGACAGGCTTGGGAACCCGCCAGCCTGGCCACTCCAACAGGAGGATGAAAGGTATCTCCGTGCCATTGGAACACGGTAAAGCTCTACGGCAGGCCGGCGAAGAGGGGGTCTCCCTGCGCGATCGGGTCGAGCATGATGGAATACCAGCCAGTTCCCTTCACAGCGTTCTGCATGACGGGGCCACCGACCGCCTTCGCCAGGAGCCGCCCACCCAAACAGATCCCCAGGAAGGGAACGTCCTCGGAGAGGGTCCAGCGGATGAAGTGATCTTCCACCTTCAAGAAGGGATAGGCTCGCTCCTGATACACGTTCATGGGGCCTCCCAGGCTGATCACCCCTTCGAACTGGCCAGGCGGAGGAAGTGGATCTCCCCGATGGAGTGCCACGACCTCGACGGCAATACCGTCCTCCCGGCAGAACTCCTCCCAAACCCCTAATCCCTCACAATCCACATGCTTGATGACCAATATCGTCACGGGTTCCTTGCACTCCTTGAGTTGACTCGGTTCCTTGGGTTTGCTGAATTCACGCTTGGGCGTCGACAGTGAGCTTCATCGGAGCGTCTTCGTCGTAAGGGTTTCGCGCCCTCGTCACATCCTTTCCCTTACGCCAGAGGGGCCGAGTGGCGCCGCTCAACATAATGACTCCTCAAAGGAATGACATGATGCTGATAAGTTTGACCTTAACTGTCGGTCCACACTGAATGAGCCAGCAGACTGTTAAGGTGCGGGAGGGATCGGGAGATCAATGGATTTCTGGGAATCAGACTGAGCAATCCCGATCTGAATGTGGGCCATGTACAGGTCAGCGCACTGCACGCACAGGCTCTCAGCGGGATGCCATTCGGGAAAGTCTCGCGTGATGTGCGCGATGACTTCCGCAGGTAGACTTTCAGGCTCCGGCTTGAAGGAATACGTGGGAAAAGCACAGAGGGGGCAACGGCCACCCGGATGCGGCGTCTCCCGTGAGATTCTTACAGCCGTCCTAGGGTCCCGGGCGAAGGCAACGAGCTCCGCATGCTTGTGTAGCTCTTGGTCAAAAAAACGACCGAACACCTGAGCAGTCTTTTCCTCGAACATGGGGAAAGTATGGGCGAAATCCGTGAGTCGCTGAATGCGGATTGACTCCGGGGCCCATCCGCGCCGAACCATACGGCCATCAATTGTTGCGTCCCAGAGGACCCGATATCGATCCCGGACCAGGCGGTCGTGGGGAGGCCCGGCTTCCGCCACGGGCAGTACCGGTTCATAGCCGAAGTGCGGGTCAAGCATATCCGTAATATGGAAGAGTTCGTGACGGAGGAACGTCAATAAGGCTAAAGGATCAAGGAGGGATTCAGGTCTCAAGAGGATGCGGAGTGTGCGCCGCTCCTTCGGGCTTAGCCCTTCTTCAGGGCTGACGAGGAGGTCGGCTCCTTCCTCTCTCTTTGCCGGAGCGCAGGTGACAAGGCAGAGTCCGAGGGCGGGAGCAAGGAGTGGCTGTTCATTGATTGCTTTTTCGATCTGGTCGGCTAATCCTAGCCGAGGAAACCATGCTTGGTGAAGACTCTGGAAGGCCCGCTCACGCTCCTCCGGATCGCTTATCTCATACAGGCCATTGCGCTGTCGGTAAAATAGCCTGGCATCCGGACTTTCGCGTAGGGCAAGAAAAACCGCCTCCTCGATGAAGCGCGGTTCGTAACGCACGGGCAGGCGGTCATTTTCTTGTTCCATCAATCGGCCTCTTCCGGGTCGTACGGCCCCTTGAGCGGGCATTCTGTTCCATCGGCGCAGGCCATTGGCACACCGTCGGCGGTGGCGGGGCGTAGACTCAAGCTCTCGGGACCGACGGGAATGCCCAGTCGAGTGCATTCTTGCGTGGTAAACCTCCCGCAGAGCTCGCCGAGCGTGCCATAAAAGCCGTCCCGGTCCTCGCGGGTAAGCTTCTTGGTAAAGGCAGGGACAAAGCGGCCGAGGTGATCGCGCAAGAAAAGCCGTGTGGCCTTGCGAGTCTCTTCCAGCATGGGAGCGTCCTGCTGTTCCAGCGCGTAGGCTTCCTTGAGCGCGAGGAAAGAAAGGAACTCGCACTCGCAGCTCACGTGATCTGCCCTTTCGTGTTCCCCAGCGCGGAGCGTAAGGCCAAATGCTCGATAAAAGCCTGTAAGATCTGCCAATTCCTGAGGTTGCTGGAATAGTGCCTCCTGGCCGTATTCGGTTTCGTAGGGGGGTACGGGCCCGCGCGCTGTATGTCCAAACAGCCGCCGAAACGAGGCCGAGAGCTCGGTCACGGATAGACTCCCTTTGCCGGGAAGACCCCGCACAGTGGGGGCGAGCCCTGACCCTTCGTTTGCGTCCACCACGGCGGCCGCGTCAGCCAGGGCACGTGCTCCCTCCTGGGAGGCGAGGCGGGCCACCGTTTCCTCGGTGGGCGCTCGAAATCCGAGCGCCAGCGCATTGTAAAGCGTAACCCGGCAGAGAGCCAGATCGATATCGCTTATCTCTCGATCTATCCTTACACTATCTGTTTCCACTGTGCTCTCCCCTCATTCGAACCCTCTCCCCGCCCATTGCCCCCGCTGGCGGTAGAGCCTTTTCATATCGAGTTCGCATGTGTAGCCGGTCGGACGTGGAGAGGCTCCTCGACCGTCGTACGAAAAATCTCCTTTCCGTTCTGGCCATAGGCGATGGCCGTGTCGTTGTACACGGTCATCTTCCGGCCGCGTACCGTCGTCTCATAGATCTTGGCCCCCTCCTTGACCTCGTAGCGGAAAATAATCAGGTGGGAGCGGCGGAAGAGCTGCAGGACTGCCAGAAGCTCCCGGTCGGGGTAGGAGTAGCGCTCAATCGCCTCGTCCACACCTGGCCCAAACATCTGTCGTAAATATTCTCTGGGCACCCAGCGGGGAGGGATATAGTAGCCGTTGGGCTCCGTGCCGAACTGTGGGTAAAGGGGTAATGCCACCTTGGCGACGTGGACGAGATAGTAGAGCGGATTGTATCGGTCCTCGGCCCAGGTGCCGTCCCCGTTCATCTTGACGAGGCCCTGGAGGCGCATCTGGCCAATGCAGGCGGCCATGCAGCGCGTCTCCATCGGCTGGCCGCCGCTCTCTGGGTCCTTTCCCTCGATCCGCGGGTAGCAGGCGACGCATTTCTCCGAGATCCGGGTGTTGCCCCGATACATGACCTTTTTATAGGGGCACGCCTCCACACACTTGCGGTAGCCCCGGCACCGTTTCTGGTCAACAAGGACAATGCCGTCCTCGGGGCGCTTGTAGATCGCCTTGCGCGGGCATGCCGCTAGGCATCCGGGATAGGTGCAGTGGTTGCAGATGCGTGCCAGATAGAAAAACCAGGTCTTGTGCTCGGGGAGCTTTACGCCTGTCTTGTGGAACTGAAATGGTTTTCCCGGGGGACCGACAGGGTTGTCCTCATAAATGTTGGGAGAGTTCCACTCCTCGTCAGTGGGCAGGTAGCCGAGGACCCGCGTGCTGCCGGGCGTGAGCATCCTCTCGGCCTCAAAGATCGTCTTCCCATCAAACTGGCCGTAAGGTCGCTGGCGATCGTCCGAGACCCTTCCTGACCAGTCCTGCCTTCCCGGGTTCAGCTTCTCGAGCAGCCTGAGGATCTTCATGTCCCAGAACTGGGGGTAGCCTCCATAGGGTTTGGTCTCGACATTGGCCCACCACATCTGCTCCTGGCCCTTGCTGAAGGTCCAGGTGGACTTGCAGGCCATCGTACACGTCTGGCAGGCGATGCAGCGGTTGATGTTGAAGACGAAGGCGAACTGTCTTTTCGGGTAGGCCGCCTGGTAAGGGTACTTCATCTTACGGCCCAGATGCCAGTTGTAGACGTTGCTCATGGTTCTGTCTCCCTTTCGCCGTCACGAGTAACAAAACGGACACCGCCCCAGGCGTCGATGCATTCCTTGATGATGGACTCGATCGCCTCTTCTCCCAGGGCGCGATAGGCCCCGTGCGCTGCGGCGTAAAACGGATTCTTGAATAGGCCCAGGAGGTGCTTCCCGTCGTAGCCCAAGCGAATAAACTCCTCGGCAAAGACGTACGCCATCTCGCGGATTGCTTCCGCCTGAGCCGGGAGGACGACACCCACCAGGACATCAGGGTCGTTGGGATCAGGGTCTTTATATGGCATGATCTTTCCTCTTCACTGGTCTGACTTGTTTTGGTGCCTCCTGTCCCCTCCCTAACCCTCTCCCGTAGCCGGTCCCCCTCAAAATCACTCTTTCACCTTTGTCAGGTCACCGGCCAGGTAGCGCTTCATAAAGTCGCTCTCATTGTCAGGTGTGTAACCGGTGGTCGCCGGCTTCCATATCCCCTGAGCGCCAAGACCGCCGTCCTCCGCTTTGGTGATCCGCACCAGGGTCTCTTTCGGCACGGTGTTGATCGCATGGTTGTCGGCTTCACCGCCGAAGATGAAGCCCATGAATACCTTCGACTTATGGAACAGGTTGTCGGTCTGATGCATCGGCATGTGCCAATTGCGCGTGACGGATTGCTGCGAGCCATAGCGGAGGTTTGCCTGGTAGCCGGTATTTTCCGAGAGCGCGCGACCGTCGGGGCGTGTCTCGTGGGCCTTGACACTCCTTTCTGTCGCGATGAAGGGGGCGTGCTTCATCATGACGATGTTGTAAGGATAGGCGTGATTGTATTTCACACGGAGCATGCAGCGCGACACCTTGTAGAAGGGGTCGTTTGGGGTTGCGCCGAGGTAGGGGCGATCAGCGGGGTTAGCATCCACGTAAACGTAATCGCCGTCGTTGATACCCAGGTTCCGGGCCGCCTGAGGGTTGATGTGAAGCTGGTGCTCTCCCACCGTGGGGGCACGCTTGTCGAGGCGGTAGGGGTCGCCGAAGTTCGAGTCGTAGAGCATGTGCCAGTCCACGTTCGACCAGCCGCTGTGCACCCGGTGGCGCGTCTTTGGCGTAAGGCAGTAAAACCGGAACCCCTTCTCCCAGAGAAAATTCTTTGTCTGTTTCACCCTGCTCCAATGCAACTTGACGTTGCGGATGGTGCGTTCATCCCAGTGTTCCGCGGTGAGCGGAATTCCATAGTCCTCGGGCCGAACATATGGATTGGAGCTCACGATGACGTTAGGCAAGTAGGGTGTGGCCTCCGGCCCCTCGCGGTGCACGATGAAATTCTCCCCGTACTCGATTGCCTCAGGGATATCGGCATAGGCATGGAGTCTCCCAGTGTCCGTGTGAAACGGCTGCGAGTCGTGGATCTGCTCGTAGAAGGGGATGCGGGGGTAGGTGCGAAAGTTCATGAGGCAGCCCCCCGGCGGACCATGCTTCCCAGCCATGATGTCGTCGAGTTTGAAGCCTGCGGTCGTGGTGCAGGTATCGAGCAAACGCTGGATATAGACCCCACGCTGTCTCGGTGCGGCGAACTTGAAATGATCCCTAAAGCGCCCTTCACCTGTCACTTGGGCAAGGGCGTTGGCGATGCCGGCCAGGATTATCAGATCGTCCTTGCTGTCGAACACCGGTGGAATGCCTCCCTTCCAAATCTGCAGGAAAGGATTTGAACAGCTTGCCGTGACTTCCAGTCCCTCGAACTCGAGCCAGCTATTCGCAGGCAATGCGACATCCGCATACTCGATGGAAGCAGTCATCTGGATGTCGATGGCAACAATCATCTCCACGTTGGGGTCGACGTTCTTGATCACGCCGTAGGCCCACTTGGCATTATTGATGAGGTTGACGTTGTTGAAGATGATCGCTTTTGTTGGCGTTGGCATGTGGCTCTCGCCGGTGAAGTTCTTCCGGCCAAACTTCGGTGTGTTGAGGATCAGCGCCAAGTCGCCGTGGTTCCAGTAAGCGGGCTCTTCGTCTTTGGCGTAGCCGCGAACTTTCACGTCTCTGCCGTGCGCCGCTGGGTCTAGATTCGCATGGAATGGGTCCTCGGCCACCCACCCCTTGAACCCAGGTCCGGTCCAAGGGGATCCCTGGAACAGGGCCGCCTTGTAGTTCCCTGCCCAGGTATGGCAGCCGGCTCCAGGCTTGCCGATGTTCCCGGTTAACATGAGCGGCAGATAGGCCGAACGGTTCATCTCGGTGGCGTGGAACCAGTGGTTGATTCCCTCACCCTGGTGGATGGCCACCGGCTTAATGGTGGCAAGGTCCCGGGCGAGCTGTTCGATGAGGTCCTTCGGTGCGTGGGTGATCTCCACCACGGTATCCAGATCGTAATCCCTGAGGTGGGTCTGATAGAGTGTCCACAGTGTGGCAACTTCGATCTCCGTGCCGTCCACCAGCTTGATCCTGAACGTCCCTTCCAGAGTGGGGTCCAGCCCCTTCTTCGCCATCGTCTCGCCCACGTCATCTCGCGTCAGAGCGGCGGGGCCGTTCCTTTTCCGGTCCCAGATCACGTAGTCGCCAAGTTTGGTGTGCTGCTCCCTTGTGAAACCTTGGACCTTTACCGAAGGGCCATCCGGTGAGAGGTCGGACGAATAGTTGGGGAAGACCTCGTGAGCGCGCAGACGGCTCAGGGTGTCGGTGCGGACGAGGAGGGGGAAATCGGTGAAGCGTTTGACGAACGTCTCATCGTACCACTTGTTGTCGATCATCAGTTTCGTAATGCCGAGCCACAGCGCCGTGTCAGTCTGGGGGCGGATGGGAATCCAATAATCGGCTTTGGTCGCAGGGGGCCCATATTCCGGGGTGATGACTACGATCTTTGCCCCACGCTCCATGCACTCGATAAACCAGTGGGCGTCGGGGAGCTTGTTTTCGACAAGGTTCTTTCCGTCCATAATCATGAGCTTGGAGAAGCGCAGGTCGTTGAAATCGCAGTCCGAAGTTTGGAGCCCGTGGACCCACGGGTGTCCTGGCGCCTGATCGCCGTGCCAGGTGTAATTGGACCAGTTGCGACCGGCGAGTGCCTTCTCAGGAGCCACCCCGCGGACCTGGGCGTCCAGCAACGCGAGCGAGTTGTTCAGTCGGTACATCCCATATTTGCCAATGACACCGAGAAGACCCATCCCTCCGCGCATCTTGATGCAGCGCGTGCCAGCGCCCCCGGTGGCCTCAACCATCTCGGGCTGGTAGCCCTGGGCCAGAAGCCGTTCCTTTCCCTTCTCGCCGCTATAGCGGGTCGAAATAGCGACGAGGGCCTTGGCGATGTCGTGGGAGGCATCCTCCCAGGAGATCTGGACAAATTCATCCTGTCCCCGCCGGTCAAACTTGTACTTTGCCTTGTTCTCCGGGGTCAGCTCGGGAAACCCTGCGTCGACCCACGCCTTCCATCCCTTGCGGACAATTGGATGCCGTAGGCGATAGGGTCCATAGATGACCCGATGAAAGGTGTAGCCCTTGGCGCACTGGCGTGGGTTCCAGTTCGGCGTCGCTTTATCTCCGTAGAGATCGGCGTAATTCTGGTAGTCATAGGTTGACCCGAGTCTGGTCACAATCTCGTTTCGCACGTAGGCCCGCACCCGACAGGCATGCGTGTCATTGGGGGAGCAGACCCAGTCGAAAACACGATCATATTTGTACTGATCGCGGTAGATCTTCTCCCAGGTGCGCTCGACCGAGCCGGCAAGTGGGTTCTCATCGGGCCTGGCAGCCGCGAGGAGTCTGAGCGGCAATCCTGCGCTTAGTGCGGCGGTGCCACTTCCTATGCCGAGCCAACGTAGGAACTCCCGGCGAGTTAAGCCAGTTATCTCAAGATGCTCCTCTCCCTTCATGGTCGGACTCCTTTCTCAGTCTCCGCCCTTCACGGCTCGATCCGGAGATCCTGCCAAATGGTCACTGATTTTTTCCCGTCGACGTCACCGGCGTTCCCGTTCCAGATCGCAAAGGCCACCGGCACCGTCGTGCCAGGTTGAAACCTCACTGCGTCCTTACCGCTTGGCCTTAACGTCCGTCGGAAAATGACACGGTAGGCACTGACCGAATAGACCCCCTTGGCATAGACCTTTTGATCGATCCGCGGGCGAGCCCGGAGCGTTCCAAATCCCTGAGCCGTGAGATCCTCGGCCGGACTCTTACGTTGTGGATCGGAAACAACATTCCCGGCACCCCAGCCGGTCACGAAGGTCTTATCGGATTCGAGCGTGAGCGCGTCGCGCAAGGGTTGCTCAACCGCCGAGCGTAACAGATTCGGATAAGAGTCGATCCCGAGATTGGGATAGATCTTATCCAGATCCTGGAAGGCAGGTTCAAGGTCGGCCTGGCGCTCCGATTTCCACATCCAGATGTTGACGAACTTGCCGTTCTCGCCCATGGCAAAGAACGGGGGATCACTGGTCAGTGAGAACTCCACCGCAGCAGCATCCCGGAAGTCCTGCGGGCGAATGGCTGTGTGATCATGAGTGGGGTCAGCCCAGACCAGGAGCAAAGCGAGCTCCTTGCCGTCATGGACCGCCCGCACGGTTAACTCCTCTGGCCGCTGGGAGCGCCACCAGAGCGGCATGAGATGGAGATTTACCGGCTGGGTAAGACGCCAGGTACCGGAGTCGGGATGATCTGGGAGTTCCTTGACGCGCGTGGCCACGATTTCAAATTTCTTCATTGCCACGCGCTCTCGCTGCTTGTCGCTTGAGAGCGAGCGGACAAAGTGAACCAGGTGCCAGGCGTCATCCCCGTAAGCCCAATCGCTCATGGCCATGGGGCTCCCTGGCATGCCAGCGATGATGCGGCGGTAGACGTGGACGGGATCCGGGCTCCCCTTGAAGATTCCGGCTGTGAGATCGCGCGGACGGGTAGGAAAGCCCTCTTCGTCTATCTGCTTTTCCACACCATCGCCTTTTCCCGTTGCGCCATGGCAGGAGGCACACGCCTCTCGGAAAAGGTATATAGCGCGCGCTTTTGCTGCGGCATCGTATGGGGGCTCTGGGGGGACATCGATAACCCCTTCACCAACGGTGTCATCAGGTCCCGGTTTCTTCTGAGGCTTGACGGTTATGGGCTTTTCGGCAAACGACTTGACATAGTAGACGAGGGCCCAACGCTGTTCTTCCGACAGATGTCCCCACGAGGGCATCGCCGATCCTGGCATGCCGCGTGTAATCGTATTGAAAAGGTCCTGGTCAGTGGGCACGCGGTCCCAGGTAGATACGAGGCGGTACCTCGTCTTCACGAAATCGCGAGGCTTCGGATAGAGGAGATAGGCTGCCTCGCCATCCCCTCGCCCATCCAGTCCATGGCAGGCTGCACATTGTCTGCTGTAGATCTGTTTTCCAAGAGCGAGGAGTTTGCGTGATGGTGGAGGTTTTGATTCAGCAGAGATGTTCATCCCTGTTGCGAAGAGCAGGAAGAATGCCGCGGCGATAGTCAAAAAAAGCCATCTCATCGGACTCCCCCTATTATGAGACCAGCCTTCTCACACCTCTTGACTCGTATCTTCGATCTCACCTCCGTTGGCGCTGGATGGGCTTCCTCAAAGCACGACCTTGAGCCAGGCCGTCCAGCGTTCTCTGCTGTATGAGCTCGACGAAATGTGGTTTAACCATTCCCCACCCGCTGTAGAGAGGGCAGGGATTGTCATTCCCGCGGCGGGCGCCCCAGAAAATGCGCCGTTGGAGGAGGTCCGGCCCCTGGGGCGCTTCGAGCAGCTTTCGCAGTTTGATTTCTGAGGTCTCGGGGGCCGAAGAGTGGCCGCGCTGGCGACCGCGGAACGACTGGAATAGCCCGTGGCGTGGCAGTTTCTGAAGGATCTTGGCCAGGAGCCCCCTACCGGCAGACTGCTTGCCTCGGCAATCTGCCGGAGCGTGAGGAGCGTCGCCGGCGGCTGCTTGGCCAGATATACCATGGCCTTCAGTCCACACTCACCCTCGCGGTTTAGGTCCTTGGGCTCAAAGGACCATTCGGCTCTTTTGGCTCCGTTTTGCGTTTTGCGAAACCTAAGCCGTCTAAGATTTGTTGTCAATGATGCTAATCGGAGAGAAACATGACAATCGTCATATAATTTGGTGTATCACCGAGCTAGGGGCGAGGAGGAGAAAATAGAGGGTTATCTTCGGAGTCCCCGTCCGCCGCTCTGTGGGTCGCGGGATCTCTCCAGTGAGTCACAGTTCGAGGGGCCTCGTGGAGTACATTTTGAGTTGGGCGGGGATGGAAGGGCCTCAGGGGATGAAACTGTCTGGCTCGATCTCAGCGGGGAAGCAGAAACGGTTTGCTCTGGGAAGGAAAAAGAAGGCCTATTGGGGTGCAGGAGCAGTCGCCCGGAGGACCTCGTCCGCCAACCCCTCGAGGAATGCGGGATCTGCGTTCAGGGATTCGGTTCGGCGGAGGGTGAGCCCCAACTCGCGGGCCTTCGCTTGTCCCTCAAGGTCGATATCAGAGGGAACTTCGGCATCTTGGCTGAGCCTGAAAAAGGAAAAGAAATCTTTGCAGCGTGCCTCAACATTCCAGGCTGACCTGCTGGAATTCGCACACTCCTATGATATGATCTCGATTGTCTTTTTGACTCGCCAACGTCATTGAACCTGTTCGGGCTGGAGGGGATCTTGAAACCGCAGCAAATTGCAGGGATGGAGCGGATCGACCGATAGGGCCGGGCGACGATCCGGGAGGATGCCGATATTCGGGAAGTCTCGGAACGCGGCAACACATCATGGCAAGTCGTAACAGGGGGAGGGAAGATCTCAGGGAAACTTTCAGAGGCGGGGTCAGCCGGAAGCTGAGCCTCCTCCTGGGCCTCATCTTCGTGATGGTGCTCCTCATCGGAGGAGTCTCCCTCCTCGCGGCGAGGGCCATCTACCTGAGCACCCAGGAGATCGAACGGCAGGGCCGGCACGTCGAGGTCATGGATAGCGTTCACGCGGCCGTCCACCATCTGATCTCGGCGCTGCAGCAATCGATCATCACGGGGGTCCCGTACCCGGACGCAGAGCGGCAGGAGATCGTGGCAGAGCTCTACGTGCTCTTAAACCAGTATGCAGATCTCGAAGAGATGGAGGGCGATTTCCCCGAGCGGGAGCGGGAAACGAAGATCTATCAAGAGATCACGGAAACAATTACTGATCTGATTCCTCTTTCGGAGAAGCTCTTCAACGCCGTCGCCCGCGGCCAGACCATCGGTCGCCAGGATCTGGAGTATCTGACCAGCGTCAATACGAAGATGCCGGATCAAGCCCACGAGATCAACGAGATCCATCAGATCAAGATTAATCGGTCGATCCAGGAGAGCTGGGATCGGATGTGGCTGATCCTGAGTTTTTACGTGGCGTTCATCATGATCGGCAGCGCGCTCATCTTTGGCAGCAACATCGTCTTCTACAGAACGATCGTGCAGCCCCTCCGCCGGCTCGCTCAGGCGACCCAGGACGTCGCCAGTGGCGACTTCACGAGACGGGTTTCTGCCACCTCTCGGGACGAGATCGGCCAGCTGTCGCATGCGTTCAACGCGATGGCGGAAAAGTTAGAGGAGCACGAGGAAAAGCTCAGGGGCCTTGCGGTCCTCGGGGAACGGGAACGCCTCGCCCGGGAGATGCATGACGGCTTGGCCCAGGCTCTCGGGTCCCTCCTCCTCAAAATCCGGGGTGCGGCGCTGCAGAATCTCCCTGACGCCAGGGCACGGGAGACGCTGCATGAGGTCGAGAAGATTGCGGAGGAAGCTTACACGGAGGTCCGGCAGTCGATCTTCGGCCTGCGTACCATGGTGACACGCACCCTGGGCCTCATTCCGACCCTTGCGGAGTATCTGCACGACTTCAGCAGGCACACCGGGATCCACATTGACCTCCAGGTCCCGCAGGAGACCGCCGTCCGGCTGAGCCTTCAAGCAGAGATCCAGCTCGTCCGAGTGATCCAAGAGGCCCTGACCAACGTCCGGAGGCACGCGCAAACCAGATCTGCTTGGGTCAGCTTCGCGGTGCGCGGCGAAGAGCTGGAGGTTGTCATTGGCGACGACGGTTGCGGCTTTGATTTGGGCGAGGTCCAAGCTCGGAGTCCGGGCCACTTCGGGCTCCAGATCATGCGCGAGCGGATCCAGACTGTCGGAGGGAAGTTCGACATTGAAACGGCTGTTGGGAGAGGGACCAAGGTCCTTGTCATCCTCCCGCTGCTTACCTAAGGAGGAAAAAGGATGGAAGACGCCATCCGGGTACTGTTGGTGGACGACCATGCCATCTTCCGGAAGGGGCTGGCCAACGTCCTCGTTGAGGGGAGGGAGTTCGAGGTCGTGGCCGAGGCCGAGAACGGGCGGGAGGCCGTCGAGAAGGCGAGGGAGCTTCTGCCCGACTTGGTCCTGATGGATGCCTACATGCCGCACATGAACGGGCTGGAGGCCACCAGGCAAATTAAAGAGGAAATGCCCACGACGAAGATTGTCATGCTCACCGTCTCTGAGGAAGACCATACCCTCTTCGAGGCGATCAAAGTTGGCGCCGAGGGGTATTTGATTAAGGACGTGAGGCCTCATGAGCTTTTCCAAATGTTGCGGGATGTCTTCCGAGGGGAGGCGCCCCTCTCCCGTCAAGTCGCGACGAAGATCCTCAAGGGCTTCGTCCGCGCGACTGATCCGAAGCTTGGCCCCACGCGGAGACCCTCGATCACCGCAAGAGAACAGGAGGTTCTCGAACAGGTGGCGAGGGGGCAGGCCAACAAGGAGATCGCCGCCGCCCTCGGGATCAGTGAGAGTACCGTCAAGAAACATCTCCGAAATATCCTGGAAAAGCTGCACCTCGAAAACCGCGTGGAGGCCGCTATCTATGCATTCCAAAAGGGCCTCGTCTCGGAAACTCCCCCCTCAGGTATCCAAAAGGAGTAGCCCACACTCCTCCAGAAGGACACCCTCCTTCCTCGACAGTGCCATCCATGTGATGGACCCTTTTTGCACCCCAAAATCCCCCGCTTGGTGAGTTTACACACGGACATTTTCGTCTAACCTTAATTAGTAACGGCGACAATACAGGCCACCAGCGACGAATAGATCTGTCGGCTGGAGGCGATGGCCAAGTGGGGTGTGGCCCGCAGACTCTTTTGGAAAAAAGGGTCGGGAGGTAAGGTTGTGGGAAAAGGGAGGACAGATTATTTCTGGGAACTCTTCTCCGTCATCCTTTGCCTTGCCATCCTTGTGGCACTGCCCATAGCCATTTTCAGCTACGACGCGAAAGTCGCCCAGGGATATCCCGGCAGGGTCATCACCATTGTTGGGAGGAACGACGCGAGACCCCGCCAAGCTGGCGTGTGGATTGTCCAGGAGGAGGCCGGATGGGATTACACAGCAGAACGGGCACCTCGGGTGATCCGGGTGCGGCAAGGCGAGACGGTGACGCTGCGGATCACCGCTGTGGATACCATCCACGGCTTCTCTGTGCCCGATTATGGCATAGACGAAAAAGTGTACCCCGGGAAGATCTCGACGGTAACTTTTCGGGCTGACAGAGCCGGTACGTTCATCTTCAGGTGTTCCCGCTATTGCGCACTCGGACATCAAGGAATGGCCGGGAAGCTGATCGTTGAGCAGGATCCCAATTCTGAACAGACGGAACCAGAATTTCAAGGGGCGGCACCGGATCTGACCTTCGAAGGGGAAAAAACCAACCCAGAGTGGCTCTACAACTTTCTCAAACGCCCCTACCGCCTGAGACCCTGGCTCGCTGTCCAGATGCCCAACTTCCAGCTTTCTGACCGTGATGCGCTGGCCGTGACGGAGCACATTTTCTACGGTCTGCGAAATTTTAACGCCCGGCCCTTGCCCGAGAAGTTCAGATTCGCACGGAAGCTTTCTGCGGAACTCGTTGAAGCTGGGAGACGGCTCGCCTCGAAGGCGTATTTCGACTGCAACTCTTGCCACATGCAGGGCGACAAGAAGCCGGACGGACCACAGGAGGAGTGGGCTCCCGATCTCACGTTGGCCGCCAGCCGGTTAAAGCCGGACTGGATGGTGCGATGGTTCCTTGCCCCCCAAAAGATTCAACCCGGGACGAAAATGCCGGACTACTTTGCGGACGCCGACTCAGGCCCTGAGGATATCCTGGGAGGAGATGAAGACCTCCAGATCCTCGCGCTCCGGGACTGGCTCCTGAGCATTGGGCGGCCAACAACATCCGGAGGCTTTTGGAATGCGATGGCCCGGCATCGGGATGTCATTCCTGTCGTTGGTGAGATGGTGATGGAAAACCTGAACTGCTTCGGCTGCCATACCATCAGGAGCACGCGTGCAAGTGGGCAGAGGATGAGGGGAATATGAAACACGGGGTGGATCGGAGAAGGGTGCTCAAAGGGATGGCGGTGCTGGCAGCATCCCTGCTGTTTCCCGTTACCCTTTTCCAGGACGGCAGCCTGGCCGGAGAGGGCCATGAGCCCGGCGAAGGCCACGCAGGTCGTCGGCAACCCGTAGAGGAAGGCCATAGCGGACATGGCCAGGAGGAGGTGACGATGCACGCCCATGAGCACGGCAAGCCTGCCTTTGATCGATATGGCCTGGTGAGGGCGGAGAAAGGGTACAAGGAGTACAACGTGAGGGTCGAGCAGTTCAGCTATACCCCGGAAGTCATCAGGGTGGACAGAGGCGACTTGGTGAGGCTCAACTTGGACTCCGTCGATGTTGAGCACGGCTTCTACATCGACGGGTACGGCGTCGATGTCACGGTCCCAGAGGAGGGGGCAAAAACCATCGAGTTTGTCGCAGAGAAAGCGGGGGCCTTTCGGGTCCGGTGCTCCTCCACCTGCGGTCCGTTTCATCCCTTTATGGTAGGGAAACTGGTGGTCGGGCCCAATTACCGATTCTGGTGGGCCCTGGCCGCCATGATTCTCGCCCCCGTTGGGACCCTGGCCTATCTGACCCGAAAAGCACGAGAGGAATCGTGAGAGGCCCAGCCCAGCAGAGCGCCATCGGACTGCCTGTCGTTGAAGAGATCAGGTCCCGGAACGGCCTGAGCCGACTCTCTGACTTCGACCTCATGCAGACGAAGATCGGCAGAAGGGCCCTGATGTCGCGGATGATCCAGCCTGCCCTGATCTTGCTCAACCTCTTTGTCTTCACAATCCTGATCCTGGCCGGCATCTTCGGCAACCCCATTGGGAACCAGAACGGCGCAATCATCATGATCTGGATCTTCTGGTTTTTCTTGTTGATTGCCCTTTTGACCCCCGTCGGGGGGAGGGCCTGGTGTCTGATGTGTCCACTGCCGGCCCCTGCCGAATGGCTCTCTCGCCTGGCCATCGTCAGAAAGAACGGGAGAATCTTTCCGAACCTGGGGCTCAAGTGGCCGAAGAGCTTGGACAATATCTGGCTCCAGAACCTCGGGTTCCTCGGCGTGGCCACCTTTAGCCCCCTCATCTTGACCCGGCCTGCTGCGACCTCCTACCTCCTGTCCTTCTTCGTCTTTCTCGCCGTGGTGCTGTCCGTGCTGTACAAGAAGCAGGCAAAGATCGGGAGGATTTTCTGCCGCTATGTTTGTCCTGTCGGGGGGTTTATCGGCCTCTACTCCCTCATGGGGGCCCTGGAGGTCAAGGTGAAGGACGAAGGTGTCTGTAAGAAGTGCACATATAAAAACTGCGTCAAGGGTAACGAACGGGGATGGGGCTGTCCCTGGTATGAATATCCGGGCAGCATGGACAGAAACCTCTACTGCGGACTCTGCACCGAGTGTCTCAAGACGTGTGCTTACGATAACGTAGCCTTCAAGACGAGGCCCTTTGCCCTCGACCTCACGAAGAAGCGGAAGATGGACGAGGCCTATAAATCGTTCATTATGTTGGGGAGCTGCCTGATGTTCCTCATCGTCTTCTTCGGATGGTGGGGGTCGTGGAAAAAGGTGGCGGATCCGATCGATGGCGTCTTTCTCCAAGGGCCCGTCAAGTGGGGGAACCTCGCCGTATATGCAGGGGCGCTGTGGGCGACGGCCCTCGTCGGGATCCCGGGGATTCATCTCGGTACCGTGTGGGTCGCCCGGGCCATGGCAGGGGCGAGGAAGCTGTCGCTCAAGAAGCTCTTTGTGGATTACGCCTACGCCCTGGTCCCGTTGGGGCTCCTGGCCTGGATCGGCTTTGTCCTCGGAATGCTGATGGTGAATGGGAGCTACATCATCCCAGTGATCTCCGATCCCTTTGGCTGGGGCTGGGACCTCTTCGGCACCCGGAACTATGCTTGGAGGCCCTACTTTCCGGAGGCGGTCCCCTACATTCAGATAGTCCTTCTCGTTGTCGGCCTCATCGCCACAACCGCTGTGGCCTATCGGATCTCCTTGGAGAACTTCCCTGAGAGGCGGCAAGCCTTGCGCGCATCGATCCCCCTGGTGGCCTTCTTCGCCTTGATCTCTTCGGCATTCGCCCTTCTTTTCGTGATGCTGTAACCCGCTGAGCCGCCCTATCAAGGGTCGGGCGTGTGCGGGGATGGATGACCGACTCGGTAATGTGTGAGAGGGACATGCGCGAGACCACAGCGGTGAAAAGCTTTTTTCCGGCCCCAGACTTCGGAATCCTGCGTTGGACGTGCTGGCGAAAGATGTAGTGTTGGGCAGGGAGCCGGGATCATGACTCTCGGAGGACCGCGTGTCGAAAAATAAGGCGGGGACGATCCTTTTCCTTTCTGCGTTCCTGGTGAGTCTCGGGCCCTGCTTCTTTGACGAACTGTATGACAACCACCATAGATTCTAAAACGCCAGTGACAAGAACCCATACTACTGTACTCTGCGAAGTTCCTGTCGTTCCGTCCGAAGACCACATCGGCCATACCAGCCTCGTGCGAACATCCTTTCTCGAGACAGAGCAGCATACCTTCTACAAAGACATATCGCTTCGGCCTCCTTTCCCACCCCCACGCGGGAAAGCACCGCGCTTCTTTTTTCGCTCTCTCGTAAACGTCTACGTGCACATCTTTCCGTCCTGGGGTCCACAGCGGGCCTGACACCAGTGCCTCTGTCACTCGATCCGGGTTTGAGGCAAGGGGTACCGCAACCCGATGGACACTGACCAGGGGTATCCAGGGGCCGGGTCAGACGCCTGCGAGCGCCCCCAGGCACCAGGAGGAGGACCATGCAATTATCCGGGAGAAGGCAGCTGGCGATCCTCGTCAACGTGATCGTCCTGCTGAGCGTGCCGTCCTTGCCGGTGGGGGCGATGACCCATGAGTCAAGTACTGCTTCGCAGCCACTGCAGGTGGGCCCGCTCTGGGTGGAGGGACGCTTTTCAGGTGACCTGTTCCTCCGGGGGCGCCACGAAGATGGATCGGTCGACCCCGTCGATGCGGACGCCCTCGAGTGGCGCAGCCGCACCCGGGGCGAAGGGCGCCTGCGGGGCGCAGAGGGATCCTGGCTCGCCGGCCAGGGGATCCTCACCTTCGTGCTGGAGGGGGAGACAAGCGATGAGTCACCGGTCCTCTCCTTCAGTGAGCTGGCCGGCACAGGGGCGCCCCGCGGCTATGCCCTCAAGACGGCCGGCGTGGTGATTTCGGAGCTGCTCAAGGAACGTTTCGGCGGGCCCTCCCTGGGCGTTCGGTATGGCTTTCTCCCACCCACCTATCACGTGGTGAACGGCGAGTTCCTCGAATATGACGACGACGTCCGGTTGTACCAAGCGGGCGGAAGCGTCCATCTCCCCTTTGATGGCTCGGTGATCAAAGAGGTGGCCCTTGGCGCCTCGGCCAACGCGGCTTCCTTTGAGCCGGAGATTACCGAGCGCGGGGGCCTGGACCTGACTGAGCTGTTCCGGCTCGAATGGGTGGTGCAATCCGCTTCCCTCGGGCCGGTCACCCTCCGCTATTCGGGGAGCTACGAGGACTGGAATGATCCGGATCAGGTGGCCCGGGATGTGGCGAAGGGCCGCTATCTGCTCCCCTTCGCGGTGACCGCGGCACAAGAAGACTTCGAGGTCCTACGCAACAACGTCGACGGCCAGGTCAAGCTCGGCAAGGGTGTGATGCTCAAGCTCGCCCTGGAGACCGCCGTCAATCTCGCCGCCGCGGACGAAGACTTCGCGGTGTCGGGCTTTGGCGCCCTCATGGTTCCGAGCCCAGAGGGCCTCCTTCAGGACCTTCTCGGGATTGACCGCTTCCTGGTCGGCGGCGGCTACTACCACATCGATCCCTTTGCCTTCATCAATCTCAACATCAACCGGGCGCCGATTGGGCATGACGGGGCCGTGGTCCGCCTCATGGCGATGAACCAATTACAGAGTAAATTCTTTCGTCGCCTCGTGTACGGGGTCGAGCTCAACTTCCCCCGGGACAGCGAGTTTGCGCGCTCCTTCGGGGATAGCGTTCGCTATTTCCTCCGGCTCGACTTCGACACGGGCTGGCTATAAGAGACTGCAGCCGTGCCTGCAAAATGAATGAGAGGAGGGCAGAGGGATTTGGTCAAGATCCCCGGTGATCCATTGACGGAGGAGAATCAGATGTACGGAGGAGCAGAAACGTCACATGCGCGGGAGCGGCGACCAGGCAGCGCCCTGCTCGTCGCGTGCGCGCTTGTCGTCGGCGCAGCCCTCGCGCTTGCCCTGCCGGTCAACGCGGACAAAGGCCATGAGCATAAGGGGAAGCCGCGGCCGACGCGCAAGGCCCCCGACCATCGGGATGAGGGCCACGGGAAGGCGATGCCCATGAAAGACCACGAGATGATGCCGAAATTGAGCCCGACCGCCCAGGAGGGCCAGCGGCTGGTGGAGCGGCTGCACTGTAACGCATGCCACAGTATCCCCGGCATGGAACACGGGATGGCAGCAAACGGCGGGGGACACGGACATGGAGAAGAGGGGCACGCCGCCGTGGCGCCGGATCTGTCGCGCGAAGGCGAAAAGGTCCGACCGGAGTGGCTCTTTGCCTTCCTGAAGCAGCCCCATCCCATCCGCCCCGCTCTCACCTCCCGCATGCCGGGCTTCCAGCTGACCGATCGCGAAGCCCTCGCCCTCACCCTCCACATCCTCACCGACATGCGGGAAACCCGTCGCCCCACCGCGGTGGCCGCCACGGCGCCACCCCCGTCGGTGGATCCCGCGCTCGTCGCGGCCGGAACAAAGCTGATGTCGAAAGACTACTTCGACTGTTTCAAATGCCACTACCGGGGTGAGCAAAAGCCGGAAGGCAAGCCGGAGGAGCACGGCCCCAACCTCCTCGAGGCTGGGCAGCGGCTGCAGCCCACGTATATCGCTCGCTGGATCCGGAACCCGCAGTCGATCGTGCCGAATACCAAGATGCCGACGTTCTTTGAGGATGCCGACTCGGGCCCCGAGGACGTGCTGGGCGGGGACGAGGCAAAGCACCAGCAAGCGCTGGTCGCCACCGTCCTGGCCCTGGGCCAAGAGGCACCCCCCCAACTCGACTACGCCGCCTTCGCCCGGGCCAAGGCGACCTATCCGGATGTCATTCCGGGAGAGGGATGGGCGCTGATGGCCGAGATGAACTGTGCTGGGTGCCACGATATCACGCGCATGCACGAGCGCGTCGTGGTGGCCCCACCTCTCGCTGAAGAAGGACGGCGCGTCCGCCCCGAGTGGCTGCGCGCGTTCCTCCGCGCGCCCCACACGGTCCGGCCGGCCGGACACGTTCCCGGCACGGCGGTTCGGATGCCCGACTTCCGCCTCTCCGTGGCGGAGGCCGATGCCATCGCCGCGTTTCTCGAGGCGTTCCGCGAGGGGCAACCACCCGTTCCGGTGCCCACCGATGCGACGGTGGCCGCGCGGGGCGAGAGGCTGTTCCGGGATCTGCGCTGCGGGTCCTGCCATCAGACGAGTGCGACGAGACCGGCCAGGGTCCAGAGGGCCTTTCAAGGCCCGAATCTGCAAGGAGCGGGGCTCCGGCTCCAGCTTCCGTACCTGATCGGCTGGCTGGGGGGTGAGAAGACAGCGGACGCCCATCCGGTGGTACCAAGCTACGGCCTGTCCCGAGAGGAGCGCACCGCCCTCGCCGCGTATGTCGGCACCCTCAAGACCCCGGGCGACCAGCAGGCCCGGCCGCCCCCCAAGCCTGCCCGGCCAGCGGAGGCGGATCACCATGACCAGGGGCCCCGAAAAGGGCATGGGCATTGAGTACTCTTGTCGGGATTCCAGCCAGGTCCCGACGGTGGAGCTGGGAGTGTATCCATGAAGCCTTGAAATGGGAATTCAACACTGAGGAGGGAGGTGCATCAAGAAACGAATCCTGGCAATTTGCATGGCGGCGGTCCTCATGTCCTTGCCCACCGGGGCGTGGGCGGACGTCGAGGAACACGCCGAGGAGCTGGCCGAGCCCATCTTCACGAAGCGATCGTTTCCCGAGAAGGAGATCGAGGTCGAGGTCCTCTTCGACGATAAGGAAAAGGAGAACGAGGTCGAGATCGGGATCGGCGCCTCCGCGGTACTCTTCGACCGGCTGCAGCTTGGGTTGGAGATCCCCTACGTTGTTCGGAACCCTGAGCGTGGCCGCCAAGAGCGCAACCTCGGGGACGTGGAGCTCTCGGGCAAGTATCTGGTGTATCAGGCGCCCGAGAACCGGTTCATCTTCTCAATCGACGCGGAGGTCGCTGTGCCGTCGGGCTCAGAGAACAAGGAGATTGGCGGGACAGGAGAATGGGGTGTCTTCATGACAGCGGGCTCCGCCGTCCCCTTGGGCGGGAGCGTTCCGGACCTCGGGGTTCACGTCCAGTTCGGCTTTGAGCAACAGGTCCGGCTCTCGGACGAGCAGAAAGAAGAGGCCGAAGAGCCCGGCAACCATAAGGTCAAGGAAAAAGAGCTCGTCTGGAACATCGCCATCAACATGCCGCTCTTCGATGGGATCCTCATCCCCACGTTCGAAGTCTTAGGCACGGAAATTTTGGAGGCCATCGAGGACCGCGAGGAAGGCACAATCATCGAGCTCGCCGGGGGCTTCTGGCTGGCTCCGTTCGAGCACGACAGCCCCCTGGAAGACCTGGCGTTCGGCGTCTCAGTGAAGGCACCGGTGACCGACATGAAAGAACGCAACGTTGCCGCGCTCTTCATCGCAAAGTGGGAATTTCACTAATGTCAGAGCAGGTTGCGGCCCGCGGGTAAGGGAGGCGCACAAAATCACTTGACCACAACCTGCAAGAGAAAAAGTTGAGGCTAACATTTCGATTCCCTAGGGGCTTGCCCGGCCCCCACGGGCGTCTTTATCTGGATGGGCGCTTCTCCGGCCCGGCTGGAGGAGCGGAGATTGTCCGTTGCAGCACCTCGTTCGCCAATCCCTCCAGGAACTCGGGATCGGTGTTCAGGGATTCGGTTCGGCGGAGGGTGAGCCCCAACTCGCGGGCCTTCGCTTGTCCCTCAAGGTCGATATCATAGAGGACTTCGAGATGATCGGCCACGAAGCCGATGGGAACCACGAGCACTTGGGAATACCCCTCCTCCTTGAGCTCTTCGAGCACGTCCAAGAGATCCGGACCGAGCCAGGGAAAGGGGGTCTTCCCCGCGCTCTGGTAGGCCCGGCGCCAGTGGGGGAGGAAAAGACGTTCCACAAGGGCGTGGGCATTCTCCTCAAGACGCACCGGATAGGGATCTTTCGTGTCGAGGATCTTCTCCGGGAGGCTATGGGCCGTAAAGAGGACCATGGTCTGCTCGGCCCCGGGACGAGGGAAGGCAGCGAGTTCGCGTTGAATTCTTCCTTCTAAAACAGAAAGGTAGTTGGCATTCAGGTGCCAGGTCCGGATGACGTGTGCTTTCACGTCCGGGTGCGCCGCCAAGGTGTCTCTCGCGTACCTCATGTAATCGTCGATGATCATGCGGGACTCGTGAGGGGCAAGCACCAAGGCCACCATCTCCCGAATACCATCGCCGATCATCCGCTCCACCACCTCCGGGATGAAGGGAGGACAATGTTTCATGGCGAGATAGACTCCAAGACGCCCTGGCGCTTTCCGGTCGAGGACATCCTGAAGCCCCTTCGCCTGTGCCTCAGTGATCTCGGTGAGCGGCGATACGCCCCCGATCTCGCGGTACCGCTCTTTGAGCTCTTCCACTTCTTCCTCCGAGGGCTTGCGTCCCCGGCGGATATGGGTGAAATAGGCTTCCACCTCATCCGGACTTCTCGGTGTTCCATAGGCCATGAGCAAGACACCGATCATCGTCTTTCTCCTTTTGCATGTACCAGATCTACGAGGCGTTGCACGCGTTCGGGTGGAGTAGGGGGAAGAATGCCGTGGCCGAGGTTGAAAATGTGCCCGGCGAGGGCCCGTCCCTCCATCACGATTGCCACCGCCTTGGCGAAAAGGTCCTCTTCTTTGCCGAGCAGCAGGATGGGATCGAGATTCCCCTGAAGGGCGTAGGCGTCATCAAAGAATCCCTTGGCCTGGGTCAAAGAAACCCGCCAGTCTACTCCCATCACCTCCGCGGGCAATCCGGCAAATTCCGTGAAGAGGTGAGAGCTTCCCGTGCTGAAATAGATGCGAGGGACTCCGATTCCGACCTGCTCGAGCTGTGCGGTCAAATGTGGTTTCACGCGCTCCCGGAAATCCTCCGGCGAAAGGACGCCGACCCAGGAATCAAAGACCTGGACCATCTGCACCCCAGCCTCGATCTGCGCCCTGAGATAGAGGACCAGGTTCTGGGCGAGTCGCTTCATCAAGGCTTCCCACTCGCGAGGATGGGCGTGGAGAAAAGTCCGCGTCTTGGGATAATCCCGAGAGGGCTTCCCCTCGATCAGGTACGAGGCGAAGGTGAAGGGCCCGCCGGTAAAGCCGATTAGGGGGCGGTCCAGGTCCCGGCGGAGCAGTCGGATGGCTTTGAAGGTAAAGTCCAGCTCGCCGAGATCAAGGGGAGGGAGCGATGCGAGCTCGGTGGGCGTGAGGGCTTTTCGTAAGACAGGGCCTTTTCCCTCGACCAGATCAAAGGAAACCCCCATCCCCCAAAGCGGGACGAGCAGATCCGAAAAGAGAATGGCCGCGTCGAGGTCAAAGCGGCGGAGAGGCTGAAGCGTCACCTCCACGGTGAGATCCGGTGTCCGACAGATCTCCTCCATGGAGTATTTTTTCCGGAGGTCTCGGTACTCGGGGAGATACCGGCCTGCCTGACGCATAATCCAGATGGGCGTCGTTTCGACGGGCTCTCCGCGGGCTGCTTTCAGAATGCGATCGCGCATCATTCGATGCCTGATCTTTATCCTCGCATCCCCACCGATACGTACAAGATCACGATACCGAGGAAGAGGTTTGTCCGTCCGATCCAGAGCGCAGCGTAAAAGAATCCTCCCTTTTTCTGCGCCGCGGTCGGGGCGATCCAGAAGTCATGCAACACCTTGAAAAGGAGCACCACCCCCACGAGCACGAGCTTGAAGGAGAGGGGCCACATTCGCCAGTCCCACCCCTGACTGATAAAATACACGCCGGTCGTCAGGAGAAGGATAAAGGCGACCCACGACAGCACCCGGAAAGTTCTCCCGAGCACCCGAAGGGCCATGGGACCCCCCTCGGGGTTCGCCCGGAGTCGTGGGGCCACGGCGAAGAAAAGAATGTTCCCGCCGACCCACGTCACGGCTGAAAGGACGTGGAGAAAGAGGACGATGGTATAAGTCATGCGTGGCTCCAGAGGTCCTGGGTCTCCCCCTCACTGTAACTCCCACCCCTCCGCCTGGGAGACCATCCCGGTGGGCAGTTCAAGGAGGTACCGGTTTCCCCATCCAAAATGGATCTCCGAAAGGATAAAGACCCGGTCCAGCACGAACCGGAAGAACCGAATGTCGATCTTTTCCCGGAGGACCGCCCGAATGGGAAAACGCGTTCTGGCCAGAGGGAATCGACGAAGGTAAAGCCTGATGACCCGCAGGGCCTCTTTACCCCGCAGCAGCTCCACGGTGCCTTCGACCTGAAGACCTCGGAGCGGACGGGTTTCATTCGGATGGATGGCGGCGGCCACTCGCGGCGCGTCTAAGAGATTCTTGACGTGGCGGGTCGAGAGTCGAGACATAAAGTAGAGGGAAACTGCTGCTGAATGGTTTTCCCAGGCGTAGATGACAGGTGCAGCCCATGGACCTTCCTCCCCGGAGGTTGCCAAGGTCATGATCCGGTTCTCCTCGAGGAGGGAGAAAAAGACCTCACGAAGCAGTGCGGGATCCTGGGACATAAGCGCGGATTCTCAACCCTCCTCCCCGAAGACCGCCTGCAGCACGTCCTGCAGTGAGCCGTACCGGCCGGCGAAAATCGGGGTATCACGACGCGTGTATGGCCGACCGGCCGTACTTCGGAGTGCCATCACGAGCTCGGAAAAGCGTGGGAGATCGTCCATTTCGTACCCTACCACAAACTCCCAGTCGGCGATACCCGTGGAGTACACCAGCAGCTGCTCGATCTCCTTGAAGGCGTGTCCCACCCGAGCATGTTCCTTCATCGTCTCCCGGCGGTCATCTGCCGAAAGCTGATACCAGTCGTGGGTCTTGATAAAAGGGTACACCACCAGATACCGCTTCCGTTCCCCCGGCACTGCCACGCTGATCCCGCTCTGCCCGGTGTATTGCGAAGGGCGCACGAAACCCCAGAGGCTCGCCGTGAGTTCCAGATGTGTCTGGAGAAACCGGCTCCCGACGCTCTGATAGGCCTCGATGTCCTCCGTCGCCACCCAGAAGCCCATCTCCGCAGAGGCTCGCAGCCCTACCAGGCTGTACGGGTATAGAGCCACGACTCCCGGGAGTTTCTGCGCTTCCTCCGCCGCGTCGTGAACCTTTTTTCTTTCCTCCCGGGTTCGGAACCCGGGCGGTACCCGGAAGTAGAGAAACCCGTGAACCTTTGTCTCAGCCATTTCGCTGTCTCCTCCGGAAGGGCGACCTCCATGTCGTGTGGATCTGCCTAAAATCCCCGTCGCTGGGCACACTGCAGGGCCAACGCTGGACCTTCGCGGGAGAGTCCGTGAAGGGGACAGGCGTGCTTGGCAACGTTTAGGATCAAGGCATACGGGATAAGACCGCAGTGTACTATATGCCTGGAAGCCTTTCCCGGTCAACTGAATCCGACCACGCGACGTTCGCTCATGGAATCGGCTTTACTGCCACCGGAGGTATCGTACATGATTCAATTCACTTCGACTGGCCGACCGGTTTATGCGCAGGGCGCGCTCCAGGCCGAATCGTGGTATCGTATTGGGACCCTTGGTGCGAGTGCTGGGGAAGAGTAAATTCCGTCCCTCTCGGGTTGATCATTACGGAGAGACGGTTGGGGTATTTGACCCTCATCACGCTTCACCTGCTCGGGGCGGTGGTTTGGATCGGCGGGATGCTCTTCCTGGGGTTGGTGCTCACCCCAGTACTGCGCAACCGTTCGCCGGCGGAGCGGGCAGTCCTCCTGAACGCCGTCGGCCAACGGTTTCTGAAGCTTGGCTGGGCTGCGATCGGGGTCCTCCTTGTAACCGGGCCCATTCTTTGGGGCATTCGGGCCTTCCAGACGACCCCGGTCATCGTCGCGAAGTTGATCCTGATCGGCGTAATTCTCTTTTTGAGCCTCCTCCACGACTTTCTCATCGGTCCGAGACTTACCGCGCAGCTGAAACAAGGAGGTCGAGGAGAGGAGACATTTCGGCTTCGGCGAAGGGTGACGCTTCTGGCCCGTATCAACGCCCTCGTCGCCGTCTTGGTGCTCATCCTCGGAGTCGCAATCAGCCGGGGATT
>CAYGBT010000004.1:0-42015 GCA_964348275.1 uncultured bacterium
TTTCTGGAGCTCTGGCATATTTCTGAGGACCTGGCCATCATGGCACCAGAATACATACTCCTCCAACACGTCAGCTAACAGCCTTTCGGCATCCTGCTTCAATATCCTCGTCATAAACGCGCATCCTCCTTTCACGTTTTACGACATCGTTGAGTGGACCGACCGCCGTGGTCAGCAATAGAAGGCCGCTCCCACCTCGACTCGGTTCCGTTCGAAAAAGAAAAACGCCCTCCCGAGCCGTGCTTCGCCTGAGAGGGCGTCTGCGTGCTTGGTGCGCCGGTGATTGTGCCTGCGGTGGGCCGGAGTTATGCCTCACCCCGGTTCCATTACGACTACGTGCCAAGAGCGAAGTGTTGAGAGCAGGGAAAAACCGGTATTGTGTCCCCGGAATTCGTTTCCCGCTTCCCAGGAATTGAAAATCAGATCCAAGAAAATCAGGTGTTCGGTACCTTTACCCCCCTCGTGGTCACTGGTGCTGACGGGCTGGGCAGCTAGCCGGAGGCCGCAAGCCGGGCGAACTGCCGCTTCATCGCGTTGACCTTCGCGAGGTACTCGTTGACGTCGTGGTCACCGCACCGCTGGCGGGCGGTCAGCCGGAAGCCGCGCCTTGCATAGGCGTCGCCCGCCCCGGCTCCGCACAGGTGGATCACAGCGGCCAGATTCTGCTTCTGCCGGAGCGTGGCACTGGTGATCCCCTGGCGCCCCATCGCGCTCGCGACGCCGCGATCCAGCAGGGCCGCTGTCATCTCGATGGCGTGGCTCGGCACGACGCGAGTGTAGAGGCTGTTGAACCAGCACGATCTCACGTCGTGCCAGGGGCCATCCTCGACCACCACATGGTCGTGGATGCAGTAGCGCTTCGCCTCGCGGAACGTCGCGTCGGTGATCTGGTACATGCCGACCGCGCTCGACGCAGGTTGGTAGAGCTCCAAGGGATTCCACGTCAGACGCCACCGCCAGAACGTCCGCGCCACGGGGTTGCCGCTGCCTTCGACCTGGGCGAGCGCGGCCAGAAGCTCGGGCGTGATGACGGCCGTCGAATGCTGACTGAAAAGCGGCCCGTACCACCGCCACGTCCCGCGCGGGCTCTTGGCGAGCGCGCCGCTCACCGGAAAGAACAGCTCGGTCGGCTTGCGGATGACCTGGTATATCCAGTTGACCGCAGACCAAGCCGCCAAAATGACGACGGCACCCACGAGGACCCGGACCACCAGCGGCGCGACCAGCATCGCCAAAAGCGCTCGCCAGCCCGACCGCGCGGCAGGCCGGACGGCCGCGATCTGGACCGGACGCACGCGCGTCCTTGCGGGAGCGGCTCGAAGCTTACCAGTCTTGGTTGTCCTCTTTCGGTCGACGTACCCGGCCCGCGGGGTGAACCCAGCACCCGCGATGCCGAATAGCCTCTTCAGGAAATTTAGAAATCCCATATTCCATCCCAAAGAAGATCACGGTGGGGCGCCGTCCATTGTGCCGAAGGTGGGCTAGGAGCTATGCCTACCCCGGTTCCATCCGTGAGCCTCCCGAAGAGAGCTTAAGCCTGTTGGAGGTTGAGACCGGCAGGGGTACCAACCATACGCTATCTCAGGCTCTCCCACCTGCTACTTTGCTACCACAGCAGTCCCGCTGACGCTAACCATCAGCATGCTTCCGCCCTTACCAACAACCTCATAATCCAAGTCAATCCCAACAACCGCGTTCGCGCCAACCCTCATGGCTTCTTCCTGGAGTTCCTGGAGCGCGATCTCACGAGCCCGCCTCAGCTCCCGCTCATACGCAGCTGATCTTCCCCCCACAATATCCCGGATGCCTGCGAAAAAGTCCTTAAACACATTCGCACCTAAAATGGCCTCGCCAGTGATTACACCACGATATTCCTTTATCGTCTTACCCTCAATGGTTGGAGTAGTGGTCAGAATCATCGATGCAACCTCCCGTGGCTTGTACTATCTGCCAAATTGTTTTACATACCGGGCTATCCCGGTCCCATCCATGCATTTCCTGCCTTAAACCCCGTGGAACAATACTTATCAGGAGGATCTGCTCACCTGTAATAATGCCCTCCCAGGCCCCATCGGACCCGAGAAGGCGTCTGGGTGCTTGGTGCGCCGTCGATTGCGCCAGAGGTGGGCTAGAAACTATGCCTACCCCGGTTCCATCCGTGCGTCTCCTCCAGCGGCTTAAGTATCCCTGACCGTGCCAGGGGCGTCAAGGATCATTCACTCCACTTGTCCTTCCGTCGAAGAACCCTCGCGATTTGTGATCCCAATCATGGCAATAATTGCCCGCCGTCACCTGACCAACGAATAGATCAAATAAGCTGAAAAATGAAGCAAATGGCCTCTTGACGGGCGCGTTGGGCCTGCATAGTTTTATTAAAAATACTAAAGAGCCATCCTTCGAGTTGTCGAGTAGCTCACCGATAGATCGAGGAAGGTCTGGTTTCCCAAAAGTAGTACGAGTATGAAACCGGGGTGACCTTAGCCCCCAGCCCACCACAGGCACAGTCGACGACACACCAAACAGTCGGACGCCCTTGCGGGTTAATTATGGCCCGGAGGGCTGTTTTATTTTCGGGCCAGTCGACGTCGAGAGAGGAGGTTCGTTATGCAACGCAATGTCATGCGGTCAATCAGAGTAGCCTTTTTGCTCTCAATCGCATTCGCTCTTCTAGGAGGAGACGTCGGGGAAGCAAAAAACCTGAACAACAAGTTGAAGGGCGACTACGCGTTTAGTCTCACACAAACCTGTAGCAGCGGGTCGCTCGCCAATGACCCGGGTGGAGGGAATGTGTTCGAAGACCCTCCCTCGCTCCTGCTCCGGGGACCCCGGGGCAGAATTGTACTCGTTTATCAAGGAATCGCGCACTACAACCGTGACGGGACTGGGAGCTGGACCGGCCGAAACGTCGTCCTCCTCGACAACGTGGGTACTCCCGGCTCGAGCCCAATACGTCAAAACGGGTTCCGCTGTGACATCGAATATGAGGTTAACCCAGACAGAAGTTTCACGCAGCGGCTGTTGAACTGCACTTTCACGCGTCTCGCAGGCGCCGGTGTCGACCTACCCAAGAGGTTAGAGCCCGACGAGATTGTGTTACAAGGCCAGATCTCGCGGGGAGGCAAGATCCTTGTCCTTGGTGATACGGATGTCAACTTTGAAAACACCACTGTGACGTCCGTTAGGATCACCGACTACCAGAGAATCTGTGGGGGGAGCGGGAACGCCGTTAAGGTTAAGTAGTCGGGACTCCTATTGTCACAGCAGCATGGACGATAGCCACCCACGAGCGTCGGGGACACCCTCGGCGCCGTGGTGTTTGTAGTGCACAGGGGAGGAGGCGAGGGGACGAGTCAGGCCGTGTTACCACCTGCTGAAGAGGCCCTTCCACGCCTCGTGCAGATCCTGGGCTTTGGCAAGGAGGAGACAGGAGCTGGTTTGGCTGGTTGTCTGAAAGCACTAGCCAGAGCCGAACATCGACACGGTGCCAAGTAGCACCACGACCCCCACGACGGTCCACCTCAGCTTCGTTTCCCTTTCTACCTCACGCCTCTTGCTTTCCTTAGGGTGCGCTTCAGATGACCTTCCCTGTGCAGCCAAGACGAAGCTCGCGTAGGACACTCCGACCGATTACTTCCGTCCAGACGATTCCGCCATCGCACGAGGACCTCGCCCTGAAATCATTTCATGGCCATGCAAGCTTTGCATCCCGTATCAGCTCCGCTCCACGACCTATTAGCCCCACTCCTTATCGGGCTAAACCACGACATCTGCCCGCAAACAAAAGACTTGCCTGATTGGGCCCGACTTTCCGCTTCATGTTGGCCCTGGGGATGCATTGCATTTCTTCCCGAGGCTGTGTCGAGGGTCCAAGCGTCGAAGGAGAGAGGCATGAATTACTGGATTCTTGCCCGACGCTTTGCCGATCTCCAACAGGAATTGACCAAGATCCTCCGACCTCTTACAAAAGTGCGGGTGATCATCGACCGTCGTGTCCGGCAACGGCCAGCAGAATGGAGTGCTTATCCGGAGGCCCCTAGGTTGTGGTCGGTCCCAGAAGAGGGGACGGAAGACGGAGGAAAAAGCCAGGACGGCCTTGGATCTCCAGACGGAATTAAGCAGGAGAGTAATGCTACTTAGGACGTTATGGAATGTCCTCCGGTCCCCGGAAAGGCGGTCGACCATATTCTCGCAGTCTTCGTCACCCGTTCTACGAACCATCTACCAGAGCTTCGAGGAGCAACGGCAGATCATTGACCGGTTGAGACGTTATGAAGATATAACGTACGGCCGCGTCGCACGCCACTTTGCCTTTCTCCGGCATGAGCTGGCCGCAATCTTCCGAGCCACGCCAGAGGGATAGATGATCATCGACTGTCGAGTCGGAGAGGGTTGGCGCGAACAGAGGCCTGTTGCAACACATCAGCGAAAAGGCAATGATCTGCCTCAGACGCACCTGCCCGACCACGCCGTAGACCGGATGGTCTTGACCCTCCTCTGCCAGATAGACTGGGGAACTCCGCTCCCTGAAGCCCTGGAATCCCGTGTCTTGCGTTATTTTCCGGTGGGGCCGACCGAGGAAATGGTGGCATGGTGGGAGGGCGTGGATGGCAAGAAAGTTCGCATCAACCATCTGCCGCTGATCTCACTCAAGCGGACGGGGTAGCGGTTATCGACCGTTCCTCTCTCAAACTCCGACGGGGCAATACCATGCCCCTTACCTTTGGGAGCACGACGTTCTTGTTAAGGCCTCGCGTGCTCCTGTTCCCAAACCCGGCCCCTGCTGCTCCTCGGCTCCGGGCTAGTGGGCATGGGCGCGGTAGTGAGGAGACGGAGTCGGAAGAAGTAGGCGCAGCGGGCTGGCAATATCCAACGGGCGTCGGGGCAACTCGGCGCTCGTGGTGTTTTGTAGGGGCTGGTTGTCAAGACTCTTCAGATTCTGGGAAGGACATGGCGGGTGGACACATTGTGCCCACGACTGGCGTGTATGTTCCATTTGCCAGCGAGGGAGAGATGCGTGGGGCATGGGATCACGGGGGCTTGCTTGGCAGATTTGGGCTAAGGGACGGCGGGGGACCCCTTTGAAGTAGGAAGGGGCTGCATAGAGCCAATGCCTACAGGTGAGGATCACCTTATAATACGGATCAGGCTGTGTCTGCCTACAGGATGCAGGTAAGTCTTGCACTCAGGCTTGTGCTGACCCGGTGGATAAGGCTGCCTTTTGCTGCACCTTACTGCACTCACCAAACATACGGAAGCCCTGGTAAGTGTTGGGTTTACCAGGGCTTCGGTGGTAGACGGGAGCAGTGTTAGGAAACCTCTGCTCTGTCCGTCTGAGCTACAGGCCCGTTACTTGTTATGGTTTCTCGAGAGTGAGGAAGCGACCGTTCTCCCCACAAGAGAAAGCGGCTCCTGCATCTACAGCCTCATTCTAAGGCAATGAAGGGGCCTAAGCAAGACGGAGCCGTATGCGATCGTCCTTTTATACTCTCTCCCCCACGCAGACGCCCCTCCATTTGAACTCCTATGGTTCATAACTGATGTATCAAACCGAAACTTTTATAGACTTAAATACACTTTTCTAAAGTATCGTGTAAGAACAATTTGCGCGGCTAGGGACTTCCCCGATCAGGAACATGGCCCCGAAGAGGGCCTGAGCCCAAGGGGCCAATTGCATCAGGCGACGATTGGCCTGCTCCACCCGGTCCAGTGGCCGGACAAGGGTATCGCTCGTTGGGTCGTTTCTCACTTGCCCCCCTCTTCTCATCAGGAATCAAGAAAAGGGTTCTATGTCAGGAAAAAGAGAGGGGTTACAGGTCTCGTGTAGACCTCCCTGCAACCCCTCTCGGATCTTTGGAGGAAGCGTTTGCTCCCCTCCTGTATCAGGGACTAGTACGTTGCCTCTGCTTCCACGTCATACTGGGTTGGGGGGACGTCGCCGACAAAGGTGACAGACTCCTCGCCCCTGAGGGTTCCTGGCGTAATCGCCCAAGTCCCCCGGCAGGTAGAACTGACCAGCTCATGGGTGGCTCTCGGCCCGACGAAAATTCGCGTATAGATACTGCCGAGTCCCCCCAGGACGCAAAAGGTCGTCTTTAGGGGGAAGTAGACGGCTGATCCAACCACGGCTCCGGTGCCATAGCCAATCTGTGCCATGGTGCTCTGGTTTGGGTCAGACTCCGCCCAGGCCACCGCCCCTGGCGCGAGGAGGACCAGCGCAAGCAGGACTGCTACGATCTTTTTCACTTCTCTCACCCCCTTTCCGTTGTTCGCCTCGAGGGTTCCTACCCACCCTCGCCCTGGGTCTATTGCAGGCACGACTTCTGATACACCGGCCGATCTTAAGGAACAGATGGAAAGACATAATATTCTATGTTTATATAGGCCAACTTTTCATTCTTGTCAAGAAAAATTTGACAATTTTGGCCAATTGTCCTATTTTAATGGAGCCATGCCAGGGGAAAGCAGAGCCAAAGAGGTTGGTCGCAGACTTTTGGGCGTCTTGGGGGCCAAAGGATGGCGGAAGACCGACTTAATACGCCGTTCCGGCCTCAAACAGGCGTCTGTCTACGAGTGGCTACGGGGTGAGTCAGAACCGAGGGGCGACGCGCTGAGAAGACTGGCCCAGGCTCTCGAGGTCTCCACCGACTATTTACTGGGATCAGATCCAGCCTACGACGACTTAACGGCAGCACAGGTTGCAACAAGGGAGAGTCTGCGATTGTGCCTTCGAGGTCTCGGCATTGGTCCAGGTGACACCAACTACCTGTTGTACCAGGAACTTGCACTCAGTGATGGGGCTCCCAAAACCGTCAAGGGATGGAACGATCTCATCACTACAGTTCTGCCAAGAATCACTGCACACTTTAGGGCGAAGCGCCGGGGCCATGAGGATGATAGGCCCGGCCGGGTACTTCCCCTGAAAGGCCAAGGGGCGACTCGTGCCGAAGAGAAGGAACAGTCCTAGCATTGGTTTGAGGAGCCGCAGATGTTGTCCACGCTTTTGGAATTCGAGAATGCGGGAGGTGGGTAGAAGCGTTAGTTGGAGGTAGAATCGAGACTAATATTGGATAAGCGAAAACATCGGACAATTTCCAAGCTTTTCTCGTCCCTTCAAGAAGGCCAACTCAACCAAGAACGTTACTTCCAAGATCTCTCCCCCTGCCCTCTTCACAAGGTCGATAGCAGTTGCAACGGTTCCTCCTGTCGCCAGGACGTCGTCCGCAATGAGGACACGTGCCCCAGGGTGAATGGCGTCTTCGTGGATCTCGAGTGCATCCGTCCCATACTCCAACTGATAAGCTGCCCGGTGTGTCTTAAACGGCAACTTCCCTGCTTTTCGGATCAGGACATGCCCTGCGCCTAGTTTGTAAGCCAAGGTAGAGGCAATGATGAATCCCCGGGCCTCGACCCCAACGACCAGTTCAACCCCCCGATCCCGATAGCGATCACCCAAAAGGTCGAGCGCTGCTCGGAAAGCCTGCCTGTCGGCAAGGAGAGGAGTGATGTCCTTAAAGACGACGCCAGGTTTAGGAAAATCGGGAACATCCCGAATTTTCGTTTTGAGATCGGTGATTGTTTGTTCCGGCATGGTCTGACTCCTCATCCCCCAAATCGAATGGAGAATCCCGTGTGCCGTCCCGTGTAGGGTCCCCACGTCTCCTCCACCCTCTCCACGCGGGCCCCCGAAGGACCTTGCTTCAGTCGCCGAAGAAAGTTTCCCAACGCCTCCCGTTCCCCCTCGACCATAACCTCAACGCTGCCGTCGCGGCAATTCATGACGTAGCCGGAAAGTCCGATGTCTTCAGCGACACGTTCTGTGAAGAAACGGAAGCCGACACCCTGGACCCTGCCGATGACCCGTGCCTTGAGCGATGCTTTCTCCGGAATCATTGTTCCCTGGTCTCGCCCTCGACCAAATCCACTCTGCCGCCCCTCTTTTCCTGCACGAAACCACGGTGTTGGTCGGGGCGGCCGGATTTGAACCGGCGACCCCTTGGTCCCGAACCAAGTGCGCTACCAGGCTGCGCCACGCCCCGACGCTCAATACTTCTCCTCCCCCTCTTCTTCCCATCCATGTTTGCCTATGAGCTTCACGAAGACACAACCAACCAACTCTTCCTGTTCGACCCTGTCTTCTCTCCTTATAACTCTCCGGAGCGTTTGGGCATACGAAGACCCAACAGGAATGACTAACCGTCCCCCGACCTGAAGCTGTTCCACAAGCGGTGTGGGAACCTCGGGGGCGCCCGCCGTCACTACAATCGCCTCGAAGGGGGCGGCGTCAAGCCATCCCAGGCTTCCATCTCCCACCTGGATGGAAACGTTGTCGTATCCCAGACCACCTAGGGTCCTTTGGGCACGTTCAGCGAGAACGGGAACTCGCTCTATTGAATAGACACAGGCGGAAAGCTCTGCCAGGACGGCGGCCTGGTAGCCTGATCCGGTCCCGATCTCAAGAACCCGCTCGCTCCCCCGGAGTAAAAGGGACGCAGTCATGATGGCGACCATGTAAGGTTGTGATATGGTTTGCCCCTCCCCGATCGGCAAGGGGCAGTCCTCGTACGCCCGCCAGCCCAAGGACGGGTCAACGAACAGGTGTCGAGGGACCTTGCGCATCGCCTCGAGGACGCGGACGTCGTGGATCCCTCGTCGTTCCAGCTGTTCCTTGACCATTCGTTCCCTCGCCACAACATGATTGCCGCCAGCTTCGCGCCACCCGTCCCCTCCCCCATTCGTGCGGCCTTGTTGGGCATCGAAGAATCCAGCACGCCACGGTATGAAGGATCTCGTCACGCCAGGAGGGCCTCCCAGGACTTCAGGGTCTGGATCGCATCATGATTGGTCAAATCAAGATGCAACGGGGTGATCGAGATTTTCCCCTCCATCACAGCCTCGTAATCCGTCCCACCCAGGAGCTCCCAGGTGGGCTCTCCTCCTCCAATCCAGTAATAGGTCTTCCCGCGAGGATCTATTTTCTCCACGATGACCTCGTTGTAGGTTCGCTTTCCCTGCCTCGTAACCGCGACCCCCTTCACCTTCCCGGGGGGCACATTGACATTGAGGAGGGTGTCCAGCGGGAGGCCTCGCTCCAGAACAACCAGGGCGAGGCCAGATGCAAAGGCGGCCGCGCCGTTCAAGTCTCGCTGTCGGGACTCGACAGCCGATATGGCAAAGGCAGGAATACCTAAGAGGGTTCCTTCAACGGCGGCCGATACGGTCCCGGAATACGTGATGTCATCACCCAAATTTGCCCCCAGGTTGATTCCCGAAACCACGAGTTGCGGCTTCTCCTTCAGCATCCCCATGACCCCGAGTGTCACGCAATCGGTGGGCGTGCCATCCACCACGTACCAACCGGGCGCCACCTCGGTCGCTCGAAGGGGCTTGTGCAGGGTGAGCGAATGCCCAGCAGCACTCCGCTCCCGGTCGGGAGCGACCACATAAAGATCTCCAAGTTCTTTCAGGGCATCGGCTAACGTCTTGAGTCCAGGAGAGTGGATGCCGTCATCGTTGGTCACCAGGATGGTCGGTCGCTTTACCATGACCTCGCAAACACCGAAGAGGCCGAAATTCTTGAAGACACGCGGGTCTCCTTAAAAAAAAGTATGAGTAATGGTCGGGGCGACCCGATTTGAACGGGCGACCACTGGCCCCCCATGCCAGTGCGCTACCAGGCTGCGCTACGCCCCGGCCCCATAAAACTTACAGGCTTACGGGTTGTGAGTCAAGGCGAGAATCAGCTGCCCTGTCAAGGGCGCGCGGAGAAGAGGAGTGCTCTTCCCCGCTCTGCCTGATCAAGCGGGCCAGGCGATCCACCTGTTGCTCCACCCAGAAAACTCAGCCCAACGGTGAAGATGGGAAGTGGTCGGCCGACGAAGGAAAGAAAAACCCTCGGTAAATCGAACGCTTACCGAGGGCTTTTGCCCCAATACCCTATCCCCTATGCCAGCGTGCACCAGGCTGCGACACGCCCCGATCTCGACCGAAAACTACGATCGATCAAGAAGGATTCCGAGAGCCTCGAGCCCCTCCCGGATTCGCCGGACCTGCTGGAGGAGATCAAGTGGCTCCACCTCGTCTTGGAGCCTACGCTTTGCCCCAGCAATGGTGAACCGTTCATCGTACAAGAGCTGCTTGATTTTTAGGACGATTTCGATATCCCGCTTTCGGTAGAGTCGCTGGCCAGTACCACTTTTTTTGGGCTGGAGAAGGGGGAATTCCGATTCCCAATATCGCAAAATATACGGCTGGATTCCGGTGAGACGAGCCACCTCGCCAATGCGGAAATAGAGCTTATCCGGGATCGGCTCCCTCTTGAGCGATTCACGCAGCGTCCCTCGCCTTGCCTCCCGCCGTGATGTTGAAGCATCCCTTCGCGTCTGGTTGGCCACGCTTTCTATCCTCCAGGATTACCCTTGGGCGTTTACAACCTGCTGAAGGGCCTTCCCAGGTTTGAACTTGAGGACTTTGCGTGCAGCAATGACAATCTCCGATCCCGTCTGGGGATTCCGTCCCTTTCTGGCCCGCTTGGCCCGGACCTGAAACGAGCCGAATCCGACCAACTGAATCTTCTCCCCTTTGCTCATCGCGTCCTTTAAGGCTTCAAACGTCGCCTCTACCGCCTCCATTGCCTGTTTCTTGGTCAAACCTTTCTCCGCTACGAGCGCTGCCAGGTCTGCCTTGGTCATCTCCGTCACCTCCTTTACTCTCTGCGGAGAGGAGACATCCCACGCCTCCTCCTTCGGAGAGTCCTATACAGAAGATATTCAGCGCTTTACGACGAGGGGTGCGAAGCCCTTCTTTTTGAGAACTTCAAGGGCCTTCCGTGCGTCACCACGGTTTGCATACGCGCCAACTCGGATCTGATGCACCGTCGTGTAGGAGACTTCGGACATGATCTTGGGGGTGTAATTCTTCTCTTGTAGACTGCGAGCCAAATCGATGGCCTCGTTCAGCCGAAAAGACGACCCCACCTCGAGACGGAACTTCCCTCCTTCGATCTCGACCAGGTTCGACGGGACCCCGTCAACGTTCAATCTTCGTGCAGTCTGCTCTGCCTCCTCACGGTTAGTAAACTCACCAGCATACACTCGATGATGCTTGATGGGCGCAGTAATCTTGCGAATGACCGGACGATAGCCAAGCTTTTCCAGGCGCTTCTTGAGGGAGCGGACGTTTCCCTCCACGACCAGAGAAGCGACTTGGAGCGCGTAGCGCTTCTCCACCTCTATCTCGGGTTTCGTCACTTTCGCCACTGTCTTCGGGATGGGTTTCTCCGGCTTCGTCTCGGCTGGAGGTGGCTCGGGGATTGCCCGAGGGGATTCAGCCGGTTTGGCCACCCTTAGCGGAAGCGCCACGGGTTCGCGTTTCGGTCGGGGAGGGACTGCCGTTGCCCTCGCCTTCTCTGGGGCAGGCGTCCTCGATGCGACTGGGGGGTCGACGGTCTTCGGTTTCATCGCAGGGGGCGTGCTTCGCATCAGAGGCACCGCGGGCTTCTTCATTCGCTCGGGCTTCACCTGGGGAGCCTGAACTGAAGTTGGAGGCGGTTGAACTCGCTTTTCTCTGAGGGCGAGAGGAGGCGGTGGCGGCGCTGGGGCCTCGATAATATAGCTTTTATACAGGAAGAGAGCACCTGCCAGGACTATACCCAATATTCCAATGATTAATAACCGTTTAGCCTGTGGGCTCAAACTTCCAGTAGAGTCCCCGGTCGGCTCCGTGGGGTCAGGGGGCTCGACGAGAAAGTTATACTTTTTCATAGACACTCCTTGAAGAAAGCTCACGCAACGTTGCGTATCATAGCGAGGAACGCCCCCTGTGTCAAACTTTTTCTTTTGCGCGCTATTTCCACGGATCTTCCGGAAGGGGCCTAGACGAAAAAACTGGCCAATCGAGTGGTTTACCGAATTTTTCCTTTAAGGTAGTGGCTATAACTCTCCGTGATGACGGCACGGACTGTATCTCCAGGAGGGAGAGATTCTCGTGAGAAGTGGACGAGTTGGTTTCTCCGCGTTCGGCCACTCGCCGAGCTTCGCATTTTGGGATTCGGTCCCTCCTCGACCAACACCTCTTCGATCTTCCCTAAACGGCAGCGATTCTGCTCCAAGGCAATCTGGTCTTGGTATTGGAGGAGGACATTGATCCGCTCCGTCTTGACTTCTTCCGGGATCTGATCGAGAGAGGTGGCAGCTGGAGTGAGGGGCCTGGGTGAATACTTAAAGGCAAAGAGGCTATCGTACCTCACCTCCTCAAGGAGGCTGAGTGTTTCCTGAAAATCTTCTTCGGTCTCTCCAGGAAATCCGACGATCACATCAGTGCTGAGTGCAATGTCAGGTACCGCATCCCTGAGTGCCCAGACTTTCGTGAGGTATTCCTCGCGCGTATAGAGGCGGCGCATGCCCTTGAGCACCCGATTGGATCCGGCCTGAACCGGGAGATGCACATGTTCACAAACACTGTTCAAGCTTGCGACGGCCTCGATGAGATCTGGGGTAAGGTCTTGCGGATGCGAACTCGTGAAGCGGATCCGGATCTTCCCTTCCGTGAGGGCATCGATAACTCGGAGCAGGTCAGAAAAGCGTGTGCGCGGGTTCAAATTCTTGCCATAGGCGTTGACGGTTTGCCCAAGCAGGGTGATCTCTTTATATCCTTGTTTCATGAGTTCCTTGACCTCGGCCAGGACGTCGTCAAGGGGGCGGCTCCGCTCGGGTCCTCGTGTGTAGGGCACCACACAGAAGGTGCACAGATAATTGCAGCCCTCCATAATGCTGACCCAAGCCTTTACGGCACTCTCGCGGCGAGGTCGGGGGGACTGAACATAGAGAGGAAGGGGATCCTTAGGCCGGGGCAGAACGGGTGGAACAGCGTGGCCATTCAAGATCTCCGGAATGCGATAGATCATAGCTCCGGGGCCTGCCACCAAATCAAGATAGGGAAAGCGATCCTTGAGTCGATCCCCCTCTCGTTGCGCTAGGCAGCCGCACAGGCCAATCTTGAGTCGAGGGTTTTTAACCTTGAGTTTATGAAAGGACCCGAGAAGGCTGTAGACCTTGTGCTCAGCCTTCTCTCGAATGCTACACGTATTAAGCAGAATGAGGTCTGCTTCCTCTACCGTCTCAGTGAGCTCAAAACCCTCTTGGGCCAACACGCCAGCGATCTTCTCTGAGTCAGCCTCGTTCGCTTGACAGCCGAAAGTGATCAGTTTTAACTTGGACATATTTCCTTGTCCTTGCTCAGAGCTGTTTCGCGCTCTCTATACGTCAGTAGAGGTGGCAGTTTACCCAGTGACCGGAGGACACCTCTCGAAGGACTGGCTCTTCCTTGTCACACCGGTCCAAGCGCTGCGGGCATCGAGGGTGGAACCGGCAGCCGGACGGCATCTGAATTGGGCCGACTGGGTCTCCTTCAAGGACCATCCGATGCCTTTTCATTGGAGGCTCCGCCGCGGGGATTGCAGACAGGAGGGCCTGCGTATAGGGATGAAGGGGATTTTGATAGAGCTCATCGCTATTTGCCAGCTCCACGATCTGCCCGAGATACATCACCGCTACCCGGTCGCTGATATGCCTGACCACCCTGAGGTCATGCGCAATGAAAAGATAGGTGAGACGCAGCTCCTGTTGAAGATCTTCGAAGAGGTTGATAACCTGGGCCTGGATCGAGACATCCAGGGCCGACACGGGCTCGTCTGCAATCAGTAACTCCGGTTCGACCGCGAGCGCCCGGGCAATCCCGATCCGCTGCCGCTGCCCGCCGCTGAACTCATGGGGATAACGGCCCATGTGCTCCTGCCCGAGTCCCACCATCTGTAGAAGCTGCGCCACCCGCTCTCTCCTCTCCTTCCCCTTCGCTAGGCGATGGATGGTGAGCCCCTCCCCCACGATCTCCTCCACGGGCATCCGAGGATCCAGCGAGGAATAGGGATCTTGGAAGACGATCTGCATCTTCCGCCGCAGTCGGCGCATCTCTTCCTTGTTCGCCCGGAAGACGGCTGTACTGTCAAAATGCACGTCTCCGGCGGTCGGCTCGAGAAGCCTGAGGATGAGGCGCGCGGTCGTGGATTTGCCACAACCCGACTCTCCCACCAACCCCACTGTCTCTCCCCGTCGGACCTCAAAAGTTACTCCATCCACGGCACGGACCTCGGCCCGCTCCCCGAGCCAGAGCCCCCTTTTGACGGGGAAGTATTTCTTGAGGCCTTTGACCGCGAGAAGTGGTTCCATCTCTCGTCAGTGCACTAAGATGCAGCGAGCCCAGTGTCCTGGTCGGATCTCTCGAAGTTCCGGCTCCGTGGGCCAACAGTCGCCCACCACCTTGGGGCACCGGGGAGCGAACTTGCATCCGGTTGGGAGTTCGAGAAGATTAGGGACGAGGCCAGGGATTGCCGTCAGGCGTCGCTGCCCCTTTCCTGCCTCTAACCTCGGGAGAGATTCCAATAGGCCCTGGGTGTAGGGATGGTGGGGATCGTCAAAGAGCTCTTTCGCAGAGGCCTCTTCTACAACCCGGCCCGCATACATGACGACGACCCGGTCGACAGTTTCTGCGATCACCCCAAGGTCATGGGTGATCAGCATCACCGCCATCCCCATCTCCTCTTGGAGACCGAGGAGCAGCTCGAGAATCTGCGCCTGAATGGTGACGTCGAGGGCCGTGGTCGGCTCGTCTGCGATCAAGAGCTTCGGACCCAAGGCAAGGGCCATAGCAATCATCACTCGCTGGCGCATTCCCCCCGAGAGCTGGTGGGGATACTCGCGCGCCCGCCGGCTCGGATCGGGGATTTTGACGCGTCTCAGCACCTCTATGGCTCGATCCCATGCCTCCCGTTTGGGGACCTTTTGGTGATGTCGGATCCCCTCCGCCACCTGCTCCCCCACCGTGAAGACCGGATTGAGGGAAGTCATGGGTTCCTGAAAGATCATGGAGATGGCTCTCCCGCGGATCTTTCGGATCTCCTCCTCTGGAAGACTTAGCAGATCTCGCCCCTCAAAAATAATCGCGCCACCTACGATCCTCCCTGGAGGGTCCGGGACCAATCGGAGGATAGAGAGAGCGGTGACCGTCTTCCCGCAGCCCGACTCCCCCACAAGACCTAGGGTCTCACCGGGCCGGATCTTCAGACTGACACCATCCACCGCCCGCACCACACCTTCCTGTGTGAAGAAATGGGTCTGAAGACCCTCTACCGCCAAAATTGTGCCGTTCCTCTCCACCCCTTAGGACCTCAGACGTGGGTCGAGGATATCGCGCAGCCCGTCTCCGAGTAGATGGAACCCGAGGACCGTACACGTAATGGCCAGCCCCGGGAAAATGCAAAGCCACGGCTTCACGGTGAGATAGACGGCGCCCTCGGCGAGGAGGGACCCCCAGCTCACCATCGGGGGCTGGACCCCAAGGCCCAGGAAGCCAAGGCCCGCCTCCGAGAGGATATTGGAGGCAACGCCGAAGGTCATGGCAACGAGGATCGGGGCAAGGCAGTTCGGAAGCAGATGCCGAAAAATGATCCTTCCCTTCCCAGCTCCCAAGGCAACGGTCGCCGCGATATGCTCTGCCTCTCGGAGGCTGAGGACCTGTCCCCGGATCAACCGAGCACCCGTGGTCCAGCGGACGGCCGTGAGCACGACAATCACACTCAGAACCCCTGGCTTCTCGAGGACCGCGGTCAACGCGATGGCGAGGACGAGCGCGGGAAACGCCATGACGGCATCGGTAATGCGCATCAAAACCGAATCGATTCTACCACCAAAGTACCCGGCAAACAAGCCGATTGTAACGCCAATGGGGGTTACGACCAGTTCCACCAGAACACCGACCAGAAGGGAGACCCGTGCGCCATACAGGATCCTGCTCAGCAGATCCCGCCCCAAGAGATCAGTCCCAAACCAGTGGTCCGGTCGAGGTGAAAGGAGGCTGAACGCCTGTAATCTTTCGGGGATGTGGTACGGGTCATAGGGTGACAGAAGGGGGGACAGGAGGGCCAACAGGGCAAAGAAGAAAAGGATGATGGACCCGAGGACTATTCCGAGGTGCCACGCTCCTCTCCCCAAGAGTCTCCCCCCTTGCGATCGCGTGGTTGGGCGTCGACCTTCGGACATCGGGCTTACCGCTCCACGAGTCTGACGCGCGGGTCCACCAAAGCATACGCCAGGTCGACAAGGAGATTAGCCCCCAGGTAGATGAGGGCAAACAAGAGGGTGGCCCCTAGGACCACCGGCAGGTCGCGATTCCCCACGGCAGCCACCAACAGCCGGCCAAGCCCTGGCCAGGCAAAGACCGTCTCGGTGAGGGGTGCACCGACGAGAAGATCCCCGAGGCCGATCCCAGCCAGGGTGAGGACCGGTAGGATTCCGTTGCGAAGGCTATGCTTGACGATGACCACCCGCTCCCTGAGCCCCTTGGCTCGTGCCGTTCGGACGTACTCTTGTCGGAGAACCTCCAGCAGGGCGCTCCGTGTCATTCGCGCGATGTAACCCGCCTGGAGTGCCCCAAGGGTGAGAGCCGGGAGGATGAGGTGTCTCAAGGCGCCGTCACCGTAGCCCGAAATTGGAAACCATCCAAGCCACACAGCGAAGAGAAGGATGAACATCATCCCAAGCCAAAACACGGGGGTCGAGATTCCGAGGAGTGAGAAGGTCATCATGAGGAGATCCCAGAGGGTGTTATGCCGGATCGCCGCAATAGTCCCCGCCGTGATTCCCAGGATCACCGCCACCATCATCGCGGCCACGGCCAGGCGTACTGTGGCCGGAAGGCGCTCGCTTACGACAGTACTCACTGGCCTTCTTTGCCGGTAGGAATAGCCCAAGTCTCCAGTCAGGAGCTTCCTCATGTACAAGACATAGCGCTCCCACAGCGGCTTATCGAGACCATATTCCGCTTGGATTTTGGCCACCATTTCGGGATCCGCTCGCTGACCCATCAGTGCCCGAACCGGATCCCCGAGGGCGACGTGCGTCAAAACGAAGGTGATAAGCGTCACGCCAAAGAGAACCGGTACCGCCTGCCGGCACCTACCAACGAGAAACCTGCCCATGCTCTCCCTCCAGAATTTCTCGCTCTTCCTGGGCCACTCTGCATTGGCGGTAGGTCGTTCTCCTGATCATTGCAAGGCCATGGCGAACAACCCACACTTTGGGAACTCTCCCTTGATTGATCCACGGCTCGGGTAACAAGCGAGGACAGCCGCCTTGAGATGCATCGGACTGATGTGAGCGTGGACCTTGATGGAATAGAAACTATCGACGAATGAAGGATCGGGAAATGAGGGATCCCGGAAGCAGCATACACTCACGGTTGTTCTGGGCGTACCTGAGCTCGGATCCGATCTGCCGTCGCCTTGATCCGGTCGAGGTCGCCCTTGACAAGCTTCCAGTCCAACCCTCTGCCATCTCCCTTCCACCGCGGGATCAGGTGGAGGTGAAAATGGGGGATTGTCTGAGCCGCGGCCGCGCCATTGGCTTGCAGGAGATTGAGTCCATCCGGCTGGAGCGCCTGACGAATCGCCTCTGCCACCTTTTTGGCCGTCGCTGAAACCGCCGTGAGGTCACCGAGCGAAATGTCAAAGATCGTCTCGGCGTGGCCCTTGGGAATGACCAGGAGGTGCCCGTCATTCACCGGGTTGATGTCCATAAAGGCGACCGTCTTGTTGTCTTCATAGACGCGCGCCGACGGGATCTGCCCGTCCCGGATTTGGCAAAAAATGCACTGCATCGTTCTCCTCCTCACGTGTGTCTTGCCTGCCCTGCCGCCTCTCGAGCCCTTTAGATCGCTCACCCAGTTGCCATGATCCTTCGAATCACCTCCAGCGATCTGAGGACCGCCTCACGAGACACATCCTTGTGGGTGAGACATCGAATGGAATCGGCAGAAATCTGGTGGACGAGTATCCCTTGCTCCCCGAGCTTCCGGGTCAGGATCGAGGCAGTGATACGGGAGTGCCGGATGGTGAAGATGACAATGTTGGTCTGGACTCGTTTTAAGTCTATTTCGATTCCATCGATGCGCCCGAGACCCTCGGCAAGGAGCCGGGCATTTTCATGGTCCTCCCCCAGCCGATCTATCATCGTCTCCAGGGCCACGATCCCAGCTGCCGCAATCACCCCAACCTGGCGCATCCCGCCGCCCAAGAGCTTCCGAAACCGCCGGGCCCGGTGAATAAATGCTTCGCTTCCAACGAGGAGAGAGCCGATGGGGGCGGCGAGGCTTTTTGACAGACAGAACATTACGGAGTCGGCGCAACGGGCGAACTCCGCTGCCGGAATCTCCATGGCCACCGCCGCGTTAAAGATCCGAGCCCCATCCAGGTGGACGGCCACTCCTGCATCGTGGGCCAGTCCAGAGATCTCCTGGAGAAGCGCGGGGGCATAAATGGTTCCCCCACCCCGGTTGGTCGGGCTTTCCAGGCAGATAAGCGCGGTCCCGGGGGTGTGGAGGGTTTCCGGCCTTATCGCCTTCCCGATCTCCTGCGCGTCGAGGATACCGTGAGTGCCTCGAAGGGTCCGGGTCAAAATTCCGGCGAGGAAGGCCGGTCCCCCCACCTCAAAGCTGTAAATGTGACAGTGCTCTTCGAGGATCACCTCTTCTCCCCTCCCTGCATGGGTTAAGAGGGCCACTTGATTCCCCATCGTCCCGGAGGGGACGAAAAGCGCCGCCTCCTTCCCCAAACGCTCGGCGGCTAATGATTCAAGTCGATGCGCGGTGGGATCCTCTCCATACACATCATCCCCCACCGCGGCACTTCGCATGGCCTCCCGCATCGCCTCGGTGGGCCGGGTTACGGTGTCACTTCTCAAGTCCAGGAGTTGGTCGTCCTGATGCATCGCTCTCCCGCTACTTCTGTAACCACACCTTCCGCATCTGGACCATCCCGAGGGTGGGGGCGCTGTCCATGGCTGAGATCTGCTCCCGAAGGCCCTTGACCCAGGGCTGGATCAGGACATCGGTGCTGTAGTAGTGGAGGAAGATCCAGGGGGCATCCTCAAGGATAATCTCCTCTGCCGCCTGGTACAGTCGTTTTCGCTCGGCAGGATCCAGGCTTGTGTCGGCCCGGTCAAGCAAGGCATCCACCCGCGGATCAACGTAGCGGGAGAGATTGCCTTTGGACCCGAGATTGCGGCTGTGAAAGAGGACGGTAAGGAAGTTCTCTGGATCGGGATAGTCGGCAAGCCACCCCAGGCGAAACGCCTGGGCGTCGCCCCTGTCCACCAGATTGAGATAAGCGGGCCAATCCAGCTCACGAAGTTCAATCGTAATGCCCATCTGGAGAAGTGCTCCCTGAATAAATTCGGTGATCTTTCGATTCACCAGCCCGGTGTTGTAGTAGAGTGTTAGAGTCGGAAGTCCCTTGCCCCCTTCATACCCCGCCTCGGCGAGGAGTTGCCTGGCTTTCTCTTTGTTGTACGCATACCCCTTGAGGTCCGGGTTGTGTGCAAACATCCCCGGGGGGAGGACGGACCGCGCCGGTCGAACCCTCCCCTCGAGGATCACCTCCGCAATGGCCTCCTTGTCTACCGCGTAATTGAAGGCTCGCCGGAGCGTCCGGTTACCCCGGAAGGGCGGCCGCTCGAGATTAAACTGAATGGCATTAATCCCCAGCGAGGGCCCAGACGCAAGCATGGGGCCGAGCGACGGGTCTTTTTGGACCACCCGGAACAAGCCGGTGGGAATATCCGTATGGTCGAGGTTTCCGGCTTTGAATTCCTGAAACCGGGTCATCTCATCCGGAATCACCCGGAAGACAATCTGGTTGAGATAGGGGGCGCCTTGGAAATACTTGGGGTTGGCGTGGAGGACGACGCGATCATCATGGCGCCACTCGTGAAAGCGAAAGGGCCCGGTCCCCATTGGATGGGTTGAAAACTGTCGCCCCCACCGCTGGACTGCCTCGCGAGGTACCACGCTGGCAGCCGGATACGCCAGCAGTGCGAGAAAGGGAGCGAAGGGGCGTTCGAGGACAAGCTGGAGCTTGTGCGGTCCCAGAACCTTGACCCCTGTGACCCCGCGAGCCTTGCCGGCTATGAAATCTCGTGCCCCCTGAAGCTTTTCGAGAATCCACGTTCGCTCCGACCGGGTATCGGGGTGAAGCAGGCGCTCAAAGCTATAGCGGAAGTCTTCTGCCGTGACTACCCTGCCGTTGTGGAATCGAACCTCGGGGCGCAGATCGAAAGTGTAGATTCGCCCCTTCCCGGATACGACCCATCGCCTGGCAATCGCCGGCTGGATCTTCAGGTCCTGGTCGAAGGTGACGAGCCCGTCAAAAAGTTCGGAGGCGACCGCGTGGGAGACGGTATCGGTGATATGGACCGGATCCAGCGAGGGTGGGTCCGAAGGCCCCAGCGTGTATCGGTAGGTTCCTCCCCGCTGGGGGAGGCCTCCTTCTCCGATCAGCACGCTCGTCCAGAGAACCATACCACTGGCGAAGAAAACCCATCGCTTCATTCTAACGCGAGCACACTTCCGAAATCCATGGGACACGGATTACCGTCGACGGCAAAGCGTTGATTACCTTCCCGCCCACGGTCCGTCACCTGAGGGGCTCCAGGGCTCTTGCCATGCGCTCGAGCCCCTCATGAATCTGGTCCACGCTGATGCAAAACGAGAGACGGAGGTGCTTGTCACTGCCGAATTCGGCTCCAGGCACAACCGTGATGCGGGCTTCGTGAAGGAGGTGCGCCGTGAGATCGGCCGAGCCGCCGATCTTCCGGCCCCGGCCAATCTTCTTACCGTAAAAAGCGGAGACGTTGGGGAATGCGTAGAACGTGCCCTGCGGTGGGACACAGTGCATCCCTGGTATCGCCTGCAGGCCTTCGAGCAAATGTCGGCGGCGCCTGTCAAACTCCTGGCGCATGGCCTCCACCATCTCCTGAGGACCTAAGAGGGCGGCCACGGCGGCCTTCTGGCTGAAGGAAGTCGCCGCCGAGGTAGACTGACTTTGAAGATCGATCATGGATCTGATGATTTCCTTCGGCCCAGCGGCGTAGCCTAAGCGCCATCCGGTCATTGCGTAGGTCTTCGAGGTCGATCCCACGACAAAGGTCCGGGCCCTGACCTCCTCACCAAAGGATGCAACGCTCACATGCTTGACGCCATCATAGGTCAGGGTTTCGTATGCCTCATCGGACACCAGATAGAAATCCTTCTCTATGGCCAGTTCAGCAATGGCCTTGAGTTCATCGGTTTCTATCACCGCGCCCGTGGGGTTACAGGGGGAATTGAGGATCACCGCTTTCGTCCGGTTCGTAAGAACCCTCTCGAGATCCTTCCGCTTGAGGCGAAATCCATCTTCCTCGTGGGTCGGGACAAAGACAGGCGTAGCATCTGCCAAACGGACCTGCTCGGGATAGCTCACCCAGTACGGAGCGGGAACGATGACCTCATCCCTCTTATCGAACAAGACCATGGCCAAATTATAGAGGGCCTGTTTGGAACCGGCACAGGCAATGACCTCGTCCCGGGTGTACTCCAAGCCATTGTCCCGCTTGAGTTTGACTACCACCGCATCTCGGAGCTCTTCGATTCCTGCGGGGGCAGTATACTTACTAAATCCTTTCTGGACGGCCCGTATGCCTGCCTCCTTGATCGGTTCAGGTGTGTCGAAGTCGGGCTCACCCGCCGCAAAGCTGATGACATTAATGCCCTCCGCCTTCATTTTTTTGGCCATCGCCGCAATGGCAAGGGTCGGCGAGGGGCGGATGCTGCGAACCCGTCGCGACAGTGGCATGGATACCTCCTTACTGCTGTCTGTACTTGTGCTGACGATACTTCTCCCTGAGCAACCGTTCTGTCGCCGGGGAAACCAAACCTTTTACCGTGCCCCCGAGAAGCGCTACCTCCTTCACAAGCCGTGCGCTCAAGTAAGTATAGTTCTCATGGGGCATCAGGAAGACCGTTTCTATGTCTTCGGCAATGCGACGATTCATAAGGGCCATCTGAAACTCATATTCGAAGTCGGAGATGGCCCTCAGACCACGGATCACAACCGTCGCCCCCTGGGCTTTGACATAATCGACCAGCAGACCATCGAACGCATCGATCCGCACCCCCCGCAGGCTTCTGACCGCATCACGGATGATCTCCATGCGCTCCTCGAGCGTAAAGAGGGGGGATTTTTCTGGATTAGCGGACACGGCCACCGTCATGCGGGGAAAGAGCCGTAAGGCTCGTTCGAGGATGTCGTAGTGTCCATGGGTAAAGGGATCAAAAGTGCCGGGATAGACTGCCTGGTTCTTCTTCACCGTTCGACCTCCGGTGTTCTTCCATAAAAGCTCAGCACCGTTTGCCCGTGGGCTGTCTCTCGTGTCCGTCTCAGGCTCCCGATACGCTGCGGGAGCTGCTCCTTGGCAAAGTGCTCAATGATAACCATCCCCTGGGGTCCCAGCAGATCGCCGGAGGCCAAGACCTCTAGCGTTCGCCGGGCCAGGCCGGTCCCGTAGGGGGGATCGACAAAGATGATGTCAAAATCTCCTCGTCGACGGGCCAGGCGCGGTAGAACGCGTAGCACATCGCCCGTTACGACCTGCCCCGCTCCGAGTCCGGTAGCCTCGAGGTTCGCTCGCAGCACTTGGAGACAGGTTGGATCCTGCTCAAGAAAAACTACCTCGGCACTGCCACGACTTAAGGCCTCAATCCCGACAGCCCCCGAACCAGCGTAGAGGTCAAGAAACCGGATTCCATACACCGACGGGCCGAGAATATCAAAAAGAGCCTCCCGAAGGTAGTCGGAAGTTGGGCGCACTCCCTTTCTCTTCGGCACTCTCAGTCGTCGTCCTTTGGCCTTTCCTGCAATCACCCGCACTGTAGCAGGTCCTGGCAGTCAACTATCAGCAGTTAACATTGGCTCCAACGCCGGCGGCTGACAGCCGATTGCGGATAGCTGCCATTAGCCGACCGTGGCCAGGGCCAGCGTTCCTTGCCAGCGTTGCTTGAGGACATCACGAAGCAACGGATGGCCTGTGAGGTGGGGATCCGCTTCGATGAGGCCGAAAGCCTCCCGTCGCGCAACCTCGAGTAGCTGGACATCTCGGAGCAGGTACGCCACCTCGAGATTCGAAAACCCCGCCTGTCTCGTGCCAAAAAGTTCTCCCGGTCCCCTGAGCTCGAGGTCCCGCTCGGCGATCTGGAACCCGTCGGTACACTCGACCATGGCCTGGAGTCGGGCCCTTGCTTCCTCCGTCAGATGATGACCGTGAATTAGGATGCAGTATGCCTGGGTATGCGCACGGCCTACCCTTCCACGAATCTGGTGGAGTTGCGTCAGGCCAAGGCGGTCTGCGTGTTCCACGACCACCACGGTGGCCCGAGGGACATCCATCCCCACCTCCACCACCGTGGTCGACACGACAACCTGGATCTTTCCACAACGGAAGGCATCCATGATGTCCCGCTTTTCCTCTGTTCGCATCCGCCCGTAGAGGCAGCCGACCGTGCTGCCTTCAAAAATTCCTTGCTGGAGTTCAGCAGCCAAACTGGTGGCTGCCCTAAGATCCGCCTCATCGTTCTCTTCGACCAAGGGACAGATGACGTATGCCGCACCGCCTTTTCGGACTTCCTCCAAGACACGTCGGTACGCCTGGGGGCGCATTCCCTCGGGTAGAAGCTCCGTCCTGACCGCCTGCCGTCCTGGCGGCAGACCGTCAATCACGGACAGGTCCAGGTCACCGTAGAGCGTGAGGGCTAGCGTCCGAGGAATCGGGGTGGCAGTCATCACCAAGGTATGTGGCCGAGTCCCCTTGGCGGTCAGTGCTGCCCGCTGCCTGACACCAAAACGGTGCTGCTCATCCACGATGACGAAACCCAAACGATGAAACGTCACCGTCTGTTGAACCAGGGCGTGCGTTCCGACAATAACGTCCAGCTCTCCGGAGGCAATGGACTGCTGGCATTTCTCTCGCTCTTTTCCAGTCATGCCGCCACTCAGCAGTCCAACCCGGATCCCCACAGCGTGAAGCAAAGCTTGAGCCGTCAGGAAATGCTGTTCAGCCAAGATCTCGGTTGGAGCCATGATCGCTCCCTGGAATCCGCTTCCCACCGCGTGGACCATCGCTAAGAGCGCTACGGCTGTTTTCCCGGACCCGACGTCTCCTTGCAACAGGCGGGTCATGGGCCTGGAGCGTGCCAGGTCCGCCTTGATCTCCTGGAGAACCCTTTTTTGACTCGGTGTGAGTTCAAATCCAAGACGCGCTCCCACGGTCTGTTCCAATTCCGGAGTCCCCGCCATGGCCACTGCGACGTCCGCCTCAACGGACTGCCGCATGCGGGCTACACCAAGGCCCAGGAGTAGAAGGTCATCGAAGGCAAGGCGTCTCTTCCCCGCCTCGACCTCCTCCATCCCTTCCGGGAAATGAATTGCCCGAAGCGATTCGGGGAGACCCATGAGGTCAAGGCGATCGCGCATCCCTTGAGGGACGAAATCCTCAACGAGTGGGGTCCACATCGTGATTAGACTGTTCATAAAGCTCCGGAGCCACCGCTGGAACAGCCCTTCAGTGAGAGGATAGATGGGGACAATGCGACCAGTATGGGTATGGGACCCATCCTCCCATTCTTCGTAATCTGGGTTTATCATCTCGAGACCCGGTCCCCGGGTAACCTTCCCCGACAGAATGATACGTTGACCACGTGGGAACCGGTCCTTCAGATAGGCTTGATGAAACCACTTGGCGACAACGGCCCCAGTCCCATCCGTCACAATAACGGAGAGAACCTTGAAGCCGCGACGAGTCCGGCTCACCCTCGCGCCTTTCACCTCCCCTACCACCGTCTCGTGAAAGCCGGGCCGCAGATTTCGAATTTGACGAATATGCCTTCGATCCTCGTGTCGAAGCGGAAGGAGGTAGAGGGCATCCGCGACGGTCCGGACCCCAAGACGGGCAAGGGCCTCGGCCCTCTTCGGCCCCACTCCCTTGACGTATTGAATCGGCATGCCGAGATTTGGGCGGAGCGGTCCCGAAGAAACTCCTTGCCTTTTCATAGGTTGTTCAGTACTATTTCGCGGTTGTGAGTCGAAACAGGACCGGAAATAGGAAGGAGTCCTGAATGGCCAAGATCAAGCGTCGCTGTGAAATCTGCGGGAGAGGTCCAAGAGTCGCCCACCAGATCAGTCACGCCCACAACGTGAGCAAACGGAGGCAACTCCCCAACATTCATCGAGTCCACGCCCTCATCAACAGGGCTTCCCGATACATCCACGTGTGCACCCGCTGCCTCCGTTCCGGTAAAGTTCAAAAAGCCAGCTAAGGACCGCAAAGCAAAAGCGTTCACAGTTCTCGGTTCACAGTTCACAGATAAAACCAATCATCGATGACTTCTTTTCTGTGAACCGTGAACCGTTTAGTGGCTGCGGACGCGCTCCACTCCCATCACTCCCCTGACTCGCCCGATTGCTTGCATCGCGCCCTGAAGCTGCTTCAGGTCATGGACTTCCAAGACGAACGTGTTGAGTCCCCGCTTCTCTTCGGTGACCCTCACCTCCGCCTGGGCGATGTTGACGTTGGTGGAGGATATGGCCGCACTAATCTCCGCCAAGAGCCCCGGTCGGTCCTCTCCGACCGTCACCCGGATCTTGACCTGATGGGGGATTTTGACCCGCGCGTCCCAGTAAACCCGAATCTGCCGCTCGGGATCGTACCCGAAGGCCATGATGTTGGTACAATCGCCTGTGTGGATGGTCACCCCGCGTCCCCGGGTGATAAAGCCGATGATATCGTCTCCCGGAAGAGGATTGCAGCACTTGGCAAAGTGGACCAGGATGTCATCGACTCCCTCGATTTGGATCCCCTCCTCCACCGCCTTGATTCGCGGCCTTCGCTCCTTCGTCTCTTCCTCGACGATCGCCTGTGCTTGATCCGGAGGCAACAGCTTCAACACCACCTGACGAGGGGAAATTTTGCCGTAACCGATGGCCGCGTACAGCTCCTCCTCGCTCGCCACGCCATACTGCTCTAAGACCTGGTCGAATGTCTCGAGCTTCGGTAAAGAGCGACCTCCCCTTCCGAGCTTCCGATGCTCTCGCTCCAAGAGTTCTTTCCCGAGCGTGATGGATCGGACCCGCTCCTCGTTTTTGATCCAGGCCCGAATCCGGCTTCGGGCGCGAGATGTCTTCACGATCTTGAGCCAGTCCCGACTCGGGTGCTGCGTGGTCGAGGTCAAGATCTCCACGATATCGCCATTGCGGAGTTCATACCGGAGAGGGACAATCCGCCCGTTGATCCGGGCCCCGGAACAATGGAGCCCAATGTCGGTATGGATGCTGAAAGCAAAATCGATCGGGGTAGCGCCCCGGGGCAGCCCCTTCACATCGCCCTTGGGGGTAAAGACATAGACCTCCTCCGGAAACAGGTCGATGCGAACGGTATCGAGAAACTCCCGACTGTCTTTGAGGTCGCGGCCCCAATCGAGCATCTGGCGTAGCCAGAGGAAGTCCTTTTCCGTCTCATCCAGCGTAGCCTTCCCCTCCTTATACGCCCAGTGGGCGGCGATGCCTTCTTCCGCTGTTCGGTGCATCTCGTGGGTCCTGATCTGGATCTCGGCCGGCTCCCCCTTTGGGCCGATCACGGTCGTATGAAGCGATTGGTACATGTTGGATTTGGGGACGGCTATGAAGTCCTTGAAGCGGCCGGGAATAGGCTTCCAGAGGCTGTGGACCATTCCGAGAGCCCCGTAACAATCTTTAACCGTGCTCGTAATCACCCGAACGGCGGTTAAATCGTAAATCTCATCGAAGGTCTTTCCCTGCTCCCGCATCTTTCGATGGATCGAGTAAAAGTGCTTGGGACGCCCAATGATCTCACAGGAGATTCCCACCTCGGTCAGCTTCCGCTCCAGGATGACGATCACCTCGTTGATTTGAGCCTCTCGCGCCCGTCGCTTGCGAGCGATCTGGACGGCCAGCTCGCGGTAGGCCTCGGGCTCTAGGTGACGGAGACTCCAGTCCTCCAGCTCCTGCTTGACCTTGGCCATACCCAGACGATGGGCCAAGGGGGCGTAGATATCAAGGGTTTCCTTGGCAATAAGACGGCGCTTGGCCTCGGGCAGCGGGTCGAGGGTTCGCATATTGTGAAGACGGTCGGCCAGTTTAATCATGATCACCCGGATGTCCTTGGCCATCGCCAAAAGCATCTTGCGAAAGCTTTCGGCCTGGCGATCCGCTCGCGTGGAGAAGGGAAGCCTCGAGAGTTTGGTCACCCCGTCCACTAGATCGGCAATCTCGTCGCCAAAGAGTGTCCGGATCTCCCCTATTGTAGTCTGGGTGTCCTCGATGGCATCATGGAGCAGGCCTGCCGCGATGGTGCGGACGTCCATTTTCAGGTCCGTCAGGATTGCCGCCACCTCCATGGGGTGCGACAGGTAGGGATCACCCGACCGCCGCGCCTGTCCCCGGTGGATGGTCTCGGCGAACTCATAGGCCTTCTGTAGGACCTCGACATCGCCCTCTGGGTTATAGCCCTGAATGGTATTGACGAGCTCAGCAATTCCCATCATGGCAATCTTTTTTCCTCACGGTGTCTCCTAAATCAATAAGTTACCATAATCCTTGGAGGCAGCCAAATCAGATTTCAGGAGGTAGGTGTTTCCTCTTCCCCTAGCACACGTGCAATCGCTTGCCATCCGATGGCCCCCTCCCGAATGATGGAGAAAGGGGACTGAGTACAATCGATCACCGTCGAGGCGATCCCTCCGGGTACCTTTCCCCCGTCCACAAGCAGGTCGCATTGGTCGCCGAGGCCCCGCAAGACATCTTTCACCGTCAACGGATTGGTCCCACCACTTCTGTTAGCACTGGTCCCGGTAACGGGGCCCCCCAGCGCTGAGAGTATTCCTTCAATCAAGGGGAGTTGCGGGATCCGGACGCCGACCGTTCCCGTCCCCGCGGTGATCATTTCCGAGATGTCCGGCGCGGCATGCAGGATCAGGGTGAGGGGACCGGGCCAGAACTGCTCCGCCAAGCGCCGGGCTGCATCGGGCATTTCCGGTGTTACCCCTTCGAGGGCTTCCATGGATGAAATAAAGATCGGGATGGGCATGTGGTGAGGCCGCGCCTTGATTGTCAAGAGGCGTTCCAAGGCTGCCCCGCTGGAGATATCGGCCGCCAATCCGTAAAGGGTATCGGTCGGCAGGGCGACGAGCCCCTCATTCTGCAGGACCTCAACGACCTCTCGGATCCCTCCGGAATCGGGATTGTACGGATCTACAGACAGAATGCGAGTCATTGCCATCATACCTTTTGGAGAGCTTTCGCGGATTGATTAATGGGGGCTGACCGTCTGTTCTGTCAACGGCTTTCCTCCCTTGAGCATTGGCGGATTTCCGAGAGGAAGCGACGGCAGGCACCAGGAATGTCCCCCGATCCCATAATGGCTGAAATGACCGCAACCCCGTCTGCTCCTGCCGCAATCACCTGCGGGGCCCGCTCGAGCGTGATCCCCCCGATGGTTAGCACTGGGACCTGAACGGCCGCCTTGACGGCGCGAACCCCATCTAACCCGACGACCGGCCGGGTTTCGGCCTTCGTCCCGGTCGGGAACACCGGGCCAAACCCGATATAGTCTGCCCCAGCCGCTTCGGCCTCTCGCGCTTCTTCGACCGAGTGCGTGGAGACCCCCAAGAGCATCCCACGCCTGAGAAGTGGGCGGGCGAGCCGCGCCGGTAGGTCCTCCTGCCCGAGGTGTACCCCATCCGCCTCAACCGCCAAGGCGAGGTCCAAACGGTCGTTCACGATAAAAAGGGCTTCCTGGTGGCGGCAGAGCTGCCGAATCGCAAGGGCCTCTTCGTACAGCGTGCGAAGGCTCCCCTCTTTGTCCCGGAGTTGGATCATGGGTGCCCCGCCCTGAAGGGCTTGACCAGCCGCCTCTCGGTGTCGGAGCCCCGAGAGCTTCTCGTCGGTGATTACGCAGAAGGGATATGGAAAGGCCATGGTTAGACGTCACGGAATACGGCTGCATTCCAAGGCAGGAACTTTCCCGAGGCACTCGAGAGAAGCGTTCGACCACGCCTAGGCCCGTGCGATATAGGCTCCCGTCCGCGTGTCAACGCGGACCCGCGTCCCCACTTCAATAAACAGGGGTACGTGGATGACCGCCCCTGTCTCTAGCTTGGCAGGCTTAGAGCCGCCTGAGACGGTATCCCCTCGCACTCCGGGCTCGGTCTCCACGACCGTGAGCTCAACGGCGATGGGCAGGTCGATGCCAATTACCTCCTCGTGAAAAAAGAGGATCGTCGCTTCCATTTCCTCTTTGAGAAAGGCGCCGGCCTCTCCTAACTGCTTCTCCGTTACTCCAAACTGCTCATAGGATTCGACGTCCATGAAGGTGTGCTCGTCTCCCCGCCGATAGAGAAATTGGGCCCTCCGCTCCTCGAGGGGAGCCGGCGACAGTTTCTCGTCGGGGCGAAAGGTCCGGTCAACCAGCGCGCCGCTCCGCAGGTTCCTCAATTTCGTGCGCACCATGGCCCCCCCCTTTCCTGGCTTGTGATGTTGATACTCGACCACCAGGTAGGGCGTGCCATCAAGCTCGATCTTGCTTCCGGGGCGCAGGTCGTTCGACAGGATCATGGAACTGAACTCCTCGGAAGGCGTCAGGGGGGATCAGGACTCTTGGCTCTGTTGCTTGACGACATGGATAGCCGCCTCCAAGCCAAGCAGGTAGCTCAAGGGCCCAAAGCCGCTGACCTGGCCGACTGCCACCGGCGCAATCACAGAGCGACGCCGGAACGTCTCACGAGCATAGATATTGGACAGATGGATCTCGATGACCGGAATGCCGATACCGACCACGGCATCCCGAAGGCTGATGCTCGTGTGAGTGAGCCCTCCGGCATTGAGCAACACCGCGTCGGCCCAGCCACGTGCTTGATGAAGACGATCGATCAAGATCCCTTCCTGGTTCGACTGGAAGAATTGCACTTCTACTCCGCGTGCCTCGGCTGCCCGCCGAATCTCCGCCTCCAGATCACTGAGAGTCATCGTGCCGTAAATCTCCGGCTCTCGCAGACCTAGAAGGTTCAGATTCGGTCCGTGAAGTACAAGGATCCGCATCATCTCATCAAACGGACCCGCACAAGGTTGCCCACATCCCTCGCGACCTCGCCCTGTCGACCCTCAATTGGCGGCCCTCAGCTTTCGGAAGGCATCCCGCCATGCCTGGAGCAGTCCGATTGGCCCTTTTCGTCTTACCCGGAGCCTTTGGAAGGCGTTGCGCCAGGCCTCGAGCAGCTCGATCTGAGGCTGCCGTCTTCTCTTGAGTCTTTGAAAGGTTTTTCGCCAGGCTTCGAGTCGTTCGAGTAACTCCTCGATCGCCGGGGAAGCCAGGGTCGGGGCGCCGGTCCTCTTCTCGAGGTGTGACACGACCGCACGATACTTCTCCGCGAGGTCCCCGCGTTCCGGCGCCTCAACCACAAGGCGCGCATAGATATCGGCTGCCCGATCATAAAGCCCCTGTGCCGCATACAACCCTGCCATCGTCTCGGTGGTCAAGGGCTCCGTCTGGCGTTCCGCGGGTTCCTGCCCTACGGGTGGAGCCTCCGGCAGGGCCGATTCGAGTGGCGTCGTTGCCGGCTCCGCCTGGGGCGCGGGTGGCTCTCGTTGTGGCTCGGCAACCTCTGTCGCGACCGTCTCGACCCCGCCCACCGCAGGTGTTTCGAGTCGTTCGACGGCCGCGCGAACCTCCTTGTCAAAGGGATGGAGGATCAACGCCATCCGATATGCGGCCAGCGCTTCTGGCGTCTCATTGAGCGCCTCGGCGACCCGGCCCAGGAATTTGTGCGCTGGCACACTCTCCGGGTCAAGTCGCAGAACCGACTGAAAGGCTTCGCGGGCCGGGAGGAAGTCTCCTCTTTCGTTGTAGGCTCGGCCTAGTACCATATACGCGCTGGCGTAGTTTGCGCAGTGGTCCAGACCGTCTTGACAGATTTGGATAGCTTCCTCGAGTCTCCCCTGCTTGCGGTAGGCATCCGCCAGTTGGGCGAAAACCAGAGATTGGGGCTCCGCCGCCAGCTTAGCCTGCAAGCGCTCAATCTTTTCTGGTAATGAAACAACCTGCCGCGCCATAGTCGAAATAGGAGGCTAACGCAGACCTTGGAGGGCCTGAAGAGGGTCCAAAATCGGCGCAACCGTAACAGTCCCCACATCCTTTGTCAAGACAAAATAGTTCATACTGTTTCTTAATTTCTTGTCGTAACCAATTGATTGTAGGATATTATCTGGATCAAAAGGAAGTGCAGTCGGAAGACCGATCCTTCCGAGAAGGCGCTCGAGCCGCATCGGAACCTCTTCGTTGCAGAGTCCCATCTGGTACGAGATCCGTGCGGCCGCCACCATACCAATAGCGACGGCCTCCCCGTGGCTCAACTCGCTGTATGCCGTGGCTGCTTCGAGGGCGTGCCCCACGGTATGACCGAAGTTCAGGATGGCTCGGATCCCTTCATCTCTTTCATCCCGCTCGACCACATCCGCCTTGATCCGGCAGGACGTCTGCACGATGTGGATCATGAGCCCTTCTGTTCGCTCAAGGATTGCAGCTACGTTTGCTTCGAGCCACTCAAAAAATGCTTTGTCCCCGATGACCCCGTACTTCACGACCTCGGCCATTCCAGCCTTCAGCTCGCGTAACGGCAGGGTGCGGAGGAGACAGACATCGCTGACGACCAGACGCGGTTGATAAAAAACTCCCACCATATTCTTTGCCTGAACAAGGTTGATTCCCACCTTGCCACCCACGCTACTATCCACTTGGGCCAGCAGAGAAGTGGGGACGTGAATCAAGGGCAGTCCTCTCATGAAAGTGGCGCCCACGAACCCTGCCAAGTCACCAATCACCCCTCCGCCGAGTGCCACAATCGGCGATCGACGGTCCAGCCCTAGCGGGAGGAGCCTGTCGTAGAGCCTCCCGGCTACCTCGAGGCTCTTAAACTCTTCCCCGTCCGGAATCTCGAGGCATGTCAGAGCGATGCCCGCCTGTTCAAAGGAGGAGATCACCTGCTGACTATACAAGGGACCAACCACAGGGTTGGTAATCAGCGCACCCCGTCCTGAGAGGCCGAGGGGCCGACTCAGTTCTCCGATCTCTGGAAGGATTTCGGCCCCAATGTAAATTGGATAGCCTCGGTCGCGGAGATTCACGGTCACTTTTTCCATCGCTTACCCTTTGAGGACCTCGCGGAGATGGACACGGGTTAAGACCTGGGCAGCTACCTCCTTGACGCTGAGATCGGTGGTGTCGATGGGCTCACCCACCAGGGCATAGACGGGTGCCCGGCATTGCATGACCTCCCGGATCCGTCTCAGTTTATCCTCGTGCCAGAGCAAAGGACGGTGCTCCAATCCTTCGACCCGCTCGAGGATCCGCTCCGGACCCGCCGTCAGACAGATGATTTCCCCGTACGTCGTGAGACGACGAAGGTTTTCGGGATCCACGATCGTGCCGCCACCAGTCGCGATGATGCATCCTCGGAGCTTGGAGAGGCGAGACACAATTTCTCGCTCCAGTGCCCGAAAGACCACCTCACCCTGCTCTTGAAAGATCGCCGGAATGCTTAGGCCCGATTCCTGTTCGATCAGTTCGTCCAAGTCGTAGAAGGGAATCTTGAGCTGCCCCGACAGGTAGCGACCTACCGTAGTTTTCCCCGTCCCCATCATGCCGGTAAGTACGATATTTCGCATCCTGGCTGCCTCAAGCGTCCCCACTTCGTCAGAGTTCTCCGACATAGTTGACGTAGGTATCAAAATTCCGCTTCATCTCCTCCAGACTGTCTCCGCCGAACTTTTCACGCAAGGCAGCCGCCATTTCGAAGGCCACGACCGCTTCTCCAATGACTCCGGCAGCCGGAACGGCGCAGACGTCGGACCGTTCTACGCTCGCCTCGAAGGGCTCCTTGGTCTCGAGATCGACGGACCGGAGAGGGGCGTACTGAGTGGAAAGCGGCTTCATCGCCGCCCGAAGGAGGATCGGCTCCCCGTTGGTCACCCCTCCTTCTAAGCCGCCGGCGTAGTTGGTCTTTCGGTAAAACTTCAGCCCATGAGGTTCCCGTCGTTCGGGGTCGTAGAAGATTTCGTCATGGGCCTCGAATCCGAAGCGGCCGGCCACCGTAAAGCCAAGGCCCACCTCAACCCCTTTGATAGCCTGGATACTCATGAGGGCTCGTGCCAGCCGCCCGTCAAGCTTCCGGTCCCACTGGACATAGCTCCCCAGGCCAACCGGGACCCCCTCAACGATTACCTCAAAGATCCCACCGAGCGTACTCTTGCGTCGTCGGGCTTCGTCGATCCTCGTCACCATCGCCTCGGCGGCCTCGCGGTCTGCGCATCGGACGGGGGAAGCCTCGGCCAGGGCCTGGATCTGTTCCGGCGAAAGATCACCCGTATTCGCCCGGACCCCACCGATTTCTACCACATGACTCAGGACCGACATGCCGAACTCCCGGAGGAGGGCCTTACAGATGGCTCCCACGGCCACCCGTGCTGTGGTTTCCCTGGCGCTGGCCCGCTCCAGGATGTTTCGGATGTCCCGCTGCCCATACTTGATGGCCCCCGCCAGATCCGCATGACCGGGACGCGGCCGCGTCACCGGGGGCCGGGTGTCCCGGGCCTTTGCCTCCGGCTCGAGCCCCATGGTCTCCTGCCAATTCTCGAAGTCCCGGTTGGTGATGCTGAGGGCGATGGGAGAGCCCAAGGTGAGGCCGTGACGAACCCCCGCGGTGATAAGGACCCGGTCCTGCTCGATCTTCATCCGCCCACCACGGCCGTACCCCATCTGGCGCCGGCTGAGTTCTGCATCGATATCTTTGGGGTTGAGCCGCAAACGGGCCGGGATCCCCTCCACGATGGCGGTGAGGGACGGGCCGTGGGACTCCCCTGCCGTGAGGTACCGCAACATGCTGCTCCTACCTTCCCGGAGCCTTTCCCTCCTCTTCCGGCTTCGGTTCGAGAGGAGAACGCGCCACGAGATAGGCGAGGAGGTTCTGGACAAAACGGCTGCCGTCGGACCAGCCACTTCGCACCTCTTGGCCGAGGTCAAAGGCGATCCCCAGGACGGTCCCTGACCCCACCTGTTGCTCAGCGATTAATGGGGAGGGGAACCGCGCTCCTCTCGTGGTCCGGCCGCCGCTGTACTGGGCTATTTCCACACCACCCGGCTTGGGGTTGAGATCGTTCAAGGCACCCACGCTCTGAAAGGTCACTCCCTCAAGGATCGGATGCCCTGCTTGAAGAGGGAGAACCGGTTTGAAGGGGACAGCCCGCCAGTCCTGCTCGGCGCGGATCTCGAAGGGGATGAAGCTTGCGATCGCCTGGTATCCGCCGCTGCCGTACGCATTGGGTCCCCCGGTAATCAGAAGGGACCCTCCACGGCCCAGGAACTCATTCAGCCCCCCTTGGACCGCTCCCGGCAGCGCTGCGTACGGGATGTTCGACAGGATCACCACCGCGAACTCTACGAGCTCATGTTCCCCGAGCTCCTGCCTGACCTCGGCCCCCGTCGAAGCCTTGACCGCCTCAGCGGGAATGTAGGTGTTATCCCCAAGCGCCAGAATGAGCTTGGAGGCTGCTGCCGCTCCCGGATGCAGGCACAGGATCAGACTGAGGAGCGCGCTCATCATCACTCGGATGGGACGGATCCACGCCATGTTCCACACCTCCTCGACGCTATGTTAGCGGAAAACCGGCCGCAGGAAAAGCAGAAACGCACCCCGGAGGGTGCGTTTCTGGGCTATTGGAGCAGATCGTCACTAGCGCTGGGCCTGACGGTTCGCCTCGATGATCGTCGGGGTGACAAAGATCAACAGTTCGTTTGTTTCAGGCTGGATATTCTCGGTCCGCCTCTTGAAGAGCCATCCCAGAACTGGAATGGTGCCGAGGAAGGGAACCCGGTCTTCGACGACGTTCTCCGTCTTCTTCCTTACGCCGCCGATCACAACGGTGGAGCCGTTGTCGATCAGCAGACTGCTCGTCGCTTCATTTCGATTAAAGGGAAAGGCAAAGCCCCCTGCAAAATCGATTCTTTCTCCTCTGGTGTCATCGGTGGCCTTAATCTTTAACGAGATCCGCTTATCGGCGGTGACGTGCGGCGTGACCTTGAGGCTCAGGACCGCCTCTTCGAACGTGACCGTGGTCCGCCCCGAGGAGTCGACGGTGGTAAAGGGGACGTCTTCGCCCTGTTTGATCTCTGCCTCTTGATTATCGAGGGCCACGATCCGCGGCGTGGAGAGCGTTCGGGCTAGCGACTCTTCCTCCAGGGCACTGATTTGGATGTTCAATCGAATCAGGTCGTCGACGCTCCCCAGAACGAGTCCGATCGCCCCGGCGGGTCCAGCGACGGGCAGGTTCACGGCTGCCGGGATGCTTGCCACCTGGCTGGAGATCGGCCCCGCAGGAGCGGGAGCCGTCGGGAGGGCCGGTCCGGCGGTGCCAAAGACATCGGAGAGGATGAAGCTGCCATGGTCTGTTTCTTGGGACGCTTGGAAGCCCCACTGGATACCGAGCGAGCGGGTGTGCCGTGCCACGACGGTCACGATCCGGCCCTCGATCATCACCTGGGGGGTCGGCTGGTCGAGCTCCTTCAGGATCCCCCGCATATTCTGGATGTTGGCCTTGGTATCATTGATGAGGAGCGACGCGGTCCGTTCATCGACCGAAATCGATCCCCGCTTGCTTTTGACCTTGTTCAGACTCTCCACCACCTTCTTGGGATCGGCATAACTCACGCGGAGGATTTCGGTTGTCAGGGGCTCCGCCGCAGCTTCCTCCTGGAGCCTGATCACCTCCAGTTGCTCTTTCCGCTTTTCTTCCCGCTCCTTTCGAATGGCCTCGAGCTTCGCAATCCGGAGGATCGTATCCTCCTGGACGAAGCCAAATCCATTGATCCGGAGGATATTATCGAGCGCTACGTCCCAGGGGACATCCACCAGACGGACGGTGACCTTCCCCTTGACATCCTCTCCGGCGACGATGTTCTGCCCACTGACCTCCGCAATAATCCGCAGCAGGTTGTTGATGTCCACATCCTTAAAGTCCATCGAGATGCGAGGGACAGCCTCCTCGGGTGGGGGCTCCGCAGCCGGACCTTCCGGCGTGGGGGCCTCGGGGGCAGGAGCGGCCGGCACCAGCTCAGCCGGAATCGGCGCTGGTACCTTCTCGGGTTTAGCCTCCTCCGGGGCCGCTGGAGGTGCGGCAGCCACCGCGGGCAGGCCCGCAAGTCTGAGACGAATGCCCTCTGGGGTCTGCACTGCATCGAAGCGAACTTGCCCTTTGAGATCCGCGACAATACGGACCGCCTTGTCCGGCTCGAGGCGATGCTGAGCCGCCCGGATCCGCTGGACGGGACCTGGTAACTGCCTGACATCAAGAACCTTGGCCGCCTGCGGGTCAATCACCGCCCCGCTCACCTCGATGATGAGGCCGGGTGGGGTGCTCACTTCCGAAATATCAAAGGTGACCGGTCCGGTGGTCCGAACAAGAATCTCCGCCTGTCCATCCTGGGGTCGGTAATCGACAGCCTCCACCCGCCCCTCCGCCTGTGGTGCCGGCGTAGCACTTTCGGGCGCCGGAGGCGGCGCTTGGGGCAGGGCCGCCGGCGGAGCCTCCTCCGCCTTCGCGAGAGCCTCCGTCGACGACGACGTCTCAGGCTCCACTACCCCTGCCGGTCCCTCGCCGATCACAATCTGGAAGGCATCCGGAGTGGTCTCCACCTGGTATGGCATTGGAGAAGTCAAATCGAGGACAATGCGAACCACCTTGACTGGCCGAGACTTGTACTGGGACGCCCGGACCTCCGTGACCGGTCCTTGGGCCACAAATGACTGCGTGGCCGCGTGGACCGCGTTGGGAATATCGACCACCAGCCGCGGCGGGTCGGGCAGGGCAAAAGACTCGTAGGTCTCCACGGCACGGTCTGTCTTGACAAGAACGGTTGCCGACGTCGAACCAAACTCTGCCAGTTCAACCCCGGTCACCCGTAAAGGACCGGCAAACGGCGTGGCCACAACGGCCGGAAGCGCCGCTTCTGGGGCCACTGAAGCGGCCTGCATGCCATCGGGGGAAGTAGAGGTGGGTGTGACCCCAGGCTCGTTCGATCCCGCCACGGATTCATGTTCTGCCGCGCAGGCGGCTGGGACCGAAACGGTCGGCATCGCCATCCACGTAACCGTGACCACCCCCACCAAGACCCCTACCGCCCATCGGGAGGCCTGCGAGGTCGTTGCCGGCTGCATCATTGTCCCTCCTTCTTCGTTTGCTTCTGGAGCTCGAGTCGAATCGTCCGAACCTGTCCCCGGCGCGTGGGGTCTTCTTCTTTCATCTCAATGAGAACCGCTTCCTTGCTAATCTCTTTCACTCGGGCGTTGCGGCCAAGCTGGTCGTTGACTTTTAGGATGTGCCCGAGACCATCGGGTGTCTCAAGCAATGCGAAGTACTGGGTCCGTTGCCAGACGATCCCCGACAGCTTATAGCCGCCGATGTCCAGGGCCGTCTCCTCTCGTGGCGGCTCGACCAGGGGGAAAAAGGGATCTCGCCGGTCCCCCGGATCATACTTTGCCGGTCCGAGATTCGCGGCGGCCCCTGGTGCGCCGGCGGGCGCCTGTCCCGGCGGGGCCGCGGCGACCCTCGGTTTGGGCCGCTCGGTCCGCGCCGGAGGCGCAGGAGGTGGCTCAGACGAACAACTCGCAAGCACAAGGCTGGGGAGTAAGATACCGAGGGCAAAACGCCTCATCCCTTCGTCCCTCCCTTAGACTCTCGCTTCACCGTCCCCTTCGGCCCTCCCTTTTCTTCCGTCGGTCCTCCAAAGGTGAAGGTCGTGGCGGTGAATTCTCCCTGGATCGTCGCCTTCTCTACCGTCCCTTTCTTCCGGCGATCGACCTGGTCGAGCTTCATATCGGTGATATTAACGATCCGCTCCATCTTACTCACTTGCTCGAAGAAATGGCCTAAGGCGTGATAGGTCCCTTGTGCCCTTATCTTGATCGGTACCCGGGTATAAAATTCATCTTGCGTCGGCTTCCCGGGCTTGAACAGAGTGAAGATCAGCCCGGCCTCTTGTCCGAGACGGTTGATCTGCGTCAGGAGGGTGGGGATTTCCTTTTCCTTCGGGAGGCGGCGCTGGGCCTCATCGAGATCCCGTTTCAGCTGCGCCCGGGCGGCCTCCAGCTTGGGAAGCTCCTTGCTAATCCGCTGCTTCTGAAACAGGTCTTGCTGGAGTCGGGCCGCTTTCCCGCGCAATATGTCCCGGTGCTGCCGAGCGGGCTGATAGAGGTACCACCACCAGCCGGCCAGTATGGCGATGCCGAGCAGCCCGAAGAGCAGATACAGTTGCCGCTTTGGCGTATTAGCGAATAGGCCTTTGATATCCATGACTACTCCCTCACCCGGATTAGCCCGTCACCGTGCAGAGGATCTCAAATTTCTTCAAGGGAACCTTTTGAACCTCCGTCTGCTCTGAGACCACCAGCTCCACGTTCTGCAGGAGCGGAGCGGTTCGGCCGAGCTGGGTCATAAAGTTGGCAATGCCAAAGTCGGTGAAGGAAAACCCTCGAATCACAAGCCTCGTCCCGGTTTTGGAGATCCCGTTGAGCCATACCTCATCAGGTAACTCATCGTTGAGCGTCTGTAAGAGATGTACTGGGACCTTCTGGGAGGTGGACAGTGTCCGGATGACCTTGAGACGCTCCTCCAGGTGCTTCTTGTCCGCCTTGTACTGATCGACCTTCCTGGCCACGGCCTCCAGCCGCTTGATCTCGGCCTGCATCTCTGTCATCCGTCTCTCGATGGCCCGTGACTCGCTGGTGACGGCCCACCATAAGTACGCCAGGCCTAACAAGACGAGCACCGCCACCAGCCCGCCGGCCATCGATTGCCAGTCACGACCGCCCACCTGGCGGGTGACTCGGGGAAGGAGGTTCACCCTAATCATTTATCCCCTGCCTCCCGTAAGGCGAGTCCAACCCCGACGGACAACTGGGGCGCAATGTGCTCCAGGTATTCGGGATCAAACCGCTTCGGATCCGCCTTCACGTGGCGGAGTGGATTTGCGATTTCCACCGGAAGATCTAAGGCCTCGCTCAGGTAAGGAATAAAGCCAGGGAGACGGGCGACGCCGCCGCTGACGAGCATCCGGTGAATCATACCCGACGGGGTCGCCGAGCGAAAGAAATCGATCGAGCGCCGGACGTCGCCGGCCAGCTCCGCGTTGACGAGGTCAACCGCTGGCTGGCTGTCTGCCCCGGAGTACCCTTCCACGTGTCCCCCCAACTTTAACGATTCCGCCTGCTCATAGCTCACCCCGAGCATCTTTTGGATCGACTCGTTGTAGCGGTTTCCTCCGAGGACACTGTCCCGGGTGAAGACGAGGATCCCACCCCGGAGAATGCTAACCGTTGTCACCGCTGCCCCCACATGCAAGAGGGCGACCACCTGGTCGGTGCTGCTCTCGTATGCCGCTTCGTAGGCATTCGCCACTGCGAAAGCATCCACATCCACAATGACCACGTTGAGGCCCGCGGAGGATGCCACGGTGAGGTACTCACTGATGACCTCCTTTTTCACCGCAACGAGGAGGACATCCATCTCGACCGCTCCCGGGGCGCTGCGGAGGATTTCGTAATCCAGGTTCACATCCTCAATCGCAAAGGGGATGTGCTGCTCGGCTTCCCACTGGATCGACTCCGCAAGCTCCTGTGGTTTCATCAAGGGCATCTTGATGGGTTTGATGATGACCGAATGCCCGGAGACCGCCACCGCGACGTCCTTGACGCCAATCTTGTGCTCGTCAAGGATCTGCTGAAGGGCACCGATCACGGCCCCGCCATCCATGATCGCGCCGTCCACGATCGCTTCCGGCGGCAGCGGCGCGATGCCCAGATGGAGGAGCTCGTACCGTTTCCCTGCATTCTTGAGCTGGACCGTTTTTACCGAACTGGTCCCGATGTCTACCCCGAGGACAGCCTTGCCGCGCTTCAAAAGCTTGGCCATGACAAAACCCTTTCCTCGTCCATAGATGATCTTGAACTCTTCAAACCGTCCGTCAACCTTGATAGGCTAATATTCCTGGCTTCCACTTTTGTCAAGCAAAAAATGGGCCAACTCCATGGCGTCGCAAGCCCCCGGAAATTGCGGCTTCCTTTGGGCCTTTTGCGCATCCCACGAACACCTCGGCCTTGGGCGAATTGCCCGACCAGTGCAACCGCTGCCACGATGGGGGTGAGATGCCCCATCGATCAGTTCATGGATCGAAGGTGGCCCTGCGTAAAGATCACTCTCCCCCTGAGTTCGCACGAGAAGACTTCATGAAAAAGATGTCGGCGAAACAAGGAATGCTTGGGCTTCGAGCCGACACGGCGGAGCTCCGTTGGTGTCGGACTGGGTGGAATCGGCTGGCAAAGGGTCGTTCTACGCAGGAGGCCTCATTCCGCCCGCATCGTCTCGAGCTCGACCTGCTGCGGCCGGTCCCCCGTCCCCCAGTTCACCGTCACCGTGATCCGGGCGAGACGGTTCGGCGGGTTGGTTCCCGGCTCCTGAACGATCGTCCAGCACCTGGTATATGCAGCGTCGTCGGTGACCTCTGCGAGCACTGGCCTGGGCATAATGGAACGGGGGGGCAGTTGTCAAAGGCAACCGAGAAGACTTGGTTCTTCAATTCCTGCAGCTTCTGCTGCGCATACGACGTGGCCTTCGATTGACCACCACTCACGGCTACATCGACATATCCGATGGGGAAGGCGCTCACCAGGGCCAAGAGGCCCACGGCCAGAATCGCCGCCGCAACCAGGACCTCGATGAGCGTAAGGCCTTGATGGTCTCGTGCACTTTGCATCCCAGCTCCTTTAACCTTCAAACTACTGACCTCTTGCAATCACAATCTCCATCGTGTCCCAGGCGGGGGATTGGTGTCAAAGAGTGTATCGTAAGCCCAGTTGCGGATGGGAGGACGGTAATAATTATCCCCTGAGTCCCCAGAGCAGCGCAACGGCTCGGCAGCCTGCTGACTGTACCAGAGGGCGTCGAGAGAACCATTATAGTTGAAGTCCACTCCATTCCAGTTCTCCAGGAAGCGGATGCGGTTCTCCAGCTGGCCGTTCCCCTGCCCCACCGTGGATTCGGCGCTAGGCGCCAGGGCAAAGGCAGTGTTCACCGTGGTCTCCGTGGCCGGCCGCTCCGAGGTGACGTCCTTGCCCTTCTTATTGGAATCGTTCGGCTCCCAGTTGTTAGAGAGGACGGTGATGGCGTCGCCGAGTACGGCGGCCGGGACCTTGTTCACCGTGTTGTAATCCCCCTGGACGTAGACCGGGTTCTCGGAGACCACGGTCAGTCCCTGACTCGGGAGCTGCGAGCCGTTCACCAGGCGGACCGCTCCATTGGCTGCGTTACGGGACACATACTGGATCTCGTTGGCCGCCATTTTCCCACAGGCTTCAAAGGCACCAATGTCCACCTCAGTAACAACCATGTTCTTCTTCTCCCGTGGATCGTAGAAGTTCTCGATGGAGGTTGCCCCACACGGAGCGAGGCTGACGTCGTTCCCACTCTTATCTTTACCCTGGGTGTCTTCGATGATCAGGTCTGCCTCGTAGTACAGCCTTGCGGCCTGGAATTCCGCGGTATCTGACGGAACGCCCTTCTCAATCATCAGGTGGGATGAGACATCCGGATTGTTCGGGTCGTAAAGGACCTCCGGGATGGGGGAAATGATCTCCTGGAGGGCCATGGCGCCATCCTGCACGCGGCCACCGAAGGCACTCAGCGCCGCGTTTTTCCAGTCGTCAGCTGACCACGCATTGGTAAAATCGTAGTCGTACTCGTGGTCAAAGTTAAGGGTCTGATGGTTCCGACCGGCGTCCTTGATCTGTGGGTTGCTGCCGCGAGTCGACGGATCCCGCTTGAGGTAACGATACACGTTCCCCACCATCGTCAGAAACGAATCGAACTTCGTAGTGTCGTTCCGGACGCAGATGTTATATTTCGCATGGACCCGGCCATTAAAGGCCATGGGCTAGCCCGGAGTGATCTCCGGGTCAACCCCCCTCCCGTAAAAGGCTCCGAATTGG
>CAYGBT010000004.1:42115-117570 GCA_964348275.1 uncultured bacterium
GCCGCGCGGCCCGCTGACCTCGGCGGTAATCTGGTAGTCGTTGGTCAGGGCGTTGAGGCCCTGATAGGGGCCGCTGTCGATCACGGCTTGATAGCCATACCGCTGGGTCGCTCGGACCCGCCCCACTTGGAAGGTGTTGAAGGAGTAGCTGGGGTCTGTCAGTGCCGGAGACAGGAGGATCGCGAGCTGCCCATTGGTGGGCGTCCCGGTCGTGGTCAAGAGACTCCAGAGATCCACAAGCCTCGCCTCAAGCCCGGCCTCGGCGGTGTAAAAGGCCTGGGTGTGATTCCGGTAGTTGCTCGCGATCGTGTCCTCGGTCTGGGCCGTCATCAAGATGGCAAGGCCGAGTACCGAGAGGGCGACCATCACGAGAACCGAGAGGATCAGGACAACCCCTCTCTGCTCCATGATCTTGTTATTGCCATGCCATCTCATTCCGAGACTCTTGTCGTATCCGTCACAGATTTCTTGGACGGATGTCCGAGGTCATGGCAAAGGCCTGAGGTTTCCACCAACCCGGTGGCGATTGGACCGCCAACGTGATCGTCATTCGACGGATGTTGGCGGGAATTGCAGTCGGGTTATCGGCAGCATCGAAATATTGCAGCTGGTTCAAAAACAGCGTGGCCCCCTGTTGAGAGTTCTGGACATCGGCGACGGGCTGGAGCCCTCCCCCCTCTCCCTCATCTCTGTAAATCGTATTCGGATTGAGTGCAACACACGCCGCGGGTGGAGCCACGCCATCGAGGTCCGGATTATCATACCAGCCATATGTGACGAGGCGTGGCCAGCCGACCTGGGTGCCCCAGGGATACGCGTTGCAGGTCCCCGCTGTGGTGGTAATCGTATTGGGGTTGACAGCCCTATTCACCGATTGGACGGTCAACTGTTCCCATTGCGCCCCGTTAATAATGTAGATGATGTCCCCTGCCAGAATGCGTGAGGCCTCCTCCACGGTGAGCGTTGTGTCCCCGGGATTCACATCCACGTTCAATATGGTCGTCGAAGCATTCGTGAGATCAGCCCAGAAGGAGATAGAGGTCGCGGTGGCAGCGGTGATCGTATTGGGAGCCGGAGCGCCCCCACAGCTCGTCCCGGCCGTTGGAATGCCGTATCCGGCAAGCCGGAGACCCCCCCTATCAGCTCCATGGCTATTCTGGCGTTCTGCTGAATGTCGGCCTTCTGCTCGCCTGCCGCGTAGGTCGCCCGGCTCGACTCAAAGGTGGTGTAGACAGCGAAGAGGATGATGAGAAACGTGCTGAGGGCAATGAGGATCTCGATCAGGGTGAAGCCTCGCACATCTGCCAAGCGTCCACCAGACATCCGGTAAGGCCCCGGCGTTGGGGTACTGCATTGCCGATGATCTCGTCTCATGGGCACACTCCGGCCGGGATCGGCTGAATAATCGATACCCTCCCTGCCCTCTGGATCTGGATGGCCCGTAACCTGCCCCCGCCATCCGCAACGCACACCCATACCGGGAAGACCGGGGCTGCGCAATTATTCATCGAAGCGCCCCTCGAGTTAAACATCACTCCGCCAAGGGACACACTGTTGTTGTCTTCAACCGACTGGATTGTCACCCCTGCATACTCCCCGGCAAGATCGAACCAGTCGCGGATCACGTCTGCGTTCGTGGCCATGGTATCGGCCGGGACTGGCCAGTCGGCACAGTTACCGGTCTGATTGCTCTCGATCCTATACACGCTGGGTGCCATGCCGACCATAGGGTCGGCCCCCCAGTGAAACCCAAAGGTACCCCCGCGGGTCACTGCGAGGTTTTGGACTACCCGAATTTCGTACATCACTCGCCGGGTTGCGCCGTCGATTCGAGACCCCTGGATCAGAGTCAAAAAAGCGGGCAAGCCCGCCCCGATCAGGATGGCCGCGATGGCAATGGCCACGAGCAGTTCAATGAGCGTCACACCCCTGTTCCCGATGTGTCGGATCCACTTCGTCATCAGCACCTCTTGGGGGGGGCTATCTGTGCAATATGAATGCCAAGGGTTTTACGCCAAAGCCCTTCACTTTTCCCGGGTTCGCCCCTCTCCAGGCGGTGAAAAATTTCCCCTCCTCTAGGCACGGATGAACGTTTCTGTCCGGCGAGATCAAACTGAAGCGACGGTGGTTGGGGTTGCCTGTCAACGGGTGGATCCCAGATCGTGTGGACCAATTTTGTCCTGAAGCCTCATGGGTCATGAGCACTTTCCTAGGCCAGCATGGTATTTAACGTGCTCGAGCCAACGACGCGGCAAGATTTACTGCTTCTCGATGGTGAGAGTAATCGGCTGCGCCACCTTGGCGCCGTCGGGGTCCTCGACAATAACCTGAAAAGTAAAAGTGCCCCTTTGCAAGGAATCCGGATCCCATTCCACCAGGCCCGTCTGCGGATGGATTCGCATCTCCTGGGGTGCCTCGCGTGACAGTGAGTACCGTAATGGTTTGTCATCGGGGTGTACCGCCCGAGCTTGGGAGCGGAACCGCCCTTCCTGAAAATTGGTCGGCGTCACTCGCGAAACAAATTGAGGGGCTGCAGGCAGCACGTCGACTTGGTGCGACCGCAAAGGGGAAGTCGCATCCTGTCCGTCCGTGGCGATGACCTCAATAGAGAGCCAGTCTTTTCGCCGATAGTAGCTCGGGGCAAGCGTGGCCTCGGTCGCGCCGGGGATGGGCGTCCCATTGCGGAGCCACTGGTAGGTGACTGTCACCTGATCCTCATCCGGATCGGCCACCTCCACGACCACTCTCACCCCCTCACGGCGCGTGGGGGACGAAGGCTGGATCTCGAGGAGACGCACGCGGGGCGGGGCGTTTCCGATATCGACGCGGGCTCCCCACGAGCCTCTAGTCTTGGAAGGTCCGAAAAAGAAGAACAGGAGGAGACCCTGGTGTGCGGTGCGTGACCAACAGCCGGCACGACCCGAGGTGGAACCTCTGAGAAGAGATATTCGCTCTTGAGGAAGAGGTGGGAGGAGGAACGTGAAGGCTTTTAAAACAATAGGGAAGCTTAGAATTGCTAAAGCAATTTATTATTGAACCACTTCTCGCCAGGAGCCGGCGATGGGCTTGAACTTGCCGGCAGGGTTATTCGGAGAGAGGGCAAGGGACACATCATAATGGAACCGCCCATCAGTTTCGATGTCGATGTGTTTGGCGACGATCGCGCCATAGATCTGCCATCCCCCGTTCTGGAATTCCACCTCGCCATCGAGGGCATAAATGCCCCCGTAAAATTCGCCCGAACCCGGAACCATATGCATGGCGTCTGTCCCACTCCCGTCAGTTCCAGAATAGGAAGAGAAAATAAAGAGATTCTCCGGGATCTTGCTGGTGTTGATCACCGCCCCGTCGTACGCCTTGAACTGGCCAGTCATGCAGATAACCACCGGACCGTTTACGGCGAGCTTCGCGCCATCGTTCAGGGTGATTCGATTGAAAGCATAGGTCCCGGGGTCGAGGGTCACCGTCTGGCCCACTCCCGCGGTGAGGTCGTACGAAGCCCCATCATACGCCGCAGGCGGATTGATGCCAGTGACATAACCACCAGGAGTTGGACAGTTGGGATCCGTGACGACGCTTTCGGGAGGGACCCCCGTGGTCTCTGAGCCCGTTATAGTGGAACCGGCCCCCTTCGATATCGCACCCACGGCCCGCGCATCCCCATGCACGGTGTCATTCGTGTCGAGGGTGATATCGCCATTACTGTGCACATCCCCGTCTGATCCGACATTCAAGATACCGCCCCCGAGATCTGCCTTATAGTCCCCTTGCGTCGAATCGTAACTGTCCACCTCTATATTATTTCCATCCAACTCGACTAACGTGAGGCCCAAGAGACCGAAATCGAATGGTGAGCCGCGCTCGACGACCATCGACACGTTGGCCACAGCATTGCTGGGTGTGGTGCAGTCCCGGACACACCCGGTGGCAGTGATCAGCTGCTGATTAGGGTTGGCAGGCGGGGTAGCGGGGGGAACGCAATTCGGCGGACAGACGGTCACGTTGTACGTGCCGAAACCCAGGGGCTGCTCCCCTCCTGACCCCTGATATGTCCCGTCGATGTTTAACTCCGCGATGGCCCTTTCCGCAGCGGCCTCGGCCAGGTGAAACGCCTGTACGCGATTCCGCTCGTTGATGGAGATCAGGGTTTCCGTGGACGAGATGCTTAAGAACGCACTCCCCATCATCAAGAGGATCGTCATCACCAGCAGCGTGATGACCAGGGCAATGCCTTCTTCGCCTCGGCACTTCATGTTGACCGTGCCCTCCTCCGTTCGGCCGCCCGTTCGAGATTCCCACCGCCGGTGCGAACCATCTTAAGAAGATGCATGACGAATGTCAAGGACCTACAACCCCTGATTTCGTGGACGAACTTCCGCCCGCAACGTAAAGTTCATGGCGCCGCTTCCGGTCTGGGTATCGGCCGTCGTGATCGTTACAGAGATCCGACGGATGTTGCCCAAGCTGGCACCAGGGACGTCATTGGGCGGCGGTGTACATATCCCGCCCAGACAGACATCTGCCTCGTTGAAGTAGGCAAAGGTGAGGCCGGTCACCCGCTCGGCCAGGGGCTGGGCACCACCACTGGCGGACCAATTGAGGGTGCAGTCGGCGCCTATCAAGGAGGGCCACTCCTCCCGCCTGATTTTTTGAGGATTCGATACAGTATCGTAAGTGTATTCGACTTTTTCGGTCGTGCCGTCGGAGTCGACATCGGCGATGAAGCTGATACTGGTTGCGGTCGCCGATTGAACCGCGGTGGCACACGGCGCCGGAATGATGGGCGGGATTTGCGAGTCAAACCCCGCCAGTCGCAGTTCCCGCACAATCCGATCCATGCCGATCCGGGCGTTCTGTTGAAGATCGGTCTGCTGTTCACCTCTGATAAAAGTGGCTCGGTTCAGATCGTACGAAAGGTAAAGACCGAGGAGAATAACACTCCCTACGGCTGCCGCGATGATGGCCTCTGCCAGCGTGAAACCCCGCTCATTCGTCCAACGGATCCATTGGTCTCTGCGGTCATCCATGGCGCGCCACATAGGTCACGAGAGTGAGGGTTTGGCTGCCCCGCCCCTGCCACCCCACAGTGATGGTGACCTGCAAAAGGTCGGGCAACCCTGCCACTGCTGCCACGGTGACGGTGCCCCACCCCTGCGGAAGAGCCCCGATCGGATTCGCCGGGGCGATGTCGCTCTGCCATTGGTTGAAGTGGTTGACGACTGGAGCAGGACCGACCGGGGCAGGATTTCGCGTGTCAAGACCGTTATATTGGGAAACAACAGAAAAGGGTTGGGTCCGGATCATCTCGATCATCTCCTGGGCTAACGACGAGGCCTGGCTCATGTGTCCCCCATATCGGACATTCTCGAGGGCCGTGGGGTACATACCCACGACCCCCAGGACCGCCACCATGATGATAACAGCCGCCAGGAGGACCTCGGGGAGGGTAAACCCCGCTTTCCCGCGAACGTCATGGGTCATGGGCAAGGTTCCTTACAGACCTGGACTCGGCCCGTGGACGCAGTCGCTACCCGGTAGGTTCCGGTTTGGTTCGTCAAGGTTACAGTCCCCGTCGCTCCGGAGACATCCCCTTTCGCGTCGAAGGTGATCTTGTCGCCAGGAGCGGTGGTCGTGATGACCACCCCGTCAGCGAAATCGGTCCGTGCCACCTCGACCGTCCAGGGTGTTCCCTCTCGCTCTAAAAGGTATCCCCCTGCCGGCACCGCGCTGTCACAGCTCGACAAGCAGAAGCGGTGCCGGATCTGGGTGCTGACCGCCTTTTGGCGAGCGAGGCGGAGATCCCCCGCGATCTCCCAGGCGGCTACGCGGAGCCGGTAGCTCTCGAGGGTCCCGAGAAACCAGGGCATGGCGATCCCCGCCAGGACCACGACGACCGCGACCAGCATGAGGATCTCCATCATGGTGAACCCCCTCTGGCCGTCGATCATTGGCCGATCCCTATGGGACCGTTCCAAACCGGTACTCCTTTCCCTGCTCCAAGATTTGGCACTCCGGAACAAGCTGCTTGAGTTCCTCCACGATCTCCGGGGCATACTGGGGCTTCATATGGTACACATACACAGTCGCCTTCAGGCCGGCTTTACCGAGCTCCGCCTTCAGAGCCTGAGGAGTGAGGTGACCGCTCAGGTCTGCCAGCTGCTGCAACCGATTGGGGAAGGTCGTCCCGATCATGACCGCCCGCAAGCTCGGCACATCCTTTACGGCTCGCCAGACCCCCTCCGTCGGACCGGTGTCTCCAAGGTGAAGCATAGCACCAAAATCGCCCTCGACCAGATACCCGACGCTGATCACCGAATGCGACAACCGTAACGGGGTAACGCGGAAATGGCACAGGGGACTGGTCTTTCCCTCGGGGAGAGCGCGGAAATCGAGGATGGGCACATGGGAATTGGGGATCTCGGTGAAGTCGGGCCACAACACGTTATTCAACAGCGACCTCTTGAGCCCCTCAAGGATCGGCTCGATACTGTACACAATGATAGGCTGGTCGCGGCGACCAAATACGTTATCCGCCAGGTGGGCCAGCCCGCGGACGTGATCGAGGTGGGAGTGCGTCAAGAGAATAGCCTCGATCCGTGACTGGGCAGGGATCTCGAGGACCGCCGTCACCGACCCAGCATCGATGAGCAGCGTGTCATCGAGGAGGAAGCTCGAGAGGTGATACCGTGGGGCCTCGCCGCCAAAGCATCCAAGGACGCGGTACCTCATGAGGCTCCCCCCAACTTTGAAGTGCCAACCACGATTTCATTTCCCTCCCCAAGTCCTTTATCCATGGCCTGTAACGCCTCCGAGCGAATCCGTCCGGCCCGGTAGGCGCGGATGAAGGCCTCCACCACCTTGGGGTCGAACTGAGACCCTGCACATCGCTGGATTTCCCTAACCGCCGCTTCGTCGCTGATCCGTGGACGGTAGGGGCGGTCTGTGGTCATCGCGTCGAAGGTATCGGCCACGGCGATGATCCGGGATGCCATCGGAATCTCTTCCCCTTTTAGTCCGTCCGGATATCCCTGCCCATCGCACCGCTCCTGATGATGTCGCACCGCCGGAATTACGGCGTCGAGCTGCTTGATCGGGGCTAGGATCTCCGCCCCCAGTTCTGGATGCTCCCGGATATGCGCCAGCTCATCGGGAGTCAGGGGTCCGTCCTTTTGGAGCACCACATCTCGGATACCAATCTTGCCCACGTCGTGTAAGATGGCAGCAAGATGAAGCGTCTCCGTCTCCTCGGAGTTTAGGGTCAACTCCTCCCCTACGGTTAGGCAGATCTCGACCACCCGCCGGACATGGCCCCCCGTGTAGGGATCCCGCTTCTCGATCGCTTCGGCCAAGGTCGCCGCCGTACTCAAGAAGGTCTCCTTCACCTCTTCATAGAGTCGGGCATTTTCAATGGCAATACCCACCTGGCGAGACAGCGACTCAAACAGGCGTTGATCCTCCGCATCGAAGGGACGATCGGTGCGTCGGTTAAGAGCCTGCAGAACCCCGATGATCCGGTCCCGACTCTTGACGGGGACGCAGATCATGTTTCGGGTGATGAAATGGGTTCGGAAGTCGACCCGTCGTGAAAACCGCGGATCTCGGCGCACGTCGCTCACAACGGTTGGCTTCCCCGTCTTGGCCACCCATCCAGCGATGCCCTCTCCGACCTTGAGCCGGACCTCCTTGACCTCCCTTCCCCGCTCTCCCAAAGCCACTTCGAAAACCAACTCGTCGCATTCTTCGTTTAGGAGGAGGAGGGATCCCACCTCACACTCCATGAGCCGGGTCGCGGCCTCAACGGCTAGCCGCAGCACTTCTGAGATTTGGAGCGTGGAGTTTAGAATGGCACTCAGCTCCATCAGGGTCGATGACTGAACGACCCGTTTTGCCGCCTCGGAGTAGAGTCGGGCGTTTTCCATTGTCATTCCCAACTGGTGTCCCATGGTGGTAGCCATCTCGGTATCTCGGGGGTCGAAGGCAGGAGAAGGCGGAAACCGCAGCAGTTCCAGCACTCCGACGATGCGGCCAGAGACGCGGAGCGGAAGGACGAGAAGCGAAGCCCGCCCCCCCCTATATCGAGGAATGACCCAACCGTGCGGCCGTGCCCCGACGGTGCGAAGGAGCACGGTCTCGTCACCCGTGAAAAGCCCGCGGCGATACCCTCGCTTGAGGGAGACACTCTCCAGGGAGACTGTGGATCCATCGGTGCCCCGCTGAAGCCCAAAGAGGACCGTTTGTTTATCGGGATCGATCTGCAAGAGGATGCCGTAATCGGCTTCCAGGGTCTCGATAATGATTTTCAAGAGCAGATGGAAAAGCGATTCAGGCCGTAAGGTATTCGTGGACGCCCGGCGGATCGCCCTGAGCAGCTTGATGCGAAGGTCCTGTGTTTTCAACTCATTTTCCAGGACGGCAATCCGTGCCTGCTGACGGTCGAGCTGTTTCTGGTAGAGGGCCAGGAGCCGCCGCACTGCGAGTGGAGATTCCGGCTCGGTCCGGCGTGCCTGGCGATGTTTGCCCACCTCTTCTCCTATGGCATTGCCTGCTTCAAGCTCCGGACAAATCCGGCCACTTCACTGACGATCCCGGGGTCGCCGCTTGCTCGTTCCACGCGCTCCACGATGGCCGATCCCACGATCACCCCGTCGGCGAGCTTCGCAACCTGCGACACCTGAGCGGGCGTACTGATGCCAAATCCGACCGCGATCGGCATGTCGGTCAACCGCCGCAAGCGACTCAGGGAAAGCTCAAGATCGGTCTGCATGGTATCCCTGGCCCCCGTTACTCCTTTCAGGGAAACGTAGTAAATGTATCCCTGAGAGGACTCGGCGATGCGCCGGAGCCGTACGTCGGTGCTCGTTGGTGCAGCCAGAAAGATGGTATGAACCGCAGCGGCCGCACAGCAGCGTTGCAATTCTTGGGCCTCTTCGGGAGGGAGATCTGGCACGATGACCCCGTCCACTCCCGCATCGCCAGCCCGGATGGCAAACTCGTGCGCGCCCGTGCGGAGGATCGGATTGATGTAGCTCATGAGGACGACGGGGATTTGGGATTTGCCGCGGATCTGCTCGACCAATCCGATGACCCTTTTCAGCGTGACCCCACTCTCCAGGGCCCGCTGACTGGCACGCTGGATGGTGGTCCCATCGGCCAGGGGATCAGAAAAGGGAACCCCGAGCTCGAGGAGGTCTGCCCCTACCTCTTCAAAGGCCCACGCCAACTCCCGGGTGGTGGATAGGTCCGGATCCCCCGCCGTGATGAAAGGAATCAAGGCCTTCCGTCCGGTCGCTCGAAGTTCCTGAAATCGCCGGTCAATCCGGTTCATGATCTGCGTTCACGGTTGATGGTTCACGGTTCACAGCTACCCATTCGGAACCCTCCCGTCTATCAACTGTGCACCGTGAGCTGTCACCTATCACCGAGGCGGGCCACGAGTTCAACGTCCTTATCCCCGCGTCCGGAAAGGTTGATGAGCAGGATGTCATTTGCCCCCATCGCGGCCGACAGCGGGATGGCATAGGCAATGGCGTGTGCACACTCCAAGGCGGGAATAATACCTTCAAGGTTGGCAAGGAGCCGGAAGCCCTGGAGGGCCTCCTCATCAGTCACCGAGACGTATGACGCACGGCCAGTCTCCCTGAGGTGCGTATGCTCGGGTCCGACGCTCGGATAGTCGAGCCCTGCCGACACAGAGTGTGTGGTCTGGATTTGGCCGTCTCCGTTTTGCAGGACGTAGCTCAGCGTTCCATGAAGGACTCCCGGCTCGCCAGCCGCAAACCGAGCTGCGTGTCTCCCCGATTCGATCCCCAACCCTCCTGCCTCGACGCCGATCATCCGAACGCCGGCATCTTCAATGAAGGGATAAAAGAGACCGATCGCGTTCGATCCTCCCCCTACACAGGCAAGCAGGACGTCCGGGAGCCGTCCCTCCGCCTCGAGCATCTGGCCTCGCGCCTCCCGGCCAATGACCGACTGAAAGTCACGGACCATCATGGGAAAGGGATGAGCCCCTAGGACAGAACCCAGCACATAGTGAGTGTGCTCAACATTCGTCACCCAATCCCGCATGGCCTCGTTGATGGCGTCCTTCAATGTCCGGCTCCCCGCATCGACTGGTGTCACTTCGGCCCCCAAAAGCTGCATACGAAACACGTTGAGGGCCTGACGTTGCATATCCTCCGTCCCCATGTAGACCCGACACTCAAGACCGAAGAGGGCGGCGGCGGTCGCCGTCGCCACGCCGTGCTGTCCTGCTCCCGTCTCCGCGATGACTCTCCGCTTTCCCATCCGGCGGGTCAGCAGCACCTGTCCGAGCGTGTTATTGATCTTATGGGCACCGGTGTGGCAGAGATCTTCCCGCTTCAGGTAAATCTTTGGGCCTCCAAGCTTCTCGGTCAGACGCTGGGCAAAATAGAGGGGCGTTGGTCTGCCAGCGAACTTTCGCAAATAATGGTCCAATTCGGTTTGGAAGCTTGGGTCTTGTTGGGCCTCGCGAAATGCCCGCTCGAGCTCCTCCAGGGGAGCCATTAAGGTCTCGGGAACATACCGGCCCCCATACCGCCCAAAATGGCCCTCATGATCTGGAACAGACCACCTCATTGTGCCTCCCGCACGCATGTCACGAAATCCCGGACCTTCTTGGGATCCTTGCGGCCAGGTTCTGCCTCCACTCCACTTGACACATCAACCCCGTAGGGTTGTATCTGCCGGATCACCTCGGCGACATTTTCCGGGGTGAGGCCTCCCGCGATGATGACACGTCCAAAGGCCTTGGCGGACGATGCAACCTCGAGGGGGAACCGCTGGCCGGTGCCTCCGAGCTTCCCCGCCACGAACGTGTCCAAGAGATAGGCATGCACGCGGTAGGCCTCGAAGGGCGGCAGCCCTTGGCCGCCCCCGATACGGAAGGCCTTGATGACCGATCCGGTCACGCGTCGACAATACTCGGGTGCCTCGGACCCGTGAAGCTGCACCACCCGGAATCCACATCGCTTCATCAGCCCTTCGACTTCCTCAACCGGATGATCGGCAAAGAGCCCCACCGGCGTCACCAGAGGAGGCAGATTGTTGATAATGGCCAGGGCCGTCTCCGGATCGACGTATCGAGGAGTTCCCGGGACGAAGACGAAACCCAGGGCATCGGCGCCGACGTCGGCCGCCAGCTCGGCGTCCTTGGCGTTCGTGATCCCGCAGATCTTAACCCGAACCGCCATACCCCCTCCCCAAGAGCTCCCGGACCTTTGCCTCCACGTCGCGGGCCCGAAGGACCCCCTCTCCGACCAAAACGGCATCGATCCCAGCCGCTTCGAGGCGGGCAACCTCCCTTTGATCGTTGATGCCGCTTTCGCTGACAACGACACGATCTGGTGGAATCTCCGGGATGAGTGCAAAGGTGGTATCCAGGGAGACCTTGAACGTCTTGAGGTCCCGGTTGTTGATCCCCACGATGGGGACCTTGGCATCCAGAGCGGTATGCAGCTCTTCGCGCGTGTGGATCTCCGTGAGGGGGTGGAGGCCTATCTCCTGGGAGAGGGCCAGCAGGTCTTGCAAGGTTTGCGGCTCCAAGACGGCCGCAATCAAAAGGACCGCGTCGGCCCCCCATGCACGGCTCTCGTAGACCTGATAGGGATCAAGAATGAAGTCCTTGCGGAGGACCGGCAGAAAGGCACTTGCCTTGGCCCGGGCCAGGTCGTGCAAGTTTCCGCGGAAAAAGGGCTCATCGGTCAGGATGGAAAGCGCCGCCGCTCCCCCACCGGTATAGGCTGAGATCAGGGCCTCGAGGTCGAATTCCTGCCGGATGATTCCTTGGGAGGGAGACGCCCGCTTCACCTCAGCGATCAACCGGATCCGCTCATCGCTCGACTGGCGATCCACCGCTTGGTGGAAGTCGCGAGGAGATGGTAGATCCCGAATCTGAGCCTTGAGGTCTTGGAGCGGGACCGCCACCTTTCGGGCAGTCACCTCTTCGCGCTTCGCTTTCACAATCTTCTCTAAAATCATTTCCCGCTGTCAGCTGTCGGCAGTCAGCCGTCAGCATTCACTCCTTTACGCTGACCGCTGATAGCCGATTGCTCGTGCTGTGTGTTGCACCTCATTGCTTACAGAAGGCGACCACCTTCTCCAATGTGTTCCAGGCAGTCCCGCTTTCAATGGATCGTTCTGCAGTGACGATCCCTTCCTGCATGTCTTGCGCGCCCCCACCAGCAACGATGGCGGCACCCGCGTTCAACACGACGATGTCTCGCCGGGGCCCCTTGGCTCCTTGAAGGATCTGCCTGATGATCTCGGCGTTCGCAGCGGCATCGCCCCCCCTGAGGTCGGCCAGCCGTGCTCGGGCAATCCCGAAATCCTCCGGCTGGACGAAGTATGTTCGTATGTGGCCGTTGTGCACTTCGGAGATCTTGGTCTCGGCGATAGTGGAGATCTCATCGAGGCCATCCATCCCATGGACGACAAAGGCCCGGTGGCAGCCCAGCTCGTTCATAACACCCGCCAAGAGCTCGGTGAGCGCCCCATCGTACACGCCGATCACCTGCGCGGGAGCACTCGCGGGATTGGTCAAGGGCCCGAGGATATTGAAAAGCGTCCGGATCCGGATCTCGCGACGCGCCGACATGACAAATTTCATGGCCGGGTGAAGCAGCGGGGCAAAGAGAAACCCGATCCCGACCTCGTCAATACATCGGCCCACGCGCTCAGGCGCAAGATCGAGCAGAACACCGAGCGCCTCGATCACATCGGCACTCCCGCACGGCCCGGACACACCACGGTTGCCATGTTTGGCCACGGGAATGCCCGCTCCCGCAACGACAAAAGCCGCCGCGGTAGAGATATTGAAGGTCCCTTGGGCGTCCCCTCCGGTCCCGCATGTGTCCACCAGCATCGGCTTGCCCAGATGGGGCCTCGCCTGCGCGCCCGCATGCCGGGTGGGCACCGGAGTTACTTTATCCCGCATCACGCGGGCAAAGCCACAGAGCTCCTCGACGGTCTCTCCTTTTATCCGCATGGCGGTCAGGAAGGCAGCAACTTGCGCATCGGTAGCCTGGCCAGACATGAGGAACTCCATGACCTGGGCGGCCTCCTCCCGGCTGAGGTCCGTTCCGTCCACCACCTTATGAAGAGCCTCCACGATCATTGCTCAGCCATCCCGCTGTCAGCGATCGGCAATCAGCTTCTGGCCTTTCAACACCAATGGCCACTGCTGACAGCTGACTGCATTACACCCTGAGAAAGTTTCGCAAGAGATCTTTACCCACCGCGGTCAGGATCGACTCCGGGTGAAATTGCACCCCTTCTACCTGATGCTCCCTGTGGCGAAGCCCCATCAGCTCCCCCTCGACCGTCTGTGCTGTAATTTCGAGACAGGCGGGAAGACTCTCCCGCTCCACGACCAGACTGTGATAGCGAGTCGCCTCGAAAGGGTTGGGAAGATTTCGAAAGATGGTGCCTCCGTCATGCTGGATCAAGGAGGTCTTTCCATGCATCAGCCGTTCAGCTCGAACGATTCTCCCCCCAAACGCCGCTCCGATACACTGATGCCCGAGACAGACCCCCAGGATAGGGATACGACCCGCAAAGGCCAAGATCAGGTCGCACGAAATTCCCGCCTCCTTCGGGGTGCAGGGGCCAGGCGAAATGACAATCCGCGCCGGACGAAGGTCTTCCACCTCGTTCAGGCTTACCTTGTCATTCCGGACCACATGGACCTTCTCACCAAGTTCCCCAAGGTATTGGACCAGGTTGTAGGTAAAGGAATCGTAATTGTCGATAACAAGAACCATTGCTCCCTCAGTTCATGGGTCAGGCTTCATAGTTCAGAATCGATGGTTGACGGTTCACCGCTCTCTGTCGAGACGTTGCGTATCACGTTGTAACCGTTCTAGGTTCTCCATGAACCATGAACTATGAACTATGAACCGCATCGTCGGTGAGCGGTTCACGGTCCACGGGTGAACTTTCGAGGCCTCTCTCGGCCATCTCGATGGCCCGAAGCATCCCCGCGGCCTTGTTCAGGGTCTCTTGATACTCCCGCTCCGGGTCCGAGTCAGCCACAATTCCAGCTCCTGCCTGAATCCATGCCCGCTCTTTGGTGAAAAGGACGGTCCGAATAGTGATGCAGGTATCCATATTGCCAGAGAAGCTGAGGTAGCCGACCGCGCCTGCATAAGGGCCCCGTTTGGCCGGCTCCAGCTCTTCGATGATTTCCATCGCCCTGATCTTCGGAGCCCCGCTCACCGTCCCGGCCGGAAACGAAGCACGGAGCAGGTCAAAGGCGTCGAGCCCTTGCTGGAGACGACCCCGAACATTCGACACGATGTGCATGACGTGGGAGTATCGCTCGATCACCATCAGCTCGTTGACCTCCACGCTTCCCGGTACGGCGACGCGACCGACATCATTCCGTCCAAGATCAACAAGCATGATATGCTCCGCCCGCTCCTTCGGATCCTCCAAAAGCTCGGCGGCCAGCGCCTGGTCTTCAGACTCGTGACGGCCTCGAGGCCTGGTCCCGGCGATGGGGCGTAAGTCGATCTGTCCCTCTTCCAAGCGCACTAAAACCTCAGGAGAACTCCCCGCTACTGATAGATCTCCCAGGCGGAGGAAGTACATGTACGGAGATGGGTTAATGATGCGCAGGGCACGGTAGACGTCAAAGGGCTGAGCGCCCGTCTTGACCTCGAGCCGCTGCGAAAGCACCGCCTGGATAATGTCTCCTGCCGCCACATATTCCTTGCACTTCAACACTGCCCCACAGAAGCCATCATGGGAAAAGGTCGACCTCGTCTCTAGCGTGCGGGGCGAGAGTGGAGCGAGCAACGGCCGATCAAGCGGTTTCCGGAGATCGGCAACCAATGCCTCGATCTTCGACAGAGCATGATCATACGCGGCCTCGAGTGTGCTGGCTGCGGTGTCAGGGACAAAGGCATTCGATACCACCTGGATCCGCTGACTCAGGTTGTCGAAAATGAGCAGCGTATCCGTAAGCAGGAATACGGCATCGGGGAGCTCCATGTCGTCATCGGTCAGATCTGGAAGGGTTTCGAAAAAACGAACGGCATCATAGGCCAGATACCCTACCATGCCGCCGAAAAAGCGCGGCAGGCCGTCTACCTTGACGGGCCGATAGACGCTGAGGGCCTCCTTGACCAGATCGAGCGGATCAGTGATCGTTCGCGTCTCAACTTGCAGCCCCGACCGCAGGAGCTCCGCCTGCCCCTCCTTGGTCCGAATCACCAAGAAGGGATTGCGCCCCAGGAAGCTGTATCGGGCCCATTTTTCCCCTCCTTCGACGCTTTCCAGGAGGAAAGCGGTTTCCCCTCCCCCAATCTTCAGGAAGGCCGATACGGGGGTCTCGATATCAGCGAGGACCTCGCGGTAGACTGGGATCAGGTTACCGAGGCGAGCCTTTGCTTTGAATTCATTTCGAGACGGGTAATACATAAAAGACTCCCGCAAGTAGAGGACGATAAACTAGCATGACCAAAAGAAAAGGTCAAGCGTCCTTCCTGTGTGAAAGCCTACATTCCCCTGGGAGATCGGTTATGGACTGGCGACAGAGGTGGGGTTGTACACGGGTGGGGGAAAGTTTGTCCGTAATCGACCCAATGGTATAATTCGCTAGCCAAGATAGGTCCCGATCTTCGATTGAATGGTACCGCGAGGAACCGCGCCGATCACTTGATCGACGCGCTCCCCCCCCTTGAAGAAGAGGAGCGTCGGAATGCTTCGGATGCCAAAGCGGGCCGCTGTCTGAGGATTCTCATCGACGTTCAACTTGGCGATGGTTACTTTTCCCGCATACTCCTGGGCCAGCTCTTCCAGGATGGGTGCGATTATACGACAGGGAGCGCACCACTCCGCCCAAAAGTCGACAACCGTAAGGCCCTGGCCGTCGACGACCTTCTGCTCGAAATCGGCATCGCTCACCTGGACGATGTTTTCAGAAGCCATGTTCCCCCCCATGAATGTTTGTTCGCTCGTCGCATTGGATTCATGCTACCCCCGCCCCCCTCCCCTGTCAAGCGCCTCACCAACGGAAGGGAAAGTGATCCTTGTCGTCGTCTAATTGCTGACTTCCCGGTATAAAAAAGCTGGTAGGTCGTGTACCATTATTTGGAAAGCACTTGGCGTGAAAACCGGAGACACGCTGTGCAAATCAAGACGGCCCATAAAATTTTGATTGCCAGTGCCATTGCGTTCTTTATCTCCTTTGGGGTGTGGCAATTCAGATCCTATGTCAGTACGGGCGAGGCGCGGCCCCTCGTGGGTGCCATCTTGTCGGTGTTGGTTGCCATTGGCTTCGGTATCTACTTCCGGACGCTGAGATGGAAAAAGTTCTAGCCATCAAAAAACGAGAGAAGCCCCGTGAGGCCTTCCAGGAAAGACAGCGAGCAGGATTCGTGGCTGCAGCAGGCTGAAAGGAAGCTCGGGCAGCGTTTCCGAAGCCGAGCCTTGCTTCGGGCCGCGCTCACCCATCCCTCGGCCGGAAGAGAGGGACGGGCCTTCGAACGATTGGAGTTTTTGGGTGATGCCATCCTCACCCTCCTTTTGAGTCTGCACCTATATCGGAACTACCCCGATCTCTCCCCCGGCGGATTGACCCGACTCCGCGCGAGCATAGTGAATCGCACCAAGCTAGCCCAAGCAGCAATGCAATTGGGACTCCCCGTCATGCTCCGCCTGGGAAAGAGCGAGGAGCCGGACGGCCGCCATCGGTCTGCCCTCCTCGCCGCAGCGTTTGAAGCGGTCGTGGCTGCCCTCTTTCTCGATCGTGGCCTTCGTGGCGTGACGAAATTTCTTCAACAGCATCTGCTTCCCTTGTTTCCCCCGGATGCCTCCCTCGATTCGAAATCAGAGCTTCAGACTCTCCTGCAAGCCATGCTCAAGATTCCTCCACGCTACCGCCTCCTCCGGCATTGGGGCCCTCCCCATGCCAGGCGTTTTGCCGTAGAAGTCGAGGTCAGAGGCCAGCGGCTCGGCAGGGGTGAAGGCCAAAGCCGCCGTGAGGCCGAGCAGGGTGCAGCCCGGAGTGCACTCGGTTATCTCCGGGATCACCACAATATTTTGCGGTCCTTTGGAAAATGACCACAGGATTTTGCGTAATTTCCCTTGACACGACCATAAGCCTATGCTAGCCTGCCGAAAATTTCATAAGAATTTGCCCGAATTATTATACTGAGGGGAGGGCTATGTACCTCAGCAATCTGACCTTGTTCGGATTTAAGTCCTTCGTCGACCGGCTGAGTATCGATTTCCAGGCCGGCATCACGGCTCTGGTCGGGCCGAATGGCTGCGGCAAGAGCAACATCGTCGACGCCATCCGCTGGGTATTGGGAGAACAGAGCTCGAAGTCCCTCCGCGGCGATCGGATGGAGGACTTGATATTCGCCGGCAATAGCCACCGGAAGCCTGTGGGGATGGCTGAAATCTCCTTAACCCTAACGAATATAGAAGGCCGGCTGGCTGTCCCTTACGAGGAGGTAACGATCACCCGCCGCGTCTACCGATCAGGCGAGAGCGAGTATCTCATCAATCAAAATCCCTGTCGTCTAAAAGACATCACCGGCCTCTTCCTCGACACCGGGCTTGGGCGGGAGCCTTACGCCCTCATCGAGCAGGGGGCGATCGGGTCACTCTTGAACTCGAAACCGGCTGACCTCCGAACCCTCTTGGAGGAGGCGGCGGGGACTATGTCATACAAGGTCAAGCGCAATACCGCTCTGGGCCGGCTGCAGGCAGCGGAGCAAAATCTGTTGAGAGTGAGGGACGTCCTCCAGGAAATCGAACGGCAGCGAAACTCGCTACACCGACAGGCGAAAAAGGCGGAACGATACCAGCGCATGACGGGGAGATTAAAAGGGATTCAGGCGTGTCTCCTTCTCCAGGCGGATCGCCGCCTCGAGGAGGAGCTCGATCGAATCCGTCACCAGGAGAGGGAGTATGCCGTTGCCCAGGAGTCCTGCCACCTACGAATTTCTACCGAAGAAACCTCCTTGGAAAATGGGCGCCTGAACGATCTCGATCTCGAGAAGAGGATCGGGGCGGCTCAGGAACAGCTGTATACCCTGCGCGGCCGACGGGAGCGGGAACAGGCGGAAGTGCGGTCGCGGGAAGGGTTACTTGGTAGCCTGAGGCATCGTGGCGAAGAGCACCGGGAAGAGCTGAGCGTCGTCGACGAGCGGCTTCGTTGCCTGCGGCAGGATTACGAGGCCGACACAAGAACACGGGGACTCACGGAGGAAGAAATTACAGCGGCCTCTCGGCAACTTCAGGATCTTAACGATGCCCTCACGAGTCTGGAAGCAGAACTCCGTGACAACGAGGGGGCATTGGCAAAACGGAAGGGGGAAGTTCTCACGCTGACCGAGCAGATGGTCCACACGCAGAATCATATGGCGTCTCTTACGGAACGGGACCGACTCCTCCACCAAGAGCGGGAGACCTTAGCGCGGCAACTCACCGCGTCCCGGACAGAATCGGAAACCGTAGCAACCCGCGAGCGAGAACTGACCAGCGAACGGCAACAGCTCGAGCACAGGATTGCAATCCTGACTGAGGAGCGGGAACAACTTCTCCAGGAGATGGGAAGCCTCGAGACGCGCCAGGAGACGCTGGGCCGGCGTCGAGCGACTCTCCGCGAGGAACTCAGCGGACTCGAGGGCCGCCTCGACTCACTCCGGGAGCTCGAGGGGAGCCTTGCCGGACTCGACGAAGGGCAGCAGTTCCTCCTCAAAGGAAAAGCGGCAGGGGTGCCTGTCTGCCAGATGATTGACGGTCCCCTGTCTAGTTTGGTTCGGGTTGAAGTCGCTTGGGAAAAGGCAGTGGAAGCCCTCCTCGGCGACCTCCAGCAAGGACTCCTCACTCCGACCGCCACCGATGCCCTTTCTCTTATCGGCTATCTCGAACAGGAGGGGACTGGTTGGGCAACCCTGCTACCCCATCGGGAGGAATGGCTGGCCAACGGTAAAGAGGCGTTCCGCCTCCAGGAGGCGTTGGGAGAAGCCGTGGGTTCCCTCGACCCCGAGATTGCCCACCGGGTCGTTGGACCGGCCCTGAGACTCGTGAAGACGTCGGAGGAGCTTCAGCCACTGCTCGGTGCCCTCTTAGCAGATGCCGTGATCGTCCGGGACATCCCCACCGCCCTCGCTCTCCTCCGGAGTCTCCCGTACCCTATCCGAGTGGCGACGACATCTGGCGCCGTGCTGAGCTCGCGGGGCCCCATACAGGGTGGAAAGACCATTGCAATAAGTCTCCTGAGTCGCCGGAGGGAGCTCGAAGAGCTTCCCGGTGTCATCGCCCGGGCGATGGAAGAGCTCCAGGAAACCGAAGAGGAGTGGGAGAAGGTTCAAAACACACTGTCCCACCACCGGCAGGCCCTGAGTGCACAGGAGCGAACCCTTAAAGACGTGCAGGCAGCCCGTCACGACGTCGACCGATCCCTCGCCGAGGTGCATACGGTCGCCTCCAGACTCGGGAGCCAAACATCATTTTTGGCTTCCGAGCTGACACGCCTCGAAGAGGAACTCAGTGATGTTGGGAATGCGCTGCAGGATTCCCGAGTGGGACTCGAGGAACTAGGGCGGCGGGAGGCATCACTCAAAGGCGAAACTGCTGACCATGACCGCCAGGTGACCCTCCTTCGCGCACGACAGCAGGAACTTCAGCAGGAGGTGGCGGAGGTCCGAATTCGATCGACCTCCCTGCAAGAGAGAAAGGAAGCTCTGTCCCGCTCTCTGGAGCGCTTGGAGGCTGATCTCGAGAGGGAACGCACACGCGAGGTGGATATCCGCATGCAGGAAGAAGAGGACCGCTCCAGCGAGTCTCGGCTCACCCAAGAGATCGCCGCGCTGCAGCAATGCCTCGAGGTCTTAAACCACCATGAGAACCAGGAGGCTCTGGCGGTCCAGGAACTTCAGAACCAGAGGGATCAGCTTCGACAAACCCTCGTCGCTAACGAGGAGGCTCTGAGGAACGCGAGGAGGGAACTCACCGACATCCAACAGCAAAAGTCTTCACTCGCCACGCAGGGCGCAGCCCTGAGCACAGAGCGTTCGCTCCTTCAAAAACGCCTCCAGGAGGAGACACCGGAGGGCGAGGACCTTCAAGAATTGCTCCACGGAGGAGACTCGCCCCTGGATTCACAGTTGCTCGAACAGGAGGGAGAAGACCTCCGCCACAAGATTGCCACCATGGGTCCCATTAACATGGCTGCCTTAAAGGAATACGAAACTCTCTCGGAGCGCTATCGCTTCCTCACGAACCAAGCAGAGGATCTCACCGCCTCGGTGACCTCCCTCAAGGCTACCATCGCCGAAATCAATCGGACGATCCAGGACCTCTTCGGGGAGACCCTCAGCTCGGTTAGCCAACAGATGCATCACTTTTGGCAGCGCCTTTTCGGAGGGGGCGACGCAGAACTCGTCTTGAGTGACGGGGATGACGTCGAGGAGCCCGGCGTCGAAGTCCGGGTCCGCATCCCAGGAAAGCGAACCACCACGCTCTCCCTGCTCTCGGGCGGAGAGAAGTCCCTCGGCGCCATCGCCCTCCTGATGGCCCTGTGGGCCACGAGACCCAGCCCCTTTGTTGTGCTCGACGAAGTGGATGCTGCTTTGGATGATGTAAACGTGGATCGCTTTGCCTCTCTGATCCGAGAACTTTCCTCCACCTCCCAATTCATCCTCGTCACCCACCATCCCCGGACTATCGAGTTGGCCGATCTGCTGTACGGGATCACCATGGAAGAACCGGGGATCTCGAAGCTGATCTCGGTTCGTCTCGGGGAACAGGCCGAGCAGCCGGCTACCGCGACCGTCCCCTGACCGAGGTCGGGCATCGCACGATGTCAGAGCACGCTACCCTTTTCTCCCACTTCGCCGCTGGTCTCCGAAAGACCCGAGAAGCATTTTTCGATCGCATCGCTCGCCTCCTGAAGCGTCCCCGTGTCGACCAGGAACTTCTGGATGAACTTGAAGAAATTTTGATTACGGCCGACCTGGGGATGCCGACAGCCCAGCGGCTTTTAGAAACCGTTCCTCCCAGGATGGCGGAGCCGGAAGAGCTTCTCCACCACCTCCAGCGGGAGGTTGCAGCTCTTCTCTCAATCCCCGAGGAAAGCATCCCGGAAGGGCACCCTCATGTCGTTTTGACCCTTGGAGTGAACGGGGTTGGCAAGACGACCACGATCGGAAAACTTGCCTTTCGAGCGACCCGTAAAGGGAAGCGCGTACTCTTGGCTGGCGCGGACACCTTCCGGGCTGCGGCCATCGAGCAGCTCCAAATTTGGGGGAAAAGGGCTGGTGCCGAGGTGATTGCTCATCAACCAGGGGGCGATCCAGCCGCCGTGGTGTTCGATGCACTCGAGGCGGCCCAGGCACGCAGTGCGGACCTGGTGCTCATCGATACCGCGGGCCGGTTGCACACGAAGAGAAATCTGATGGAGGAGCTCAAAAAGATCGACCGAGTCGTCGCCAGGGCTCTCCCCGGGGCCCCCCATGAGAAGCTCTTGATGCTGGATGCCACCACGGGCCTCAACTCCGTCCCCCAGGCCCGGGAATTCCATCAGGCTATCGGCATAACAGGGCTCATCGTGACGAAATTGGACGGGACAGCCAAGGGAGGTGCCGTCGTGGGTATTGTGTCTGAGCTGCATATTCCAGTGCGGTACGTAGGCCTGGGAGAGCAAATTGGAGACCTTGAGGCCTTTTCCCCCTCTGCGTTCGCCACAGCGCTCTTTGCCCGGGAGACCTAGTCTAAATCCAGCTTCCCTGCACGCCAATTGACCTTGACACCTCAGACCCCTGGTGATAGCGTGAGCGAAAAGTGCCTGAGAAATCCGCTTGTTACAGAGACAAGGATGATCGAGACGAATCGTACATACATGGAGCGGGCCCTAAATCTCGCAGCGTTAGGCAGGGGGCGGACCAGTCCGAACCCTATGGTCGGAGCCGTCTTAGTCCATGCGGGGCTGATCGTCGGAGAAGGGTACCACGCCAAAGTGGGAGGAGATCATGCCGAGGTCGTAGCCTTGAAGGCCGCCCAGGGGGCCGCACGAGGTGCAGTCTGCTACGTGACCCTCGAGCCGTGTGCCCATCACGGGAAGACACCTCCGTGCACCGAGGCCCTTATCGAGGCCGGAATAGCCAAGGTGGTCGTCGCCGCCCACGATCCCAACCCGCTGGTGGCAGGGCGGGGGGTGCAAGTCCTTCGAGAGGCGGGGGTTTCCGTAGAGGTTGGCCTTCTCCAGGAGCAGGCGGTTCGGCTGAATGAAGCTTATTTGAAATTCATTCGCACGGGAGACCCCTTTGTCCTCCTCAAGGCCGCTCTGAGCTTGGACGGGAAGTTGGGCACCCGAACTGGGGACTCCCAATGGATTACCGGCGATCCGGCTCGGCATCGGGTTCATGAGATTCGTAACGGGGTAGACGCGGTTGTTGTGGGCATCGGAACGGTGTTGAGAGACGACCCCATCCTCACCACGCGGATGGACGGCCAGGAAGGCCGCGACCCCTTGAGGGTGGTCGTAGACAGCCGGGGCCGTCTGCCCCACACCGCAAGGCTCTTGAGGAGTGGGACACGCCCCCCGCTCGTGGCTGTTGGACCCCGCATCTCTCCCACTCGCTTTCGCCAACTCCAACGCCAGGGGATAGAGGTGACGGTACTCCCGACGGCCGAAGGGGGCCTTTCGCTCCCCGGACTGATCCGTGAGTTAGGACGACGACAGATCACTTCGGTCATGATCGAGGGGGGAGGAAAACTGGCTACCTCTGCCCTCCAGGCGGGAATTGTGGACAAGTTGATCCTGATGCTCGCCCCCATCCTGATTGGAGGCAAGAAGGCCCCAACACTCCTCCAGGGGGACGGTGTCGAGAAGCTCACGGAAGCGTTGTGCGTCAAAGAGCTCACGGTCGAACGGATTGGGGATGATCTGGTGCTCGAGGGGTATGTGAACGAGCCTGCACCCCCGTGGACCCCGTAGGGAGATGTTTACTGGTATCGTAGAAGAGCAAGGTAGCGTTGTTACGTTAACGCGCGGTGTGGAAGGTGCCCGTCTCACCGTCGAGGCAAGCGCACAGATGACCGACCTGTCCGTGGGACAGAGTATCGCCGTCAACGGTGTCTGTCTCACCGTCATCCAGAGCGCGAAAGCGATCTTTACCACCGACCTCTCCTCTGAGACCCTCGAGCGGACCAACCTGGGCGACCTGAAACTGCAAGAACGCGTCAATCTTGAGCGCCCGCTGAAGGTAGGTGATTCTCTTGGAGGGCATTTCGTCACTGGGCATGTGGACGGCGTCGGCCGGATCACTCGACTCGAGTCCGCGGGTGACTCGGCGTGGATGTGGATCGGCTTCCCTCCTCCTCTGGCAATCTACATTGCGTCTAAAGGCTCGATCGCCGTCGACGGGGTGAGCCTTACTCTTGTGGAGGTTTCTCGGGAAGACTTTTCCGTGTGTCTGATCCCCCACACGCTGGCGATCACAACGCTGGGGTGGAAGAAGGCCGGCAGTCTTGTCAACTTGGAGGTCGATCTGTTAAGCCGTTACATCGAGCGGCTCCTCGCCGAGCGGAGCACACAGCATCGATCCCCCCTCTCTCGCGAACTTCTCCAGGAGCAAGGGTTCGCGTAAGTTGGGTGTACCGACTGAGGGCGCGAGAACAATGTCCTTTGACAGCATAGAAGACGCCATCAGAGAAATCCGGGCCGGGAAAATGGTTATCGTCGTCGATGACGAGGACCGAGAAAACGAAGGCGATCTGACGATGGCCGCCGAGCGCGTCACTCCCGAGGCGATCAACTTTATGGCGAAGCACGGTCGGGGCCTTATCTGCGTCTCCCTCGCAGGCCAGCGACTCGACGAGCTGCGAATTCCCTTGATGGTTTCGGAAAACACCTCTCCTTACGAGACCGCCTTTTGCGTCTCTGTCGGGGCCCGACGGGGTGTAACCACTGGGGTCTCAGCCCATGACCGGGCAACGACTGTTCTAGCACTTGTGGATTCTAAGACAAAGCCAGATGATCTGTCGCGACCGGGCCATATCTTTCCACTTCGGGCAAAGGAAGGGGGCGTCCTCGCCCGGGCGGGTCAGACTGAAGCCGCACTCGATCTAAGTCACCTGGCTGGTCTTTACCCCGCGGGGATCATCTGCGAGATCATGAACGAGGATGGAAGCATGGCTCGTGTCCCGGATCTTTTCGAGTTCGCGAGCCGTCATGCCCTCCGAATCATCACGGTCAAGGATCTGATTACGTTTCGGATGCGGCGAGAAAAGCTGGTTCACCGCGTAGCGGAGGCGACGATCCCCACCCTCCATGGAACGTTCCGCGCCCTCCTCTATCAGAGCCGGGTCGGCAGCGATCAGCATCTCGCCCTCACCATTGGGGATATCACTCCGGGCGATGAGGTCTTAGTCCGCGTGCACTCCGAGTGCTTGACGAGCGACGTCTTTGGCTCTCTCCGCTGTGATTGCGGCTTGCAGATGGATGGGGCCCTCTCAATGATTGCAGCGAAGGGCAGGGGGGTGTTCCTCTACATGCGGCAGGAGGGACGAGGTATCGGACTCGCCGACAAGTTTCGGGCCTATGAATTGCAAGATCTCGGCTATGATACAGTGGAAGCGAACGAGAAGCTGGGGTTGAAGGCAGATCTCCGTGACTACGGCATCGGAGCTCAGGTTTTGGTTGATCTCGGCGTGGGGAAGATGTGCCTGCTCACCAACAATCCCCGGAAGATTGTCGGACTCGAAGGGTATGGGCTTCGTATCGTCGAGCGTGTCCCCCTTGAGATCCAACCCAACGCGGAAAACCGAAACTACCTGGTAGCCAAGCAGGCGAAGTTGGGACACCTGTTACACGGAATCAGCGAGGGAGACGGGTAAGAAAGGGAGGAACCGTGCCACGGCATTTCGAAGGACACATGTCTGCCCAGGGGTTTTCCTTTGCCGTTGTTGTTAGCCGTTTCAACGAGTCCATCACGGCAAGACTCCTCGATGGGGCCTTGGATGGTTTGATCCGCCACGGAGCAGACCCCGACAAGATCGATGTGGTCAAGGTCCCGGGTGCTTTTGAGATTCCGGTCACGGCTGAGCGCCTGGCCGCGAGTCACCGCTACGATGCGGTCATTTGCCTGGGGGCGATCATCCGGGGGGCTACCCCCCACTTCGACTACATCGCGGGAGAAGCCGCACGGGGCGTGGCGGCTACGGCGCGAAGAACGGGGGTGCCGACCATCTTCGGCGTCGTCACGGCCAACACCATCGAGCAAGCGGTTGAACGAGCCGGCACCAAGTTTGGCAACAAGGGGTTCGAGGCAGGCCTGGCCGCCATTGAGATGGCTCACCTGTTTGCCCAGCTCGACAAGGAAGAGGGAGACGGCCCGGGCAAGCAAAGGAAGTGAGATGGGAAAACGCCGGCGTGCGCGTGAAGCTGCCCTGAGTATGCTCTACCAGCTCGAGTTCCGTCCCGGGGACCTCGTAGAGACCTTTCGGGCCTTCTGGGCGGATCACTCTTTTCCACCGGAGGTTTGCGCCTTCGCCGAAGAGCTCGTTACCGGAACCCTCGCCCATCGGGAAGAAATCGATGCCTTGATCGCCCGGTACGCAGAGCACTGGCATTTCTCTCGCATTGCACTTGTCGACCGGAACATCCTCCGCGTGGCAACGTACGAGTTTCTCTTTCGCAAGGAAATCCCAGAAAAGGTGATTCTGAACGAGGCCATCGAGATTGCAAAACAGTATGGCGGTGAAGACTCCGGCCGGTTCGTGAACGGGATCCTGGATAGGATTCGCACTATCACCCGCCCGCCGCTCTTGGAACCTGCCGAACGATGACCTCCTCACACTCGGCTCCGGTCGAAGAAGTCTGCGGCGACGTACTGGTCCTCTTTCACTTTGAGGATGTCCCCGTTCCCAAGAATTCCCTAGGGAAGGTTGATTGGTACCTCTCGGGGGCGGTTTCTCGACTTACAGTGGAGGGTAAGTTCACCGGCGCCCTGGGCAGTGCGGTTCTCTTGCATCCGGCGGGCAAGTTTCAGGTGGAGAAAATCTTGATCCTCGGCCTGGGGCTGAAAGCACACGTGGATTCCCGAACTCTGGAGACCGCTGCCAGGCACCTGCGCAGTCTGCTGGACAATCTCCAGGCCAGATCCGTCCACATCGCACTGCCTGACCTAGCGCTCATTCCCCCCCAAGAAGCGATAAACCTCTTGTCGGGCACCTTACGAAGCCCCGGAGAGAGGCCCGCCAACCCCGACGTCGTGACCTTCCTCACCTCTGGGAATGAAAACCGCCCATGAGTCCCGAGGCAAGCTCCCCCGCGGACGGCGAGATCAGCACAACACTCGCCCAAGACAGGCAAAAAAGGACTGGTAAGCGGAGCAGTACGGCTGTCGCGTGACTACGCCTTTATCCCATGCGAACTGGGCACGCTCGTCTCTGACAAGACAGCGGAATGGAAAGACGGGCCTGGAGGGTCAGCTCGAAACCGGATCGGTCGATGAGCCCTGTTATGCTTCGTAGCGTCGAAAGACCGTGGTGGCGTTGGTCCCCCCGAAGCCGAAGGAGTTGTTCAGGGCGACCTGAATCGCCAGCTGCCGTGCCTGATTCGGGACGTAGTCCAAGTCACAATCGGGGTCGGGGAATTCGTAGTTGGTGGTTGGGGGAACAATCCCATGCTTGAGCGACAAGACCGTGGCCGCCGCTTCAATTGCGCCGGCGGCCCCCAGGGTATGCCCTATCATTGACTTGATGGAACTCACAGCCATCCGATGCGCGTGGTCGCCAAAGACGCGCTTTATCGCTAAGGTCTCGTTCGCATCATTGTATGGGGTCGAGGTCCCATGGGCATTGATGTAATCCACTACCTCCGGATGGATGCCAGCATCTTGGAGGGCCGAGAGCATGGACTGAACTGCCCCCTCCCCCTCAGGAGCCGGAGCCGTGACGTGGTAGGCATCCGCGCTCATACCGTATCCGATCATCTCAGCATAGATCGTTGCCCCGCGGTCCAGGGCGTGCTCTAACGCCTCCAAGATAAGGACCGCCGCCCCCTCGCCCATAACAAAGCCATCCCGCTCCTTATCAAAGGGGCGACTGGCTCGTTCGGGGTCGTCGTTCCTGCTAGAGAGAGCCTTACAATTGCTAAATCCGGCAACGCACAAGGGGGCGATCACCGCCTCAGTCCCCCCGGCCAGCATGATGTCCGCCTCTTCTCGTTGAATGATGCGATAGGAATCGCCGAGTGCGTGATTGCCGGTGGCACAGGCCGTGGAGACACACAAGTTGGGACCTTTGAGTCCAATTTGCATGGAGATGCGGCCCGAGGCCATGTTGGGAATAATGCCCGGGATGAAGTACGGACTCACTCGATCCGGCCCCTTCTCCAAGAGGAGTCGGTGCTGATCCACAAGCATCGGGATCCCGCCCATCCCCGTGCCGACCAGGACCCCGGCACGACCTCGCGTGCCGTCATTCACCTTGAGGTGGCCGTGCTCAACCGCGATGAGGGCTGCTGCCAGCGCGTACTGCACGAAAATGTCCATCTTTCGGATTTCTTTTTTCTCGATCCACTGGAGGGGATCGAAATCTTTCACCTCCGCTGCGATCTGGCAATCGTGCCCGGTTGGATCAAAGGCGGTAATCCGCCTCACCCCTGAGGTCCCGCTCAGGAGCGCCTTCCAAAAGTGATCCACTCCAATCCCGATGGGGGAGACAACGCCCAACCCCGTCACTACCACACGCCTCATGATATCTCTCCCTGAGCTGGACTCCTTCCCCAAAGCTCAGATTCGGTCCTTGATGTACTGTACAGCGTCTTTCACATGAACGATCTTCTCTGCATCCTCGTCCGGAATTTCAATCCCGAATTCCTCCTCAAGAACCATGATCAACTCCACAGTATCCAGGGAGTCTGCCCCCAAATCCTCGACGAAGGAGGCATCAGGATTTACCTCCGATTCATCCACCCCGAGTTGCTCTACGATGATCTTCTTTACTTTCCCGTCGACATCCACAGTCCCACTCACTTCCTCACCTCCCCACGAAAATCAGCACACATTGCGTCACGTCCATAGGCCGCCGTTGATATGGATGACCTGACCCGTGATGTACGCCGCTCGATCCGAGGCGAGGAAAACCACCAGGTCCGCCACCTCCTCAGGCGTCCCGAACCGCCCCAGAGGAACCTGAGCACGTATGCGTTCTTGAAGCTCCGGATCCAAGGTGTGTGTCATGTCAGTCTCGATGAATCCTGGGGCCACCGCATTGACGGTGATGCCCCGCGAGGCTACCTCTTTGGCGGTCGCCTTGGTCAGGCCGATGATCCCCGCTTTGGCTGCGGCATAGTTCGCCTGCCCAGGATTCCCCATGACCCCTATCACGGAGGAAAGATTGATGATGCGCCCTCCTCGTTGTTTAAGCATGGGCCGAAGGGCAGCCCGGGTACAGTGAAAAACGCCTTTGAGGTTTGCGCTCAACACCGCTTCCCACTCATCATCCTTCATCCGAAGCAAGAGATTGTCCCGAGTAACACCAGCATTGTTCACCAGGATGTTGATCGATCCAAAGCGTTCAACGCAGGCCTCCATCAATTGGTCGACCTCAACGGCCTGTGCGACATCGGCCTTGACCGCCAATACCTGACCGCCGGAAGCCTCAAGCTCTTCCGCAACCTTCTTCAGAGGATCGGGGTCCCGAGCACAGAGGGTAACCGCCGCCCCTTCCCGTGCCAGTGCGAGGGCCACAGCACGGCCAATTCCCCGCGATCCTCCTGTAACAACGGCCACCTTTCCGTGCAGGGTCATGCCTTTGTTACCGCAGCAAGGGTTTGCTCAAGGCTCTCCCGGTCCTCGATGTGGTAAACCCGCACCGCTTCATCGATCCGCTTGATCAAGCCAGAGAGAACCTTCCCAGGACCCAACTCAACGAAGGTCTCGACCCCGTATTCGATGAGGCGCCGGATGATCTCAACCCAGCGCACCGGATGGTCCAGCTGCTCGATCAGGCTCTGGGTGACTTCCGTCGCCGTTCGCTTGGGTTGCGCATCACGGTTGGCAATGAATCGGATGTGCGGGTCGCGGATATTGAGGCGACTCAGGACGTTCGCAAATTCCTTCGCAATGGGCCGCATGAGGCTCGAATGGAACGGGGCACTCACGGAGAGCATCTGGACTCGCTTGGCTCCCTTTGCCCGGGCGGCTGAAGCCGCACGGTTTACCGCGGTCGTATGTCCCGCTATCACCGTCTGCATTGGAGCATTCAAATTCGCCACCTCCAACACCTCACCGTGGGCCAATTCTCGGCATGTTTCTTCCGTGGCTTCAGGACTGAGACCAATAATGGCCGCCATCGCGCCGTCACCGACGGCAACCGCGTCCTGCATCAGTTCGCCACGTCGCCGGACTGTCCGCAGGGCGTCCGGATAGGTCAGAGACCCGGCAGCTACCAGGGCTGTGTACTCTCCCAGACTATGTCCGGCGACAAAATCTGGGTGGATTCCATGTGCAAGCACGGCTGACCAGACCATGGTACTGACCGTGAGCACGGCCGGCTGCGTGTTCGCTGTCAGCGCAAGGACGTCCTCTGGACCCATGAAGCAAACGCGTTCCAAATCGATCCCCAGGACTTCGCTCCCCTCTGCCATGAGCGCCTGTGCAGCAGGAAAGGTCTCCGCCAGCTCACGGCCCATGCCTACGTATTGGGAGCCCTGTCCTGGAAAAACAAACGCGGTCTTTCCCGCCATTGACTCCGACTCGGTGTAGGCGCTGGACTGTCCATCCATCCCTTGGACCGACGGGGACTGCTCTTACCAGCGGATCGCCGCCGATCCCCAGGTGAGACCTCCTCCAAACGCCACGAGGAGGACTAAATCTCCTTCGTGAACTTTCCCACCTCGTACCGCCTCATCCAGGGCCAGGGGGACGGAGGCAGCCGAGGTATTCCCGCGACGAACAATGTTACTGATGACCTTTTCGGGAGGGAGGGAGAGGCGGTGGGCAAGCGCCTGAATGATCCGGGCGTTGGCCTGGTGCGGGATGACCAGATTGACGTCGGCGACCTCAAGATGGTTGTGCTTTAAGGATGCAACGCAGGCATCTTCCATTGCCCGGACGGCGATCCGAAAGACCTCATTCCCGTTTGGCATCTTGATCTTGTTTAGACGCTGGTCGAAGTTCTCCGGCGTTACGGGACACCGGGATCCTCCCCCGGGCGCATTGAGGACCTCCCACTGCGATCCGTCCGAGTACAGGTGTGTGGAGAGAACTCCCCGCTCCCCTCGCTGACCCTGCAACACGACGGCTCCCGCCCCGTCGGCAAAGAGGACGCAGGTGTTCCGGTCGGTCCAGTCAGTCAGGACAGAGAGGGCCTCGGATCCGATGAGGAGAACGGTTCGGTACATCCCGGTCCGTATGAAACTGTCGGCCACCGCGAGACCATAAATGAACCCTGAACACGCTGCAGAGACATCGAGGGCCGCCGCTCGGCGGGCTTGGAGCGAATCTTGGACGAGACACGCCGTAGCCGGGAAGGGTAGCGCGGGGGTGATGGTGGCCACCAGGATGAGGTCAAGGTCCATGGGGTCCAGAGCGGCAGCCTCCAATGCTGGGAGTGCTGCTTGTTCCGCAAGGGTGGCTGCATCCTCCCCCTGACCGCAGATATGGCGCTCTGAGATTCCCGTCCGAGACGTTATCCACTCATCACTCGTGTCAACCAGCCGCTCCAGGTCAGCGTTGTTCATGACCCGTGCCGGCACTGCGGACCCCGTGCCGATTATTCGGCTCCGCTCCATGGCTCCCCCTTAGCTCTGGGCGACCCCTTCTCGGATGCTTTCGATCACCCGATTCTTGACGCACTCCGCCGCGACCCGGACCCCGTTCTTGATGGCTTTACCCGTCGATCGTCCGTGGCCGATAACCACTACCCCATTGACACCCAGGAGCGGGGCACCTCCATACTCCGTGTAATCGATCCGGCGGTGGAACCGTCGCAGGGCTCCGCGAAGAAGCAGCAGTCCCGCCTTTCCGGTCAGGCCACGGCTCAGCTCCTCTTTGAAAAGGGTGAGCATGGTCTCAGCCGTACTCTCCACGATCTTGAGTGCCACGTTTCCGGTAAAGCCGTCGCAGACCACCACATCAGCCTTCCCGTTGAAGACGTCCACCCCCTCGACATTCCCAACGAAGTCCACCCCGGCTACGTCCTCCAATGCGCGGAAGGCCTCCTTAGTCAACTCGTTCCCCTTCGTTTCTTCCTCGCCGATGCTCAGGAGGCCGACCCGCGGATTTGGGTTTCCCAGGATCTGTCGGGCATAGACCGTTCCCATGATCGCGAACTGAACCAGATGGCGAGGTTTGCATTCTACGTTCGCTCCTACATCCAGGAGAATCGCGTAACCGGGCAAAGTGGGCACCTGTGCAGCAATGGCAGGCCGCTCGACACCGGCCAGCGGGCCAAGAATGACCAGGCCGGTCGCCATAACCGCCCCGGTATTTCCCGCGCTCACCATGGCATCCGCCTCCCCCTCCCTGACGAGGTCAACGGCCACCCGGATTGAAGAATCTTTCTTCTTCCGAAGCGCCGCCGAAGGGGATTCGTCCATCTCCACCACCTCCGGGGCATGGCGGATGCGGATATCCAACCCTCGGGTGTCAAAACGAGACAGTTCCCGGACGATCTCGTCCTCGATCCCGACCAAGATCACCGAAAGCCCTAGGTCGCGCGTCGCCGAAACCGCCCCTTCTACAGTAACGGCCACACCGCCATCCCCACCCATGGCGTCAAGGGCAACGGTCACTCGACCGCGATGGGACAGCAAAAAGGGTGAACTTTCCATTCAGTCTTGCCTTTCGGGAAGAAGACGGCTCCTCTCCTATTCCTCTTCCCGCTTGACCACCTCGCGCCCCCGGTAGTAACCACAGCTCGGACAGACCCGGTGAGGAAGCATCTTCTCCCGACAGCGAGGGCAAACTGCTAACGGAGGCAGTGCAAGGGCATCATGTGCCCTCCGTTTCCTAGTGCGCGCGTTTGAATGGCGACGCTTGGGAAGTCCCATGATCCCTTTCTCCCGATTACAACAGAGACTCCAGTTTTCTCCATCGGGGATCGCGGCGGATGGGGGAACAGGGACAGATTCCCATATTCAAGTTCACCCCACAACGCGGACAAAGGCCCCGACATCCTTCATCGCAGAGCGGTTGCACCGGCAGCGCCAGCAGAACGTTCTCTCGAACAAGCGCCGCGAGGTTGATCGTCACCCCGTCAAAAAAATTCACATCAAGTTCATCGGGGGCCAATTCGCGTTCCTCCTCCCCGCCTCTGGCAAGCGGCTTACGGTATTCCACCTCAAAACCCTCACGGACCGGGAGGGTAAAGAGCTCAAAACACCGACTGCAATGCAGCTGGAGGTCCGAGGAGATCTGCCCCCGCACCCAGACCCCGGTCGGAGTCCGGCGGAAATGAAGTGTGGCCTCAACCGGCCTGAGAAGCTGAATCCTCTCCCCCGAGGGATCTAGAAAATCCTCAGCCTCACGGAAGTGGATATCCAGACCCTCTGCAGGAATCTGGGCGATGTCAACGAACATCGAAGCTTAACCCCACAAAATCTGGCGAATTATAGTGAGGGGACCCCAGCATGTCAAGCGAAAAACCAGACCAACCATGGATAAACCCGCGACGCAACAGCATTCTTTCCACTGCAATCGCATTAGCGATTGCCACCTGGACCCATAACACGATTGAGGCGGGTGTAATCGAAGGTGTCAACCGTCGCAAAGAAGTAGGGCACCTCAAACGCCGCAGACTCCGGCGAGTCCGAACCGTGGACCGCATTGCGCTCAATCCCCGTGCCAAGATCCCGCCGGATGGTCCCCGGAGACGCCTGAGCGGGGTCCGTCGCCCCCATGATGGCGCGGACAGTTGAAATCGCCCCCTCACCCTCCAAAACCATGACCACCGATGGCCCGGAACTCATGAAGACAGTCAAGCTGTCGAAAAACGGTCGTGTCCGGTGGACGTGATAAAACCCCTCCGCCCTCCGCTTATCCAGATAGACCATTTTGAGGCCACAGATCCGAAGGCCTGCCTCCTCGAAACGGCGAATGACTTCTCCGATCCTACCGGCGGCCACGGCATCCGGTTTCACAATGGCGAGTGTTCGCTCCATGCCTGCCCCCTGTCTTGAAACAAAGACCACCTGGAACACAGGTGGTCTTTTGTCTCGAAGCACCGTGATGTCCACGGCGCAGCTTCCCGGAATCCTCTTCTTGGTCAGTGCCGTTCCAACTATTTTTGCCAACGGTCTCGCTGTACTCGCTCAAGACCCTTGCAACAAGGCAGGCCGCTCAAATTCGGCTTATCAAGTTAGAACGGTACTAGCGACCCCGAAGGGCCGCTTCCACCCTGACCCCCATCTCGGCCGGAGACCGGCAGACGTGAATCCCTGCCACCTCCATCGCTTTAACCTTTTCAGCTGCGGTTCCTTTCCCCCCTGCGATGATCGCACCCGCATGTCCCATCCGCCGGCCCGGGGGAGCCGTCATTCCTGCCACATACCCAACGACCGGCTTGTCCATGTGGGTGTTAACGAACGCCGCCGCTTCTTCCTCCGCAGTCCCACCAATCTCTCCAATCAGAAGAATGGCTTCTGTCCCCGGATCTTCCTGGAAAAGACGAAGGCAATCCACAAAGCTCGTTCCAATAATCGGATCGCCACCAATTCCAACACAGGTGGATTGTCCGATCCCGCGCTGAGTCAGCTGTCCTACTGCTTCATAAGTCAAGGTGCCACTTCGAGAAACTACACCGACTGGTCCAGGCATGTGGATGTGGCCGGGCATGATCCCCACTTTGGCCTTACCGGGGGAAATCACGCCCGGACAGTTGGGACCGATTAAACGTAAGGCCTGCCCCTGCAGACACCGCGATACCTTTACCATATCCAGTGCGGGAATTCCCTCGGTAATACACACGATCACGCCAATGCCAGCATCGGCCGCCTCGAGAATGGCGTCGGCGGCAAAACCAGGCGGAACAAAGATCAGGGAGGTATTCGCCCCGGCCTCCTTGACCGCATGGGTCACAGTATTGAAAACGGGGATTCCCTCGTGGAGCATTCCCCCCTTGCCAGGAGTGACCCCCGCGACTACCTTCGTCCCATACTCCACACACCCCCTGGCGTGAAAACTCCCCTCCTTCCCCGTAATCCCCTGGACGACCACCCGCGTCTGCTCGTCGACTAAGATGCTCATGCCCCTCTTCCCTCGGCGTTCACGGTTCACCGTTCACAGTTCACAGACGGACCCGGTAGGAACTGCCTCATACCGTGAACCGTGAACTGTCAACTGTGAACTCCTTTGGCGGTTTGGGCGGCCAACTCCGCGGCATCAGCCATCGTTTCGGCATTCACAAAGTTCAATCCTGATTCCTTCAGCATTTGCCTCCCTAGCTCCACGTTGGTTCCTTCCATCCGAATCACGATGGGGAGAGTGACACCCAGCGCCGTGACAGCCTTGATGACCCCCTCCGCCAACCGGTCACACCGCAAGATGCCTCCGAAGATGTTGATCAGGACGACTTTGACGTTCCGGTCCGAGATTAAAATACGGAAGGCGTTCTCGATCTGCTCGGCGCTGGCGCCGCCCCCCACATCCAAGAAGTTAGCTGGTTCGCCCCCAGCCAACTTAATAATGTCCATGGTGGCCATGGCCAGACCAGCCCCGTTGACCATACACCCCACGTTGCCGTCCAGCTTAATGTAGCTCAAGTCGTACTTTGACGCCTCAACCTCCAGGGGAGACTCCTCGTCCACGTCGCGGAGCGCCAGGACTTCGGTGTGTCGGGAGGTCGCGTTGTCGTCGAAAGTCATTTTCGCATCCAGGGCGAGCAGGCGGCCATCCCCTGTAATCACCAGCGGGTTAATCTCGGCTAGGGAGCAGTCCTTTGTCTCAAAGGCGCGGTACAGTCTTATGAGGAAATCGGCCACCCCCTTGAGCGTGTCCCCTGTGACGCCAAGCCCGAACCCCAGCTTGCGGGTGTGGAAACCTTGGACGCCCGTGGCCGGATCCACGTGCACCCGTGTGATAGCCTCCGGCCTGGTCAGGGCCACCTCCTCAATGTCCATCCCGCCAGCACTGGAGGCCATAATCACTGGCAGGCCGACCGAGCGGTCAATCACGATCCCGAGGTACAGCTCCTGGCGGATGTCCATGGCCTCCTCGACCAGTACGCGCTTCACGCGCTGGCCTTCCGGCCCAGTCTGATGCGTCCTCAGCATCATCCCCAGGATTTGAGATGCAACCTGCTCTGCCTCATCCGGAGACTTCGCCAGTTTGACGCCGCCCCCCTTGCCTCGGCCGCCAGCATGGATCTGTGCCTTGACTACCACGGTCCCACCGAGCTCCCGTGCGACGGCTAGAGCCTCAGCTGGCGTTTCGACCACGCGCCCCCGCGGGACTGGGACCCCAAACTCCGCCAGAATTGCCTTGGCCTGATACTCGTGAATCTTCATCGCTATCTCGAGAGGTTACAGCTTATGCCCAATGGAAAACCGGAAGCCGCCCTTATCAAGGTGCTTATCCTTTTTCTAATCCGTTTCGACCGAAGAATTTCGCCTTCAAAAAATCGCGGTTCATGCGGGCGATGAAGTCGATGCTGATCCCCTTTGGGCAGACGGCCTCGCACTCCCCGTAGTTGGTGCAGCTTCCGAACATCTCCTTCTCCATCGTCGCCACCATCTTTTGCGCGCGATGCCAGCGCTCGGGTTGCCCTTGCGGGAGCAGTCCGAGATGAGAAATCTTTGCTGCGGTGAAAAGCTGGGCTGCCCCGTTCGGGCACTGGGCCACGCAGGCACCGCACCCGATGCAGGAGGCAGCGTCGAAGGCGAGGTCAACCACTTCCTTCGGAATCAGGATCTCGTTTGCTTCAGGAGCACTGCCGGTATCAACCGAGATAAAGCCACCGGCTTGGATGATCCGGTCAAAGGCGCTCCGGTCCACGATGAGGTCTTTGACCACCGGAAAGGCTTTCGCGCGCCAGGGCTCGATGGTAATGGTGTCTCCGTCCTTAAAGTGCCGCATGTGAAGCTGGCAGGCGGTCGTGCGCAGAAAAGGTCCATGGGCTCTCCCGTTAATGATGATCCCGCAGGTACCGCAGATCCCTTCCCGACAATCGTGATCGAAGGCGATCGGAGCTTCCCCTTTCTCGATAAGTCGCTCGTTGACGACATCGAGCATGTCCAGAAACGAGATGTCCGGGCTGATGTCGGTGGCCTCGTACGCAACCATCCGCCCCTGTGCATGCGCATTCGGCTGGCGCCAGACATGGAGGGTGAAATTCATTACTTGTAACTCCGCTGCACTAACTCGACTCTCTCAAAATTCAACCATTCTCGGTGAAGGATTGGTGCCTCGCCAATCCCCTTGAATTCCCATGCCGCCACGTAGGCGAAGTGTTCGTCATCACGCCGCGCCTCTCCGTCCGGCGTCTGGTATTCGACCCGGAAGTGGGTACCGCACGATTCCTCTCGCTGGAGCGCGTCGTGAAACATCAACTCGGCGAGCTCAAAGAAATCGGCCACCCGGCCCGCCTTCTCCAGCGACTGGTTTACCTCCTCATTTTCGCCAACGACCTTCAGGTTTCTCCAGAACTCCTCCCGTAAGGCCAGCAATAGGTCCAGAGCTTTCTTTAACCCGTCTGCACTGCGCGACATACCGCAGTACTCCCAGCAAATGTGGCCGAGGTCTCGATGGAAGGAATCCACGGTCCGTGTGCCCCGAATTGAGAGCAGTCGTCTGATGCGGTCAGTTACGTCAGCCTCCACCTCTTTAAACGTGGGGTGATCGGTTCCAACTTTCGGCTGGTTGAGAAACTGAGAGAGGTAATCGCTGATGGTGACAGGGAGGACAAAGTACCCGTCCGCGAGACACTGCATCAAGGCACTGGCTCCTAGTCGGTTGGCTCCGTGATCAGAGAAGTTGGCCTCGCCAATCACGTAGAGTCCGGGGATCGTACTCATGAGATTGTAGTCGACCCACGACCCGCCCATCGTGTAATGCGGCGCCGGGTAGATTCGCATCGGCGCCTCCCGGGGATTTTCCCCGGTAATTTTTTCGTACATGTCTAAGAGGTTACCGTACCGTTCCTCGATGGTCCTGAGTCCCAGTCGCCCGATGGCGTCAGTCAGATCGAGGTAGACGCCGATTCCCGTCGGCCCGACCCCTCGGCCTTCATCCACCACCTCCTTGGCGCTGCGCGAGGCCACATCCCGGGGCGATAGGTTTCCGAAGGCGGGGTATTTGCGCTCCAGGAAGTAGTCTCGCTCTGCCTCTGGAATCTCGCTCGGCGCACGACTCTCCCCTTTATTCTTTGGCACCCAGATCCGGCCATCGTTCCGCAGGGACTCGCTCATCAGAGTGAGCTTGGACTGGTCCTCCTCGCCCGGGGGAATGCTGGTCGGGTGGATCTGGGTAAAGCAGGGATTTGCAAAATAAGCACCTCGCCGATACGCGCGCCAGATGGCGGTAACGTTACAACCCTTGGCGTTCGTCGAAAGGAAGAAGACGTTGCTGTACCCACCAGTGGCCAACACAACTGCGTCGGCGCCGTAGGACTGGATCGCTCCGGTGACCATGTCGCGGGCCACGATGCCGCGCGCGTGGCCATCCACCACGACGAGATCAAGCATCTCGGTCCGCGGATGCATCTTGACCTTGCCCAGAGCAATCTGACGGAAAAGTGCTTGGTAGACCCCCAGCAGCAGTTGCTGGCCCGTTTGGCCCTGCGCGTAAAACGTTCGTGCAACCTGTGCCCCGCCAAAAGAACGCGTCGTGAGCAGGCCACTGTACTCCCGGGCAAAGGGAACCCCTTGTGCCACACACTGATCGATGAGATTGAGGCTCAGCTGCGCCAGCCGATAAACATTTCCCTCACGAGAGCGAAAATCGCCACCCTTGATGGTGTCGTAAAACAGCCGTCCGATACTGTCACCGTCATTCCGATAATTCTTGGGAGCGTTAATCCCACCCTGAGCCGCAATGCTGTGCGCGCGTCGTGGAGTGTCTTGGTAGCAGAAGCAGTCCACGTTGTAACCCAACTCGGCGAGGGTCGCAGCAGCAGCCCCTCCCGCAAGTCCTGATCCCACCACAATCACATTGAATTTCGGCTTGTTTGCCGGGTTCACGAGCTTCACAGCGAACCGGTGGTTCTCCCACTTCTCCTCGAGAGGCCCAGAAGGGATCTTTGCATTTAGCTCCATGGTGAGATACCCCTTAAAAAACCCACCCAGTGAGCACCGCTACCGGGAATGAAATGTTACCGACGGCAATAATCCACGCGAAGGCAATGGCAAACTGTCGGCGCCAATGGTTGAATTTGGGGTGGTTCCAACCCAGGGACTGAAAGAGGCTCCAGAGGCCGTGATAGAGGTGAAGACCGAGGATGACCTGCGCAAGGATGTAAAAACCCGCAACCCACCACACCCGAAAGCTCGCTACGACGTTGTGATAGACGTCCTGCGGGTTAAAGCCCGGGGTCACCTTCCCCCACGTGAGGTCGAACAGGTGAAAGACCACGAACAGGCCAATGATCACTCCACCCCAACGCATGGTCCGCGAGGCATAGCCCGCCGCAACGACTTGCTTCTGTTCGTACCCGATCGGCCGGGCCCGCCAGTTCATCCAAGTCAGCTGGACCGCAGCGAGGATATGCAAGCCGAACGATACAAGCAGAATGATCCGGAAAATCCAGAGCACTGTGCCGTGCGGGAAAAGGGGTTCGCCCATCACTCTGAGGAACTCGGCATAGTGGTTCAAACTTTCTCTGCCCAGGTAGAGCTTCAGGTTGCCCAGCATGTGCACCAGGACATAGCCATAGAGCACTATACCGGTAACGGCCATCACGACCTTCTTGCCTAGAGCGGATCGATAAAAGTCCAGTAACAATACCATTCCCTTTCCCCTCGAAGTACAGGAGGGGGTTTTAGAGCTCTAATTTATCCAGCAATTCGCGAACCGCGGCGGCCGACTTATCGAAGGCGGCCTGTTCGTCTGGCGTCAGCTTAATCTCAACGACCGGCTCGATCCCACGCTGACCGAGCTTGACCGGAACCTCCACGTAGAATCCCTTGACGCCATACTTACCGTTCAGATGGGCGGCACACGGGAGGATCTTTTTTTGTCCTTCAGGATGGCTTCGATCATCTCGGTGACCGCCGCGCCGGGGGCGTAATATGCCCCGCCCGTCTTGAGCAAGCTGACGATCTCTGCCCCGCCGTCTCGCGTTCGCTGGACGATGGCATCGATTTGCACCTGGGAAAGCATCTCGGTGATCGGGATTCCCGCCACGGTACAGTACCGGGGAGTGGTACCATGGTGTCCCCATGGCCCCCAAGGACAAAGGCGTCCGCGTTCTCTACTGAGACCTGAAGTTCGAGCGCAACAAAGGTCCGGAAGCGTGCTGAGTCCAGGATCCCCGCCATCCCCATGACTCGTTCTGGTGGAAAGCCACTTCGCTTCCAGGAGAGGTGGGTCATTGCATCTAAGGGATTCGAGACCACACTGAGGATGGCGTTCGGGGAGCGCGGCACAACCTGATCCACAACTGTCCCGACGATCTCCGCATTCTCGAAGAGAAGATCATCCCGGCTCATCCCAGGCTTCCGGGCGAGCCCGGCGGTGATTACAACAATGTCGGAGTCCGCGGTAGGGCCGTAGTCATTGCTTCCGGTTAACTGAGAGTCGTACCTGTGGATTGGCCCTGCCTCTCGCAGATCGAGCCCTTTGCCCTGGGGGAGCCTCTCAATAATATCCAGGAGGACCACATCGGCGAACACTTTCTCGACGGTGTACTGAGTTACCGAGGCTCGGACGTTTCCCGCCCCAACCACAGTTACCTTAGGCCACATAGTCTCTTTCCAAACTCCGACATGCGAGATCCGCGGTCCGAATCAAGGCCAAGACCCCGAGAAGTCCTACCATCCGACTTCGGACGTTGGACCGGTCCAGCCCACATTTTCGATGATGGCGTCGACGAACCGGGAGGGGCGCTAGCCACTCCCCAAATCGCCAGCGCGGCCTGCGAACGGGTTCGGTAGGCTTCCGGTAATATAACCAATTGAAATTACCATGACGAGACTAGACTGTCAAGATTGAGGCTCGTCGAGGCCTCCACTGAGGATGTCCTCTTTAACTCCACGCGATGAGGCGGGCCGCGACATGGTACCCTCGCCAGGCAGTGGCCGAGAGCCCGCGCCCAAGTGGGCTTTCGCGCGCGATAACGAGCATATTCCGGGGGCGGGGTCGGCGGCGAGAGAGGAGCGAGCGGCCCATCCCATCTCGCCTCAGAGGCGGTGAGCAGACCTTCGCCTTGGTCCAACCCGGAAAGGTCTTCCCTAAGAGGGTTATCGGGTTCTCTCGGGAACTGCGCAGTATCCGGACCGCCACTGTTCGTTCTTCAGGCAATGAATCCTGACGACGGGCGATCCCGCCTAAGGTGAGCTGGAGGACGGCCAATGGCCCCCCCTTCTCCGAATCGGCCTCCAGGAGTATCACATTCTGTCCCATTTCGCCGGGGATCAGCGCCTCGTCCACGAGAACGTGCAGGATCCGATCCTCGGGACTGACCTCCGCCTCCAAAACCACATGCCGACAGGAAACCACCTCCCCGTCCGTCATGGTCACCCCACGCACTTCTCCCCACCTGCTCTTGACCTCCCCCACGGCGCTTACCCGGATCTCTCCTCCCAGGCCTTGGAAGCGGGAGATGAGCCACTCGGCTAATGCCCTCATTCCTCCACGCGGCGCAAAAAAACCTCTGTGGGTATGCCCAAAGGCGGCAGCGCCCATGGCGACTGTGGTTTGACGCGGTTCCACGTGGAAGCAGGCCCCGGCCACCACTTCAGCTATATCACAAAACGAGAGCGCGGCTCCGCGCTCCCGCAGATAGCCTCGAAGGGGACGCCTTCCGATGAGGTGGGTATGCCTCCAGGAAGTGATACCCCTGAGGGGAGCCTCCGTTTGCTTCCAGATTATCTCGGAAAGGCGGCATAACTGTTCGGAGCTTACAATCATGGAGTGCCAACAGCTGGGAAACTCTCGCCGAAGTTCTCGTTCCCAGTCGGGTCCCAACGGGTAAAGACCGAAACGGTGGTCAGGCAGGACCACCTGGATTCCAGGCTTCAGTCGACTTAACGGCGGCTCACTCTTTTCGGCAGCCAGCAGTGGGTGAAGTAACCCACCGTCCTCGAACCCCCAGAGCAGCTCCGGAGACCGATGGTGTTCGAGTCCATCCTGGACCCAAAAGAAAGATTCCTGGAGCGGCCTGCCCGTGAGCAGAAGGACCTGCCAGCCCCGCTGGGCTAGTACTGTCCCACAGACCAATCCGCCAATCCCAGATCCGACAATGAGGCAGTCAATCTCCCGACGCATGCTGTCCCTGCTCGCGAAGGGAGCGCCTACCCCGTAAGCGTAGGCGGATGGGGTTGCCCTCAAAGCCATAGGTGGCCCGAAGTCGATTGATCAGGTACCGCACATAGGACGTGGGAATACTGTGGGGGGCACTTACCAAGAGGTCAAAGGTGGGGGGCCACCCGCGCCGTTGGGTGGCGGTACCGATCTTGATCTGTCGTCCTCGGGTTGACGGAGGCGGGTGGACTGCTACCAGTTCGTCGATGAAGTGATTGAGCTCCTGCGGAGGGATTGAGCGGTCGCGTTCCTTGAGGACACGCTCGACCAAACCGAAGATCTTGAAGACGCGCTGCCCGGTGAGGGCCGAGATGAACACGACCGGGGCATAGTCAAGATGTCTCAACTTCTCCCGGATTTGTCGAACATGCTGATGAGCTGTCCCCGCTTGCTTCTCGACAAGATCCCATTTGTTCACCACCAGGATCGAGGCGCAGCCCGCCTCGTACGCAATACCGGCAATCCGGGCATCCTGACGCACCACGCCGGTGCTCGCATCAAGGAGGATGAAAGCGACATCACAGCGCTGCACGCTCTTGATGGCCCGGAGCACGCTGTAATACTCGAGTCGATGAGTCATCCGGCTCTTCGACCGAATCCCAGCGGTGTCCACCAAAACATACCGCTGGCCCTGGTAAGCAAAGGGGGTATCGATTGCGTCCCGAGTCGTCCCAGGCTCGGGAGTAACGATGACTCGAGACTCGCCGAGGATTCTGTTGACGAGGGAGGACTTCCCCACATTGGGGCGACCGACCACGGCGATCGTCACCGCCGCCGGGACTGCGTCTACCTTCTCTGCTGGTGGAAGAAAGTCGAGAAGGTGGTCAAGGAGTTCTCCCACCCCCGTTCCGTGCTCGGCCGACACTGACAGAACCTCAGAAAATCCAAGCCGGTAAAACTCGCCGATATGAAAGGTCTTTGCCGCGACATCCACCTTGTTGGCCACGAGGAGGACTGGTTTCTTCGTCTTCTCCCGCAACAGAAGGGCTACTTCCTCGTCTAAAGGGGTAAGCCCTTCCCTGGCGTCTACGAGGAACAGAATGAGGTCCGCATCCTCCATCGCCAGCTGGGCCTGCTGGACCACGCGGCGCGTAATCGGAGTGGGGGCCTTCGGTTCAAAGCCACCAGTATCCACAAGAAGAAAGGACCGTCCCCGCCACTCGACCGTCCCATAGTTTCGGTCCCGGGTCACTCCGGGCGTCGCTTCCACGATTGCCCGTCGTCTTCCTATCAGGCGATTGAAGAGCGTAGACTTTCCCACGTTGGGACGGCCCACGATCGCGATGGTAACAAGCTTCCTCATCTTCGTCCGTTTCTTCCCCTATCAACGCACAATTAGGATACTGCATTGGTATAGAGCACGCAACGGAGAGGAAGGACCAGCCATGCAATATACTGGCAGCCAGACCTGGCCGGGTTACAGTCTGAGTCCTGCCAACCTGAGCGCGGCTGGAGGGATAGAGCGGAGAAACGGACAGAGAGCGCTGCGGTCTCTTATGCGGTCGAGGCGTTCCGCAAACGGGAGATCAACTCAACCGCCCCTCGATAAGTGTAGTCCACCCCTGACAGAACGGTTACTACCGCCGTTCCCAAGATCAAAGGCGGAAGCACGCCGTCCCCCTCCGCCATGAGCATGGCCGCAAGGACTGTAAGGACTTGCAGGACCGAGCTCAGCTTCCCGATGGATGACGGTGGGTAGCCGAGGCGACCACTTGCCGTGTACAGGATGCAGGACCCGATTATCAAGACGAGGTCCCTCCCCACACCGACCACCGCAAGCCACATGGGGAGGCGACCGACCAAGGCCAAGGTAAGAAAGGACGAACCTAACAGGACCTTGTCCGCTACCGGGTCGAGGACCCTCCCGAACTCCGTTCGCTCCCGCAAGGAGCGAGCGAAGTATCCGTCAAGCCCATCCGTGATCCCCGCTAGGAGAAAGACGAAAAAGGCCAAGAGAAAGGACCCATCGAGGAGGAGGAACACGATGATCGGGGTCAGAATGAGACGAAGAAAGGTCAGTCCATTGGGAAGATTGAAGATCACAGTCTACACGCCTCATTTTCTGTACGTGTCGAAAGGCTGCTCGAATCTTCACACCATGCTCAAGTCCTTGGAGGCCTGACATCTCAGCTTCGACTCGTCACCTTCGCTCGAATCCTGGCCTCTTCGACGGTGTGCAGGGTCTCTGCAACCGCAGTCTTGAGCGCGGCAAGCCCTCTGCCTGTCTTCGCCGAGGTGACGACCGACATGGGCCGACGGGTCAGGAAGGTAACTGCCTCAGGATGTGGAAGCTTGTCGACTTTGTTGTAAACGTTAATGAGCGGCTTATCGGCCACTTCGAGCTCCTCTAAAACCGCAATCACCCCCTGCTCCTGGCTTTGCCACTGAAGATGGGAGATATCGATCACGTGGAGTAACAGGTCTGCTGCCCCCACTTCCTCCAAAGTTGCCTTGAACGCCGCCACCAGCTGATGGGGGAGCTTTCTGATGAATCCCACCGTATCGGACAGGAGGATCACCCGGTCATCGGGCAAAGTCACCTTCCGGAGGGTCGGGTCCAGGGTGGCGAAGAATTTATCGGCAACCGGTAAGTTGGCGTGGGTCAACGCGTTCAGCAACGATGACTTCCCTGCGTTCGTGTATCCCACGAGGGCTGCCGTCGGGAGAGCCTGTTTCTGTCGATGGCGGCGCAGCAGTGCCCGATGGCGTCGGACTTTCTCCAGCGCCTCCTCAATCTTGTCGATGCGGCGACGAATCCGTCGACGGTCCACCTCCAGCTGCGTCTCACCCGGGCCTCGAGTCCCGATTCCACCACCCAGCCGGGATAACTCGACGCCATGGCCGGTGAGGCGCGGAAGAAGATATTTGAGCTGGGCAAGCTCGACTTGGAGCTTCCCCTCCCTTGACCGGGCCCGCTGGGCAAAGATATCTAGGATGAGCCCGGTGCGGTCGATCACCTTTCGCCCGACGGTCGCTTCGAGATTCCGCTGCTGGGAACCGGTCAGGTCATCGTCAAAGATGACCAGATCGATCCCCTCTTCACAGAGTTCTTTGACCTCCTGGGCCTTGCCCGGACCGATTAGCATCCGCGGATCGGGCAGCGATCGCTCTTGGAGCACGCGGAGGGCCGGCTCAGCCCCTGCGGCAATCGCCAGCTGGGCGAGCTCATCGAGAGAGTCTTCGGCCTGCCACCGAGATTGGTAAATTCGCCTCAGCCCGATGAGAAGCGCCACCTCACGTTGTGGAAAGGACACCGTTTTCACCGAAGTTGTTTGCGTACCTCCTTGGCCCGCTGAAACTCCTGCATCAGGCGAGTCCCATCCTGCCTCCGAATCATCTCCTCAATCTGCTCGAGAACCTTCCGGAACCTTGCGATGGCCTCCAGTACCTCTCCGCGATTTTCAATCAGGATATCACGCCACATGACGGGATGAGAGGACGCAATCCGAGTGAAATCGCGAAGCCCACCAGCACTAAACCTCAAAAGATCCTCCCCCCCGTCTGCCAGGTTCGCGATGGTTCCGATGAGCGCGTAGGCCACAACATGCGGCAGATGACTCACCAGGGCGAAGATCTGATCGTGTCGGAACGGATCCATCAGGACCACGTGAGATCCTACCCTTTCCCATAGGCGAATGACGTGTTTGAGCGCCTCCTCTGGGGTCCGGGAAGTCGGCGTGAGAACACACAGGCTTCCATGAAAGAGCCCCGCCGAGGCAGCGTCGGGGCCGGAGCGCTCATTCCCGGCGATTGGATGTGAAGGAACGTAGGATCGGCCGGGAGGGATTTCTGCCTCCACCTGGGCGACGAGGTCTCCTTTCACACTTCCGACGTCAGTGATGATACATCCCGGCCCGAGATAGGGTCCGATGGCGTGAACCACTTCTGCCATGGCCCCGATCGGAACCGCTACCACGACAAGGTCGGCCCCTTCTACCCCTGCGGGAAGATCGCCCACTTGGTCGACGAGGCCCAGGGCGAGAGCCTGGTTCAGATGGGTTCGGTCCGCATCCAGCCCGATCACGCGAGTGGCAATCCCGCCCCGGCAGGCCTGAGCCAGACTCCCCCCGATCAGCCCCACACCAATCACTACCATCCGCTCGAACAGCGGCTCTGCCTTTGCTGGATCATGGTTCATGGTTCAAAGTTCACGGCAGTCAAACTTTCGAATTTCGAAATCGGTCGGGGGGTCGGTTATCGCATTGTTCACAGGCTTCGACCCACAATCGGTGCCAAGGCCCGGATCTGCTCCATCAGTGCGACAAACCGGTCGGGGATCAAGGCCTGAGGTCCATCCGAGAGGGCCAACTCTGGTTGGGGATGCACTTCGACCATGAGCCCATCCGCCCCCACGGCGATGGCAGCCAGGGATAAAGGAGCAACGAGATCCCACTTCCCGGTTCCGTGACTTGGATCGACAATCACTGGAAGGTGGGAGAGCTGCTTGAGCCCTGGAACCGCTGAAAGATCCAGGGTGTTCCGAGTGTAATCCTCAAAGGTTCGAATGCCCCGCTCGCACAGGACAATGTTATAGTTCCCCTCAGACATGATGTATTCGGCTGACATGAGGAGCTCTTTGATCGTGGAACTCATTCCCCGTTTGAGGAAGACCGGTTTGCGGTGGATGCCCACCTCCTTGAGGAGACGAAAGTTTTGCATATTCCTCGCGCCGATCTGGACCATGTCTGCATACTTCATGACGAGATCCGCATCCCGTGGGTCCATTAGTTCGGTGACCACCGGCAGCCCAGTGATCTCCCGAACTTCGGCTAGATACTGGAGCGCTTCCTCTCCCAGTCCCTGGAACGAGTATGGAGACGTCCTGGGCTTAAACGCCCCGCCTCTCAGTAGGTTGGCTCCCGCATCCTTGACCACCCGTGCAGTATCCAGCAACATCTGCCGACCCTCCACAGAACAGGGGCCGGCAATCACCGCTAATCGTTTACCCCCCACCACCGTGCCATTGACTTCGACCACGCTAGGCTCGGACTTGAAATCGCGGCTCGCGAGTTTGAAGGGCTTCAAAATGGCGAGGACCTCTTCAACGCCGGGCAAGGCCTGGAATGGGACATTGCGGAGGATCCGCTCATCTCCGATGGCTCCGATAATGGTCCGTTCCACTCCCTTGGAGATATGGGGTTTGAGTCCGTGCTGGGTGATTCGTTCCACCACCTGGTCGATGTCAGCCTGCGTGGCGGTGGATCGCATGACGATGATCATTGTGTACTCCTCCCACCTGTGGTGTCCGAAGCCCTCACTGCTGTCTCCACCTCGCTGAGAACCTCGGTGAGGGCTTCGATAGCCCGGGTGTTCTCGCGAGGTGTCCCTACCGTTACACGAATATGCGCCGGGAGACCATACCCTTCCATGGATCTGACAATGACCCCCTTCTGGAGGAGGGCATCGGCGACTCTCCTTCCGTTCATTCCTACGTCTACGAGAATGAAATTCGCCACGCTAGGAATACAGATCAGTCCCAATTCCTTCAAGCGGGTCTCAATGGCCCGCCTTCCTGCCTCCGTGATCCGCACCGTCTCCTCGAGGTGGCCCGTATCGTCCAGAGCCGCCAAGGCCGCCTTCTGGGCTAACGTATTCACGTTGAAGGGCTGCCGAACCCGATTCAGAACCTCCACCATCTCACCGGAAGCAATCCCGAAACCGATCCGCAGTCCCGCGAGACCATACGCCTTTGAAAAAGTTCTCAGGGTCAGGAGATAGCGTCCCTCTCGAATATGCCTGAGGACATCCGGCCGAAGATGCCGCGGCACATACTCCCGATACGCCTCATCCACCACCAAGATGACATCCCGGGGAAGCTCCTGCACAAAATCATGCAAGTCCGTCGGAGCAACGCAGGTCCCAGTGGGATTGTTGGGGTTTCCAAGGAAGACCATCTTCGTCCGCGCAGTCACCGCCTGGAGCATCCGACTCAGATCATGAGTGAAATCCGTGAGGGAGACTTCTCGGATCTGGCACCCGACGGCGCGACAGACACTCCGGTATACGACAAAGGCAGGATCGCCCATCACCGCCTCATCTCCCGGCCCCAAGAAGGCGCGGGTTACAAGTTCTAACAGTTCATTGCTCCCGTTACCAAAGCAAAGCTCCTCCGGACTCACGCCCAGGCGCCGACTGAGTCCCTCCCGTAGGTTGTGACAGCCCCCATCGGGATATCGGTGAAGCCCCTGAAGCGCTTCCCGGATCGCCTGCAACGCCATTGGAGAGGGACCCAGGGGATTCTCGTTCGAGGCGAGCTTGAGCACTTCATCAAGGCCGAGATCCCGCTCCACCTCCTCTATGGGCCTCCCCGGGCTATACGGGGCGAGCCCGAGAACCTGGGGCTGTGCTAACTCCTCGAGTGACTTGAAGTTCCCTTGCACCATTCACCGTCTCCTGGTTCCTGTCACTTGTCTACTCAGCTCTTCGCCCGGAGGGGCTCCTTCGGATACGATCCCAAGATCTTCAGAAAAAGGCATTCCTCCCGAAGCCCCTCCAGGGCAGCCTTCACTCGTGTATCCTCAGCATGCCCTTCGAAATCCACGTAAAAGATATACTCCCAGACCCGATAGCGGGATGGTCGTGACTCGATCTTGGTCAAATTGATCTGATTGTGGGCGAAGGGCTCGAGGATGCGGTACAGAGCCCCTACCCGATCCCGAATCGTGAACAAGATGGAAGTCTTGTCCTGACCGGTCACCGGACACGGCACCTGTCCGACCACAAGGAAGCGAGTAAAATTATACGGACTGTCTTCAATCCGCGAGGCCACCACCTTAAGCTCGTAAAGGCGACTTGCAAGCTCAGAGGCGATAGCTGCTGTTGTCTCATCCTGGGAGGCAAGCTCCGCTGCCGCCGCTGTCGACGATACCTCGACGAGAGTGGCCTTTGGCATGTTTGCCTCCAGCCACTTTCGTGATTGGGCGATGGCATGCGGATGGGAGTAGATTTTAACAATCCGCCCTTTCTCCCCGTGCTTGGAAAGAAGGTGATGGGAGACCTCCATGAGAATCTCGCCACAAATCTTCACGTCGGAATCGACGAACATGTCGAGGGTATGGCTTACCACTCCCTCGGTCGAGTTCTCCACGGGCACGACCCCATAATCTGCCTTCCCCTTCTCCACCTCGGTAAAGACCTCACCAATCCCACGAGTTGCGACATACTCTGCCAGCAGTCCAAATCGCTTCATGCAGGCCATATGCGTGAACGTCGCCTGAGGACCAAGGTAGGCCACCTTGAGGGGCTGCTCGAGGGAAAGACACGCTGAGAGAATTTCCCGGTAAACCGCCTTGACCGCCCTGCTGGGGAATGGTCCGCGGTTTTCCCGAGTAAGCCGAAGGATAATCTCTTCTTCCCGTTGCGGTGAGTGGTAAGCAACATTTCCCTTGGTCTTCTCCTCCCCGACCCGCACGACGATCTCGGCCCGATGATTCAAGAGCTCGAGGATCTGGCTGTCGATGGCATCGATCTGGCGCCGAAATTCCTCGATTCCCATCCGTTTTTTCTTATCCGCGCACATCTCTGCCTGAACCTCAGCGCATCCTATTCGTCGACGGAAAAAGCCGCAACCCGCTCATGGTCCTTCTTCCTTCGTTTCTCCGGTCTTACCCATGTCTCGCCTTACCGGGGTAAGGGCTTCGATCTCTTGCGTGGAAGGTAGCTCTGTAAGGTCCTGGAAGCCGAAATGCTCCAGGAACCTCCGCGTGGTCCCGTAGAGCAGTGGTCTCCCCACCTCCCGCTTCCGTCCGAGGATCCGGACGAGCTCCCGTTCCATGAGAGTCTTCAAAACTCCGTCTACCATCACACCTCGGATGGTTTCGATCTCGGCCTTGGTGATCGGTTGCCGGTAGGCAATGATAGCCAAAGTCTCGAGCGCAGGGCGGGACAGCCTCGCCGGTCGTGTCTTGGCCAAGCGGCTCAGGCACCGGTGCAGATCGGGTCGGGTCGCCATTCGATAGCCGCCGGCGACCTGAACTACACAGAGCCCAGAACCTTTTTTTTCGTATGTTTCCTTAAGAATGTTTAGGTACTGTATTATGTTTTCTTTCGTTGCCTCTCCTAAAATCACTTGCAGCTGATCGAGCGACACCGGGTCAGGAGAGGCGAATAAGACCGCCTCTAAGATCGCGATCTCTTCTTGATTCATGCTACGGCCTGCCTGATCATGATATCGCCGAACTGAACCCCTTGCTGGACGCGCACCGCCCCTTGTCGCAGGAGCTCCAGGAGGGCCAGAAAGGTTACAATCACGAGCCAACGTTGGGCGTCCGAAGGAAACAGCCCTGCAAAGGCCACGGGTCCTTCCGTCGCCAGCCGGTCGAGGATTGCCACCATCCGCTCCGCCGTCGTCACCGGACGGGGAACAAGGTCTAACACCGGCTCATCCTTGACGCGGGCCAGGACATCCCGGAAGGCTCCAAGCAGATCGAAAAGACTGACCTCCAGGACGCCTCCAGCCGCGGGAATCTCGAGAGGACTCGCGCGGAAAAAGAACTGACGCTGGTGGTCCTCCCGCCCCGCCAAGGTCTGGGCGGCACCTTGGAAGCGCTCGTACTCCAAGAGCATATCGACCAGGGCGGTTCGAGGATCCTCTTCGGCTGCCTCTCCCTCGGCCGCGGTTTCGGCCGGCAATAGCATCCTGGATTTGATATACACAAGCGTCGCCGCCATGACAAGAAACTCCCCGGCTACCTCCAGGTCCAGCTCTTGGAGCAAGGTGAGATACTGGAAGTATTCGTCGGTAATCCGTGCGATTGGAATATCATATATATCGATCTCGTTGACGCGGATGAGATGCAGGAGCAGGTCTAAGGGCCCCTCAAATGCCGGAAGCTTTACTTGGTAGACCACACAGCCTCCTCCCCCAGAGTGAGATGGGGCAGCATCTTTTGCATCCGCTTTGGGCCGATCCCCGGGACCTCCTGCAGATCCGAGAGGCGCTCGAAAGGACCGTGCATTTCCCGAAACCGTACAATGCCTTCGGCCAGTGTAGGGCCTATTCCCGGTAGGTTGGTCAGGCGCTGGGCGGTGGCCCGATTCGGATTTACGCGCAGTTTTTCGGCGGAACGAGACAGATCCGTTGGAAGATGCGAGCGAACCTCAACCTCCGATCGGATCCCAAATCCCGATTCCTCGTCCACCGTCACGGGCCAACGGAATGTCACAACGACTAACACGAGTAGAAGCAGCGCGGCAAAAATGCCATCTGCCGGCTCGAAGACGCGCAGTCTCATTGCTCCCCCGTTTGCTGAGTCCCCAGCTGGAAGACATCGTGGAGGACCCGCACCGCCAGCTCGGTGTACTTTTCCTCGATGATGCAGGAAACCTTAATTTCTGAAGTGCTGATCATCATGATGTTGATGTTCTCTGCCGCCAAAGCGCCAAACATCCTGGCCGCTACTCCAGAGTGGGTCCGCATTCCCACCCCCACGATCGAGACCTTGGCAATGCGATCGTCTCCCAGGATCTGATCCGCCCCGATCTCTTTGGCCACGCCTTCCACCAGCTCCCTGGCCTTGTGAAAATCAGTCCGGGGGACGGTAAAGGAGATATCAGTATGCCCATCCTGGCTAATGTTCTGAACGATCATGTCCACAACAATTCCCGCATCCGCTACCCTGCCAAAGAGTCTGGCGGCGATCCCAGGGCGATCAACCACCCGCGTAATGGTGATCTTCGCCTCGTTCTTGTCATAGGTAATCCCCGAGACCGCAACCCTCTCCATATCTCGATCCTCCTGCACCACGAGCGTTCCTGGCCTCTTGGTGAAGCTCGAACGGACGTGGATGGATACATTGTAGTTCTTGGCATACTCGACTGCACGTGCCTGGAGGACTTTAGCCCCCAAGCTGGCGATTTCGATCATCTCCTCATACGCGACGCGGGGAAGCATGCGAGCCGTAGGGACTAGGTCAGGATCAGCCGTGTACACCCCCTCCACATCCGTGTAGATCTCACAAACATCGGCCTTCAAGGCAGCGGCCAATGCGACAGCAGTGAGATCCGACCCTCCGCGACCGAGGGTGGTGACTTCCTCCTCCGCGTTCACCCCCTGAAAGCCAGCCACGATGGCGATTTCGCCCTCCTGCAGCACTTGTCGGATTCGCTCGACGTCAATATTAAGAATGCGGGCTCTGGTATGCACGTTATCTGTGAGAATACGCACCTGGGTTCCAGTAAACGAGCGCGCTCTTGAGCCAGTGTCCTGAATGGCCAATGAGAGCAGGCCGATGGCCACCTGTTCTCCTGTGGCCAGGATGACATCCAGCTCCCGTGTATCCGGGGATCCCGTGATCTGATGAGCGAGTTGGAGGAGACGATCGGTCTCACCCGCGATGGCCGAAACAACCACGACCACCTCATTCCCGGCCTCCCTTACGTCCACAATCCGTCGAGCGACTTGCTTGAGCCGTCCGACGTCTCCCACCGAGGTTCCTCCATATTTCTGGACGATCAGAGCCAACTCACTCCCCCTTGGACCGAACGGTCACCCCAAGGTCCAGCTGCCGCCAAAACCGGAGGAAGTAGTCTGTTCCTGAAACGGTGCTCAGGACAACCGCCACCCCTAATGCAAGCCCTCCCGCGCTGAGGGGGATCCCGGGAAGGCGCGACATCCCCGGATCGAGGATCAGGAAGATTACCGCAACAACTTCCGCTGCCATCTTGTATTTGCCGAGCTGAGAGGCAGCGATAATCAGCCCCTGTGAGGCAGCAATGCCTCTGAGCCCGGTAATCGCGATATCTCGTCCGATAAGGACGGTCGCCACCCAAGCCGGCACCCGGCCAATCTCTACCAAGGAGATGAGCGCCGCCGCGATCAACAGTTTGTCGGCAATGGGGTCTAAGAGCTGACCCAGGGTGGTGACCTGTCTGCGCCTCCGGGCAATCCGACCATCCAGCCAATCGGTGAACACCGCTGCCAGAAAGATGGCCGCCGCCGGATAATTACGGGGCTCAGCGTTGGCGATCAGGAAAACCACAAGGAAGGGAACGAGGAAGATTCGAACTAGGCTAAGTGTATTCGGCAGATTCACTGAAGGCCACCCGATGTCATGTAACCCAGCAGATGAAGTTCTTAACCGGGATCATCCTTCGGAAAAGCACCCCCCCCGACAAAGGGAATCCGACGGCCGGGGAGCCTGTTCTGATTTACCCTGATCGGTCCCATTATCCTCGCGAGGATCCCCGGTCTGCGTCAAGACGGCTTCGTATGTCCCGGACCCGTAGGCGGATATCCCGAAACTTCGGCGCCTCACTGTAAATGGCAATCAGGGCCTCGAGCGCTTGTTTTGCGTTGCCAAGTGCCTCATAGGCTGTCGCCAGATCGTAAAGGACACCCCACCGCTCATCAGTGCCCCCCTCTGTCGCAGCAAGCCCCTTGAGCAATTCCTCGACCGACCGCTCAGGCTCACCCTTCGCCAGAAAGCAAAGGCCTAAAAGGCTCGCGCATCGCACCCGATAGGTGGCATCGTTCGCGGCTAGTCGAAATTGCTCGATGGCCTTATCGTAGAGCTCCAAATCTTTATAGGCGAGTCCCAAATTGTAGCGGGTCTCATAGTCGGTCACTTCCAACTGATTGCGAATCCCTTGATCGAGCTGGTGGAGCATTTTCTGCACCTGTGGATCGAGATCCGACGGCACGGGGACCTCTTCCGGGCTAAGCTCCTGGTTCAACTCACCGGCGAGGTCCACGAATTCTCCCTGGGCAGCTCCTGCCTCAGCCACGCGAAAAATTGAGGTCTGCTTCACGTCCGCTGAAGGAATTTCCTCCTTCCCTGATGCTTCCTCCAACCGCTCAATTATTGCCAAGTGCTGCTTGGCCAGCGGATGCTCTGGATCCTGCTGGAGAATCCCATGCAAGATGGCTCGGGCCTCTTGTATCATCCCTTGTTGCAGAAAAAACCTCGCCTCCTGCAGCTGCTCTTCCAGCGCTTGTGGCCCGGCGAGTTCCACCCGCTCTGATGGCTGCTCCGTTTGCATAGCCATCTCCTCAGATCCTTCCACGGGATCTAATTCGATGACTGCCGGCTCCGTTTCCTCACCAGCTTGGGCCTCCTCGGCAAAGGAGATATACCTCCGCTCCATCATCTCCTCCGCGGCCCTCAGCCGTTCGGTCTCTTCGTCAGCCCGTTTTGAGGGGAGGTGCTTGAGGTCTTTGTCATCAAGGGATACCGCCCCTTCGGGCTCTGCATCAAACCATCCTCCGAGTTCTTCGTGCAGTTCCAAGGTCGGTGAATCTTGTTCCATAGCTGATGACGCTGGCTCAAAAGCTGGTGTCTTTGCCTCAGAAGCCGGAGAGATTGTTTCGAGCGCGGGGGACGTTTCCTCGAGGACCGGAGACACTTCCTCGATCGCCGGGGACACTTCTTCGAGGGCCGGGGATAGTTCCTCAACGGCAGGGGAAATTTCCTCCAGGGTCAGTGTGGAATTTTGTTCCACAGAAGGTCCTGAGAAAATCTCAACGGGGGAAGCCTGCTCCGCGATTTTTCCTCCCGGATCCGCCTGTTCTCCCTCCCCAGGGAACGCCGCCGCCAGTACCTCGTCGCCCCTCGCCTCTGCCTCAGCGGGGTCGAGGAATCGGAGCGCATCTGCGAAGCTTGCCGCTTCGGCCGCCCGACCTTGGGACTGCAAAGCCGCCACCGCCCCTTCGTAAATCTGCCGCGCCGCCTCGGCCTGCCCTTCCATCACAAGGCGCTCTCCCAGGGCATTGAGCTTGGCTAACGACTCACCGACCCTTTCGGGCCTTACCAGGATCCCCACGACCTTGGACAAGGTCGGGCGATGTCCTGGGTCCATTAGGATAATTTTTTCATATATTTCTAGCGTCCGGGACACATCCCCCTTCTTGAGGTAAGTATCGGCAAGTCCATGGAACTGAAGCTTCGCTTCCGCAACCAGGCCTTGGTCGGCGTACAACTCGGCGCAAGCGAGCGAGGCGTCCGCATTCGATAGATCGAGCCTGAGCACCTTCTTGTAAACCGCAATAGCCCGCTCATAAAAGCCATCCGCCCGGTAGACGTCTGCGAGGCGCATGAAGTACGCGATAGCCTCCGACCTATTCCCGATCCGGGCGCAGAGGTCCCCAAGGGCGTTCAGCACATTACAGTTACTCGGATCGGCCCCCAGGATCGCCTGATATTCAGCGATAGCCCGATCGAGTTTTCCCTGTTGGACGTAGTTTAAGGCAGTTTGTAGCTGCTTTCGCTTCGCCATGCTGATGCAAATTCTCCGCTCGGCGGCTCTAACCTCCAGAGATTATACGCCTAACCGCGTTAGGTTATCAGGGATCCGCTCCCACTGTCAAGGTACAACTCCGTTGGCAGCCACCCTCGGAGGACTCTTGGGAGAGCTTTGTCTTATCGGCGAAGGGTCCATTCGTTCGTTCCATATCGCGCTCTTACCATTTCGCCGACCATCGCCCACTCTCGCGCGGTGAGGGATCCCGCCTCGAAGGAAACATTCCCGCCTTCCTCAAACCCTGTACGGACGGCCTGAACCACGTCCTCCCAAGAGGGGGCCTGGCCCAGGATGGACTTGAGAGCAGTCGCGCGTGCTTCGAGCCCCCTCGCTTGGGGGAAAAGGGTGATCCAGGTGGGGTAATCGATATCGATCAGGAGAGATCCATGCTGCAGCAGCGCGCGGTTAAACCGCCGTTGCGCCGATCCGATTAGCTTCCGTCCATTGACACTCAGCTCGTACCGCGAAGGTGAGCTAAAACAAACACCGGTGGCCTCGCCCCTGGCATGATCTCCGCGGCTCAAGGTCGCCACCACCCCCAACTTCCTCAAAGCCAGGAGGAGGCAATGGCTAATCCATTGGTAGTCTTGGAGGACACTCCGGCTCCCGAGCGGAATGGGAATGGCAACGCTATAGGTGAGCTCGTGGTGGTGGAGAAGGGCCCGGCCTCCCGTGGGCCGCCGTACCACGGGGATCCCCCGCTGACGGCAGGTAGTTAGGTCCACCTCTCCCTGGCTGGACTGGTTGTAACCCAGGGAGACGGTGGGGAGGCTCCAGCCGTATACACGGAGGCTTGGGGGACTCGAGCCTCGGGAGCAACCGAGCGCCATGACCTCATCGATGGCCATGTTGGTCGGGCCATCATGGGGCTCGTCCAGAATAAGGCGCCAGCGGTTTTGATGTGTTCCTCTCTGCGGAATGGACGGGACTGCGGACATCGATTTACTCTTTATCGATGTCTCGATGCCGAATCCCCACTTCCCGGTTCTCAGCCTGAAACTGGCCGACCAGATACTCCGCAGCCGCCACCGACCGGTGCCGCCCACCCGTACAGCCGAGGGCAATAGTGAGATAAGCTCGTCCCTCTTCAACGTAAAAGGGAAAAGCAAATCGAAGAAATCCCCAGAGCTGCTCTAGATAAGATCCGGCCCGGGGATCGTCCAGAAGAAACTTCGCAACCTCCGGATCTTGCCCAGTAAGTGGCCGCAATTCTTCCTGAAAATGAGGATTGGGGAGACATCGGAGATCGATGACCAGATCGGCATCGGGAGGTAGACCGTGCCGGTACCCAAAAGAAACAATAGTAATTGTCGTTTTGCTCCCCGGTCGGTGATCGTGAAAAGCGCTCAGTAACAGCCTTCGAAGGTCATGAACAGTCAGGTCACTTGTATCGAGAACCATGTCCGCCTCGCTCTTGAGCTGTGCCATCCGCTTTCGCTCAAGGCTGATCCCCTGGAGAATCGAGCCCTGCGCAGCAAGCGGATGGGGCCGACGGCTCTCGCTGAAGCGCCTGAGCAAGACCTGATCTTCCGCCTCCAGAAAAATCACACGGACGACGTGTCCACGCTGCCTCAGGGTTGCCAAGACCTCTTCAAGGGGGCCGAGAAACTCTCCCTCCCGAACGTCGATGACGAAGGCGACTCGTTCAATGCGCGGTTCCGAATGGGCACAGAGATCCGCGACGGTGGGAATCAGGGAAGCCGGGAGATTGTCAACGCAAAATACGCCAAGGTCTTCCAGGGTCTTGATCGCCTGGCTCTTACCAGCCCCCGACATCCCCGTAACAATGATGAACTCCATAGCTTCACGGATGACGGTTCACAGTCCACAGACACGAGGGAACCGAGACGAACGGGAATCGTCAACAGTGAACGATAAACCGTAAAGGGTGTTCAGGTCTCGGGCTCGATCAGACCATAGTTGCCCTCGTGGCGACGGTACACCACATTGACATCATCGGTCTGGGCGTTCCGGAACACATAAAAGGTGTGGCCCAACAAATCCATTTGTAGGATCGCCTCATCGGGGGACATCGGCTTGATGGCAAAGCGCTTGCTCTTTACCACCCGGGATTTTTCACCTTCCAGAGATGCCATCGGCGGCTGAGACCTCCCGCTCCGACTGGCATGGCCTAAAATCTTCCCTTTGTATCTATGCAGCTGGCGCTCGAGCTTCTCTACGACTAAGTCGATAGAGGAATATAAATCTTCAGTGCTCTCTTCACCACGGATCGTAAGGTCTCTCACTCGGAGGGTCACTTCGGCGATTTGACGATATTTTTGCAACGAGAGCACGATGTGAGCCGACGTGATCTTTTCCAGGTACTTCTGAAGCCTTCCCACCTTCTCTTCCGCATAACGCCGGAGGGCGTCGGTGATCTCGAGATTGCGTCCGGTGAGATAGATCTGCATGTGGAACCTCCTCAGGGAAAGGGACGTAGACGGAACCGGAGGGAATCTAGTGCCGTTCCAACCTGATAAGCCCAATGAGACCTGTGCGTCTTGTTACAACAGGCACGAAAGCGTCCAGTGAGAAAATTGGCACAAGTCGTTGGAACGGCATTAGTATCTCCGGCGCCGGCTAGAGGAGGGAATCTTGAGCTGTCCCCGATACTTGGCCACGGTTCGGCGGGCGATCTCAATTCCTTGTTGTCTCAAGATTTCGACGACCTTTTGATCTGAAAGGGGCTTGCCTGTGTCTTCACCGGTGAGGAGCTTTCGGACCAACTCTTTAACCGTGAGGGAAGAAACCGCCTCACCATCCACCGCCTGAACCCCACGATGGAAAAAATACTTGAGTTCAAAGAGACCCTCGGGCGTATGTACGTACTTGTTGGTGGTGACCCGACTCACGGTGGACTCATGCATATTGATATCTTCAGCCACCTCCTTGAGGGTCAGCGGCCGCATATGGGTGATTCCCTTATCCAAGAACTCCCGTTGGAACTTCACAATCGATTCAGTCACCTTGAACAGAGTGCGTTGCCGCTGCTCGATGGAGCGAATGAGCCACAGTGCAGATCGCATCTTCCCCTCGACGTATTCCCGCGTCTCCTTGGAACTCGATCGCCCCTTACTTAAGAGCCCCCGGTAGTACGAGCTGATCCGGAGGCGAGGGAGCCCATCTTCGTTGAGGACGACCACGAAGCGATCATCGATCTTCAAGATATACACGTCGGGAGTGATATAGCGGGGTTCTTCGGTACTGAACGTGCGGCCCGGCTTTGGTTCTAAGGAACAGATAAGGAGAACCGCATCTTGAATGGCCTTGATAGGGACTTTCAGTTTATCCGCAATCCGTGTGAGATAGCGCCCTTCGAGGTCCACGAGGTGGTCAGCAACAAGTGTGCGCGCCAGGGCAATCTCTGACCCGTCCTTGATGCTATCGAGCTGAAGGAGAAGACACTCCCGGAGGTCTCGTGCAGCCACCCCGACAGGATCAAAGCTCTGGACGAGTCCAAGAGCGTGCTCGATTACATCAAGTTCCGTCGAGGTCTCTCCCCTCAGGTCTTCCAGGGGAACGTTCAGATATCCATTTTCATCGAGATTCCCAATGATCTCGGTGGCCCAACGAATAACAATGGGATCCGAGGTGGAGAGGTGAAGCTGAAAGAGGAGATGGTCCGACAGCGAGCGTGGTCTGGTCAGGCGTTCCTCGGGGGACCAGGTTTCGACTTCCTCCCGCGGAAACTCCCGGCGATAGTCCGAGGCATCCTGCAGATAGCTCTCCCAGTCAAAGTCTGAGAGACGGTCATCGGCCTGTTCCCCCTCTTCCTCACCCGACGTCTCTGTGGAAAGTCGCGGCTCTTCCATAACCTCTTCGTCCAGGACGGGATTTTCCTCCAACTCCTGCCGCACCGCCTGGATCAGCTCCAACCGCGACAGCTGCAACAGACCGATAGCCTGCTGCAACGATTGGGTCATGATCATTCGCTGGGTCTGGCGAAGGCTGAGGCGTAGTTCCATGGCTCTAATTGATCAGCTCACGGTTGGCAGCTCCCGCACAACCGATCACTCAAGGGTATTTTCGCTGGCCCCTCTCGTGATAGTCCCCCCTCACAAGTTAAGCGTCTACAAGGTAAACCGCTCCCCGAGATAGATTTCTCGGGCTTTCTGGTCCGCGGCCAGCTCAGATGCGGTTCCGGACATTAGCACCTCTCCATTATGCAAGATATAGGCCCGATCCACAATTTGCAAGGTCTCGCGTACGTTGTGATCGGTAATGAGGAGGCCGATTCTCCTTCTCTTGAGCTGCATCATCATCGTCTGGATATCGTACACGGCGATAGGATCGATCCCTGCAAATGGCTCATCCAACAGAATAAATGCAGGGGACGTCGCAAGAGCGCGTGCGATCTCAGTCCGCCGACGTTCCCCCCCGGACAGGCTGAAGGCCGCTGCCTCGGACAAGTGGCTGATATTCAGGTCGTGAAGGAGCTCGTCCAATCGCTTCATCCGTTCCGTCCCACTCAGGGGAAGAGTCTCGAGAACGGCCATCAGATTTTCCCTAACCGTCAGCCGCCGGAAAACCGACGCTTCCTGGGGTAGAAATCCCAATCCTCGCCTCGCCCGCTGGTAGACAGGGAGAGCCGTAATCTCCTCGCCGTTTAAGAAGACGCGCCCACCGTCTGGCCGGACAAGGCCAAGAATCATATAGAAGGTGGTGGTCTTTCCCGCACCGTTTGGCCCCAGGAGCCCGACCACCTCTCCTGGTTGTATGGCTACACTCACCCCGGAAACGACCTTTCTTCCCTGAAATGCCCTAACCAATTCCTCGGCTCGAAGACCATCATCCGGGATGTCGTATGCTGCCCTGATGCTAGGCTCCTGACTCACCAGTTCAGACTCACCTCGCCTGTTCGGGCCGTCGCTTTGGATGGATCACCGCCGTTACCCGCTCGCTTCCATCCCCTTCGACGACCTGACGGTCTTCCTTAATGAACAAGACTATCCGGGTCCCGCTCACCATGCTTTTGCGGCGCCACGCCTTGGGATGGCCCTCCAAGACCAACTCTTCCTGGGGGATATAATACGTTGCCCGTTCGGCCACCGCCTTAGACCCGTCGCTCCACGAAATATGGACTTCGCCAATTGCCACCATGCGTTCGACCTCTTCCATTTTCTCGTCAAAGTCTAATTCCATCCGATGAGCCGTGACCGTCAGATCGTTTGTGCTGACTACCACCTTACCAGTGTAGATCGCCCGGCGATCTTTTCTGTTTACTTCCAGACGGTCGGCGGTAACGGTTGTAGGCTGCTGTGGTTCCTCGTCTTGTGAGGATGGAGTCTGGGCGGTCACCGCGACCGTCCCGTATAAAACCAACACAACACATGCTGCCCATCTTCCCAACCGGGTCATTGGTGCTGCTCCTGCTTTCTGGACAGCGTGACCTGAGAGGCAATCCGTTCGTGGATGGTCATTTGTTCCAGGACGGCGTCCGCCACCATCCCCTTGCCTTTGATTCGAAACCCCTCCTTCTCAATGACGACCGCGGCTTTAGTGCTGATTTTTTGGCTCCTCGTCGACCAGTTAAGGCGCTCGGTGAAAACCCTTGTCCCCTGGCTGGATTCTGACCGGACGTGGCCAATGAGCTGGAGATCTTTGGTTTCCAAGTCAACAACGGCCCTTTCGGCCAGCGCAGTTAACGTTTCCTCACCATTATAAATGACGATGCGGACAGGGTGCGTCACACGCCTGAAGACGGCTATGCCTCGATCCTCAAACACCTCCACCTTGTCTGCCTCAACGTCCCACAGCTTCTCTCCCTTGCGCGTCTCTGTGATCCGAACCTGCTCGATGGCTGCATCAGGCCGTAGAGCAGGCGAACGGGGCGTGACCGGGGTGTGCTGCCGTTCCGCCGCCATCGGGACGCGCGAATCCAACAGGTTCGCCGAGGCTACCACGACAGTGACCATCAGCATGCACACAGAGAATCGCATTGTGGCTCTTGCTTACCATAGGCAGGGGGGCGAAGTAAAGGGGAAAGCCGGGGCACGCCCAGTCCGCAAACGCTTGCGGGTTGGCCACGAAAGGGAAAGAAGGAGGAATCAGGCAAAGGCACTTAGGCCAGTGATGTCGCGGCCTAAAATGAGGGTATGAATATCGTGGGTCCCCTCATAGGTGTAGAGGCTCTCTAGGTTCAGCATGTGACGGATCACCGGGTACTCGTCTACAATACCAGCAGCCCCTAATATCTCCCGGGCCAATCGGGCAATGTCCCTGGCCTTCTCCACATTGTTCATCTTGGCCAGGGAGATCTGGGTATGCGGGACTGGTCCTGCCTGCTTGAGTTGACCCAACCGGAAACAAAGAAGCTGAGCCTTCGTAATTTCAGTGAGCATAGAAACCAGCTTCTGTTGCACGAGTTGAAACCCGGCAATGGGGCGGTCAAATTGAATCCTGGTCTTGGCATACTTGAGGGCAACATCGTAGCAGGCCAGCGCGGCACCCACGGCTCCCCAGGCGATACCGTACCTCGCCTGGCTCAGGCACTTCAGGGCTGCCTTCAATCCCTCCTCGGTCCCCGGCAGGAGATTTTCTCCAGGGATACGGCAATCTTGGAAGATGAGCTCAGAGGTGATGGAGGCCCGCAGAGAGAATTTCCCGTGGATCTCTCTCGTGGTAAACCCCGGCATCCCCCTCTCCACCAATAGGCCCCGAATCCCTTCGTCGGTTCGGGCCCAGACCACCGCAACATCCGCAATGGAGCCATTGGTGATCCACAGCTTACTTCCATTCAAAATATAGTGATCGCCCCGGCGCACGGCCTTGGTCACCATACCGGCAGGATCTGACCCGTGGTCCGGCTCGGTAAGTCCAAAGCATCCGATCTTTTCTCCCTTCGCGAGGCGGGAAAGCCATTTCCCTTTCTGCTCCTCTGTGCCAAAGGCGTAGATCGGATACATGGCTAACGCTCCCTGGACAGAGGCAAAGCTTCGGAGTCCACTATCTCCTCGCTCGAGCTCCTGCATGATGAGCCCATATGCCACCTCCGAGACGCCAGGACAGCCATACCCTCGAAGATTAGCCCCGAGTACTCCTATTTCCCCAAGGCGTGGGATGAGTTCGCCCGGGAAGCTTCCCTCTCGGTGGTGGGTCTCTATGATCGGCAGCACTTCAGCATCGACGAAGGCTCGGACCGTGTCCCTGACCAATCGCTCTTCATCTGTATACAGGTCATCAACCCGGTAGTAGTCTAGGCGAACAAACGGCTCCATATCGGTTTCAGGAAAAGAAGGGAGAGGCGTCTCAGGAGGAGAAGATACCACAGCCGCTAAGGGAAGACAAGAATAGCCTCCTTCCCTGAGGGAAACAGGTAAGCCTTCGAGCGCGTGATCGTCAGGGTGCCGGCAATGCTGGCCCCCTCATTTCACGGTGGATCCGTCCTGGGGATTCTGGATAATTGATCCTCCTTCGACTCAGATCATCGGAATATAATTACAGCTGGGGGGACACCCCCAGCCAGGTACCACCTCTATTTCTTCTTAGTGGCCTTTTTCTTCTTTGCCGGCTTCTTGGCGGCCTTCTTCTTCTTTGCCATTCAGTCTCACCTCCTTTCTTTCGGAGATCGTTCTTCGCGACCTAGCGAGGCACCTCTCTTATTTCTTCTTCTTGGGAGCTGCCTTCTTCGTAGTCTTTTTCGCCTTCCGCTTGGCTGCCATTCCGTCTCACCCCCTTTCCTCGCAGGTCATCCCCCGCGACCCAGCTCAGGGGATGGGTTACACGTTATAGAAGTCGCGTCTGGGGGTCCTTGGCATAGACGCGTTTGGCCACGACCCCCACTAATTGCTCGGCAACGTTCAGCGTTGCTTCCAGCTCATAAAGGGAAATTGGGCGGTCCGCCGAATCCAAGAGATGCTGTGCCTTCTTTCGAACCTGATCGAGGTCCGCCACCATAGAGACCTCCTCCTCACTGACCAGGCAGGCCGTCAGTTGTAGAAGTGTCCGTGCTTGATCTCGCCCTCTGGGACGAAGACCTTCCGCCAGCGTAAGGGCTCGAGCTGCTCGGAGCATTGAGTGAGCGGCAATGACGTAGGCCCACTCTGAATCGGTCCCCACCATGGCTTGAGCGGTCTTGAGATCTTTTTGAACTCTCGCCATAAGACGATTCGCGCGTTGCAAGTCAGGTGCCACCGCCTCCACCAAGCCCTTGGCCTTGAGTTGCTCAAAGATCATGGACCGATCCGATCAATGGGATCGTCCTTCCCTGTAGGACCTCCCGCAGGAAAGGGTCTCCCTCCGCTTTCCGCCGCTGATATTCCCCTTCGTCAAAGACCAGGCAATTGATACTCCGTCCGATGCGGAGCTCCAGGCCTGCTATGCCCCGATTCAATTGAGCCATGCGAGGTCGCCCCACCACCAGCAGATCAATCGCCTCTCCCTCCGGGCTCTCCGCCTCGCCAAAGATAAAAGCGACTCGAATTCCCGTAATGTTGCGCAACGCCTCACTAATCGCCTGCGGGACTCCATGAGTCTTATCGATGATCGCCTTGAGTTCTGGATAAATCGAAAAAGACGTATCGACGGTGTAATACCGAAGATTCCCAACCTTCGTGCTCGTCAGGAGGCCCGCCTTTTCCAAATTATCTAGCTCCCGCTTGATACCCGAGATGTCCCGTTTGAGCTCCCGGACAATCTCCCTCACGTAGAACCGATCCTCTGGACGGCTCAAAAATAGCTCCAGCAGGTCAACCCGTGTCTCGGACGAAAAGAGCCTATCCAGCATCTGAATGTTCCCTCGATGAAAGAAATACATCAAAGGATATTTTTTTGTCAACACTTTTTTACACTTTTCAAAAAAAATTTTGAAATCAACAGATATACCACTTCGGCTTACAGATTGCTTCAAGAGGAGTGAGACATTGTATGAAAGGAAATGAGAATAGCCGGAGACAAGCAGCCATCCCCGCGTCAGTGCAAGGCCTTTACCCTTCTTCTCGCGCCAAGCCTAGCGGGCCTCCGGGAGATTCCATTTCTCCAAAGAAGAGGGGGCGCTCGAAGCTTCGGTGGAAGACGGTCCACCCCCCACGGTGCGGATCGGGGTGGTGTTTGACCAGTTTCAGAAAGAGGTTAACCTTCCCGTCCAAATTTTCCACCGCATGTAGAATGAGGGCCTCGACTGTCTTTGGGCGCCGTGGGGACCCCCACTCATACTGTCCGTGATGACTCAGGAGGTTGTGAAGCAGCTCCATGCGGAGTTGCGACGGGAAGTCCGGAATCTGTTGGATGTGTTCTTCAACAAATAATACTCCCTCGGTAATGTGCCCAAGCAGCCGTCCCTCATCGGAATAATCGAATCCACGTCCCCATGTCAGTTCAAAGATCTTTCCCACATCGTGGAGGATGGCGCTAGCGACGAGCAGATCGCGATCGACCGCCCGCCCATAATGGGAGGCGATGGCCTCGCAGATCTTGACCACCGAGACGGTGTGTTCGAGCAGACCTCCGAGGTACGCGTGGTGGAGCCCTTTGGCCGCTGGCGCCGCAGCAAAGGCCTCGCGAAAGCCTTCTTCCTCAAAAATCCTGGAGAGGAGCTGTTTGAGCGGCTCGCTCGCAAGAGTGCGGATCCTCTCCTGGAGAAAAGTGAGCATGGAGGGGACATCGGCCTCCGTGGCGGGCAGAAAATCTTCCAGTGCAGCCTCCCCTTCCCGAGCGTGGCGTAGGCGATGAATAGTGAGTTGCATCTCTCCCTGATAACTCCCGACCATACCCTGCACTTTCACGAGATCCCCCTCCCGGATCCGTTCTCCCACCCCCTCGAGGTCTTCCCACATCACTGCCGGGAGCTCACCGGTCTGGTCAGCCAAGAGGAGGCTCAGAAAGGGCTCGCCGGTTTTTCGGAGCCGCAATTGGGGATTTCGTACTAAGAAGAAGGAGATGACGGTATCGTTGAGCTTCAGGTCTTTGACGGCCACTCGCTCAGCCACCACCTTGCTCCCATCCGCGATGCCCATCATGGCTCACCGCGGCGTTCAAGCTGCTGCCTCAGGACCTTTCCCGAGATGGTTCTCGGCAAGCTCTGACACAGCTCCAGTTCCCGGGGGACCTTGAAGGAGGCCAATCGTTCACGTAGAAACCTTAAGAGCTCCCGTTTGGTCGCGGGCACCCCAGGCTTCAGGACCACGTAAGCCTTCGGCGCTTCGCCCCGCATCGAATCCGGGACACCAACGACAGCCACGTCTGCCACTGCAGGATGGGTCGCCAATGTCTCCTCTACTTCTCGGGGATACACGTTCAATCCCCCGACGATGATTAGGTCTTTCCTGCGGTCGAGGATATAGAAGTATCCGTCTGCATCCTGCCGTCCGAGATCTCCAGAGTAGAGCCAGCCATCCTTTAAGACTTTCGCGGTAGCCTCGGGTTCATTGAGGTAGCCCAGCATGATGTTGGGACCCCTCGCCACGATCTCGCCCACTTCTCCCGTCGGCACGTCCTTTCCCTCCGCATCGACCACCCGGAGTTCCACGTTGGGGAGTGGCTTGCCAACCGAACCGACCTTCCTCGGGCCCAAGGGGGGATTTTCGGTCAGAACCGGAGAAGCCTCCGTGAGGCCGTAGCCTTCGTAGATCGGGATCCCGTACCGTTCTTCAAACCGATGAAGGATCTCCATAGGCAAGGGCGCGCCTCCAGAAACTGCGAACCGCACTGAGGAGAGATCGATGTCAAGCGGCGGAAGCTGTGCCCAGACAGCATACATGGATGGGACAGCGGCAAAGACGGTGACGCCCCGCTCCGCAATGCCCCGAAGGGCCTGTTCGGGAGCAAATCGAGGCTCTAACACGATTCCAGCCCCGATACTCAACGGAAAGAGCATGAGGACGCTGGCAGCGAAGGAGTGAAATAGGGGAAGAATGCACAGAAAGAGATCCCGCTCGTCACACGGAGCAATCTGGTGAAATGATTCCACGTTGCTCACCAGATTTCCATGGGTGAGGAGCGCTCCTTTCGGTCGGCCTGTGGTCCCCGAGGTGTACAGGCAGACCGCCACGTCATTCTGCCCCAACCGCGCCGGTTCGTGGGCCGAGTCACGGCTAGGGTCAACAACCCGGACCGCATCCCCCAGCGGGCCAGGTCCTGCATCCAACGGGATCACATGCACGGGGTGGCGGAGCCGACTGGTAGCCTCTTGAACACCGGGCAAGAAAATCCGGCTGGTAAGAATTCGTTCAATCGCCGCATCCTCGACGAGGTAGCAGATCTCCTCGGGCTTATACAGGGTATTGAACGGCACCACCGTCCCGCCAGCCGCCAAGATCCCGAAGTAAGACTGAACGAACGCTGGAACGTTTGGCAGCATCACGCCGACCTTCTCTCCTGCCTTAACGCCTAGCTGGCGTAACGCCGCACCGTCGCGTAATACAGACTCCCACAGATCCCGGTAGGTCAGGAAAAAATCACCGGCAATCAGTGCGGTCTTGTCACCAAATTTTTCTGCGGATCTTTGAAGCAGGTGGAGAAGGGTCACGTCGCATGACCTCGCCAGAGGTTTGGTCCGGGATCATAACAGAGGGCTTCTGCCAAGTCAAACACAGGGCAGCGGCCACCGGCGAACCGTAAGCAGCGTTAGGTGTCTCTGCTGAGCAGGGAACCATTACGGTGGAACCGCTCCGGAGGAATCCATTACCCCGGGCAGGGAAGGTTGTTCACCGCGGCCCTCAACCGTATCGAGCTTGGCCTCGAAGCGAGCCAGCGCTCCCGCTGCCTCCTCGAATCGGTTCTTGGCATCCGTGACGTGTTTGCCCACCAGGTCAAACCGCTCCCGAAACTTCTTCAGATCCACCTGAAGCCGTCCAAGGAGTTCCATAATCTCCCGGGCGTTCTGCTCGATGCGAAGCCCTTTCAATCCGAGGAGTATGGTTTGGAGGTAGGCGTAAAAGCTGTTCGGGGATACCGGAATCACTCGGCGTTCATAGGCATACCCCCGGATGGAATCCTCCATTTCATCCTTCACGATCACCTCGTAGTAGATGTTCTCTGCTGGGATGTACATGAGGGCGAAGTCGAAGGTTCCTTCATCGGGAAGGATGTATTTCTTCGCAATTTCATTGAGTCGATTCTGGACGTCCCTGAGAAAGGCCTTGCGAGCTGTCCTCCGACGCTCCTCGTCTCCGCCCTCGGTGGCCTCCAGCATCTTGCGGAAGTTCTCCAGGGGAAACTTCGCGTCCACCGGGACCAAACGACTGCCTAATCGGATGACGGCATCTACCCTTTCGCCACTGCGGAAAGCGTACTGAAGCTCGAAGGCTTCAGCGGGGAGGATCTGACCCAAAAGTTGCTCCAGCAGCGTTTCGCCAAAGCCTCCCCGGAGTTGAGGAGGTCTAAGAATCTGTTGAAGGCCGGCGATATCCTGGCCTACCTCCAGCACGCGCCGGGTCGCCTCGTCTAGTTTCCCTAAACTCCCCTGGACCCCTCCGACAACGTCGGCCGCTCGATCCAGGCGTTCCCCAATAGACTGATGGGCTTGTTGGATTAAGACAGCACTCTCCTGCAGCCGCTGATTCACCTGGGTCTCCATCCGATGAAGTTCTTGGCTCACTGTGGTACCAAATTGGCCGATCTGCTGCTGGAGCAAGAGAATGGAAGGGTCTTGCTTGCTGCGGTCTTCCTGGAGACCCTTGAGGGCCCGAGCCATCATCGCCAGGCCAACCCCGAGCACGAGGAGAAGGAATATCCCTAAGGTGAGGAGGATGACCGTTCCGTTCGACACCACCTCCTCCTCAGCCCAGAAAGTCTTGCAGGTGCCGGGTCTTGGCCCTGTTTAGAAGCTTCTTCTTGGCCCTTTCCTCCACCTGGCGGATCCGCTCCCGGGAAAGTTTGAACCGTTTGCCAACTTCCTCGAGCGTCATGGGTTCCTCATTTTTGAGTCCATACCGCAATTCGATGATGGCACGCTCCCGGGGCGTCAGCTCCTCAAGAAGGCGTTCAACCTCTTCCTCGAAGGATTTGCGATCCAGTTCATCGTCAGCGGGCGGCACCCGCTCCCTTCCCGAGGGAATGAGGTCTCGCCCTTCCTCGCGCCCCTGGATCTCCTCAAGGGAGGCCTGCGGTCTATTGGTTTGAAGCAACTCCTCGATCTCGGCATGAGTCAGGTTGAGTTCCTTGGCCAGCTCCTCTTCCGTCGGCTCCTCGCCCTCCTGGTGCATCATCTCCGCCCGGAGGCTTCGTAGCTTGCTGGCGAGACGGATCTTCCGAGCGGGAAAACGTAAGGCCCCGCTAGCGCGGGCCAGTGCCTGCATGATTGCTTGACGAATCCACCAAACCGCATACGTGATGAACTTAACCTTGTAATCGGGAGAAAAGCGCCGCGCCGCCTCGAGAAGCCCAAGGTTTCCTTCGTTAATCAGATCCAAAAGGGAGAGACCATACCCTTGGTACTGCAACGCAACCTTGACTACAAATCGGAGATTGGCCTCCACCAGCTTCTTAATAGCCTTTTCGTCCCCCTTCCGGATCTGCTTGGCGAGATGCAGTTCCTCGGACTTGCGGAGGAGCGGGATATTTACAATCCGCCGGAGATACGCAGAAAGTGCCGCGTCAGTTATTTCCTCGTAAAATTGGAGCCGTCTTCGCACCATAAGTCTCGACGCCTGACACGGAGGGTTTAACCCTTCGTCGAAGGGATGACGATAAAGCGGGTTGTCTTCCCGCGCTGAACCAAAAGCAGCAAGTCGGTTTCAAGTCCGGACCTTCGCAGACGCTCTAACAGATCTCGCCGACTCTGGACCGGTTCGCGGTTGACCTCCAGGATGACGTCCCCTCGCCGCAGACCACGGCGGAAGGCGGCGCTCCCCGGCTCCACCGAGGATACCAACACTCCGTCCCCTTCCACCTGGAGTCTTTCCCGGAGCTCCGGGGTCAAATCTTGGACCGCAAACCCGTACCGTTCGAGGGGCTCGGGGGCAACGGCCGCGGTTTCTTCCGTCGGCATCTCACCCACGGTCACCCGGATAGTAAGGTCCTTGCTTTGTCGCTTGATCTTGACCGGGACTTGCTTTCCTGGTCTCGCGGCGGCGACCATCCGCTGAAGCTGGCGGACATCGGTGACTGGCTTTCCCGCAAACGCTCGGACCACATCCCCGGTCTTCAGCCCCGCCTTGGCGGCGGGCCCTCCTTCCACAACATCTCCGATCAAGACGCCCCCTTCCGGCTTCACGCCGAATTGCTGGGCCAGTTCTGGGGTCAGAGGCTGAATGACCACTCCGAGCCACCCCCGGGTAACCCGACCTTCTTCAATCAGTTGCTCCATAATCTCCCTGGCCAGGTTGATTGGGATCGCAAAGCCAATCCCCTGGCCTGTGGCTACAATCGCCGTGTTAATCCCGACGACCTCTCCATCGATGTTTAACAGGGGACCGCCGCTATTGCCTGGATTGATAGAGGCATCGGTCTGGATGAAGTCCTCGTAGGCCGTAATGCCTACGCCAGCGCGGCCAGTGGCGCTCACGACACCCACCGTGACCGTGTGGCTCAGCCCAAAGGGATTGCCGATGGCCATCACAAAGTCGCCGGTCCGCATCTTACCGGAGTCTCCCAGGTTCGCCGGATGAATGTCGGTGGCCTTCTCAATCTGGATCACCGCAAGATCGGTCTTTGGGTCGGTTCCGATTACTGTGGCCTGAAAGGTTCGTTCGTCCACCAGCGTCACCTGGATCTCGTCTGCCTGCTCCACTACGTGATTATTGGTCAAGATATAGCCCTTCGCGTCCACGATGACCCCGGACCCAAGACTTCGACGCTCGAACTCGCGGGGCAGATTGAAGAATCGCTCAAAAAATTCCTCTCCGAAGAACTCTCGAAATGGTCCCCGGAAGAAGGGCTCCATTTGACGCCGGCTCGTCCGCACCTTTTGGGTGGTGTTGATATTCACCACCGAAGGCTTTAGGCGCTCTGCCACCTCCACGAACACCCGTTGCAGTTCCTCCACCAAAGCCCGGGACTGTTGGCTGGCATCAACAGGAGACGAAGGAAAAAGCGTGAAAAAGGTAAGGAGGACAACCCCCATCGTGACCCGCTGTCGCCCGAGATAAGATTTCGTACACCGCGAACCCATGGGACACCTCTCCGTGTCAACCGCAACTAATTCACGCTAACACATGGGATTAGGAGTGTCAATTAGGGCACTAGGAGGGAGAAAAGCGAAGGTCGTCGGCCGTCCCACGTCGCCGGTCCGGCCCAGGGCTCGTCAACCGGTAACCTGATTCCCGACGCTCATAGACCCAAAACTGCCCCCACGGATCGCGCAGCTCACCAACGAACAGATCTTCGGCCTGGAGCTGTGTCAGATTATCCGGGTATTCTCCATGAAGCAGGAAGTAGAGATCTAGAGCCCGGGGAAGCTCCCGTCCGGCGACGCTGAGTCTTCGAGCCTCTATCGCGGCTTCTCCAGACATCTGGCGGGAGGCAAGGAGATAGAGAGGATCGTGTCCAAGGGAGAACTGAAACATGAGGGAGGCAACCGTGATGGCAACCACCGCCATGGGAAACATCCATCCGGGGAGCCTCCTGGGAAGCCGCACCGGCACTACCTTCTTCTCTGGAGCCTCGCCCCGTCGCCGCTCAAGCTTCAGCGCCCCTGCGGTTACTAAGTCAGCGATGCCTTTGTAGGCCTCGAACTCCCCAAAGTCACACAGTTCTGCAATCTCCCGGACTGTCCGATGACCCTCCACCAACTGAAGGATGGCCAACCCCTCAGAAGGGACCTGTTCGTGATAGACCGGTCGGCTGCTTCGCCGAACGACCATATCCAGCGAGGGAATCCTTTGCTCGATCAGCGGCCACTCATCCATCTGGCGGACTGCCTCTAGTAGGATGGTTTCCGTTCCCATAGGTGAGATCTGACCTCGACTCAGGTCCACCTGCGCCTGGGCGTCAAACGTGTATCTTCCGTCCCGCCACCGGAGGGCCCGGTACAGGGTCTCGAGCACCAGACGCTGCACAATGCGTTCGAGGTCCTGACGTGAAACCCGTTGTGCCTCCAAAAGGACGGGGACAAGGTGTCGTCCCTTGCGTGCCCGGATTTGACGTATCTCATCCCACTCTGCTTTCGTGATCAGTTCTCGACGAACCAGAACCCGACCCACCTTCGCCTCGAAGACCTCGTCCGGAGGGGAGACCCAGATTACCATTCCGTCCTGCACCGAAACACGAATCGTTTCATCCCGCTGGGAAAGGGTCAGCGTCCCAGTCTTTCGCTGCATTCCGATGAGCTGCAGGATGTCGACCAGGGCAAAGTCTTGGAGGGTACCCTCTAGCGCCATCGTCTTTCCCTCCGCCGCCTTGGGCGACTGTCCGTGTGGATCAAAGTGCTCAGGAGATACAGGCAGAGGAGCACTATGATACTGGCAGGGAGGTGATAGGGCAGCGACGAACCCGGGAGATACATCCCTGGGGCGAGGAATTCTCCGAGAATTGAGGAGACAACCAACAGAGCGGCGGCCAAAAGCAGAAAACCCCGGAGTGTCTTCCCCCCGTAGAGCCCCTTGATGCCTGGCACAAGTGCCAAAGCCATCCCAACCCATCTCGGCTCTCGTTTGACGTCTTCGGTAGGAAGATTCTTGATCGAAGGAGGCATTCCTCCCATCCGTGCCCTCTCAAGGATCGCACAACGGGTACAGAGCCGAACCTCACCCAGTAAGCGCTGGCAACGAGGGCAAAACGCCCTCCCGCACTGCTGACACGCCCGAGCGAACCGCCGGTGCTTCCGGAGCCAGAGAATGCCGACGAAGGCAAAGAGGTATCCTCCAACCATCCACGGAAGGCTAGCCAGACGCACCCCTAAAAACCTTCCGGCCCACAGGTTCTCTGCCATTGCCGGAGATGCAGAATCGAAGACGAGAATCTGCCGCCAAACGTCTATGATCGGCAGCGGTGCGTCGATGAGCACCCGTTTTCTCCCTTCTGCTGTCACTTGTCGCATGCGCGACTCCAGGCTCGGCAATTTGTGGATTGCTTGAGCATACTCTTGCTGCGCTTCTTCAAAAAGAAGGCGTTCAGTCAGTAACTGGCTCAGGCTGAAGCGCGGATAAGGGAGATCAGGACTCAGCGCAATGGCTTTTTTGTAGGCTGTTTGGGCTTCCGCCAAGTCTCCCTGGAGAAAGGCGAGATTTCCTCGGTTGGTCCAAGCCACCGCTTCATGGGCTGCATTCCCTTTAACCCGAGAATACATCTCGATCCCTTGCTTAAGCTGGCCCCGAGCACGGCGAATCCGTCCGAGATAATACCGAGGGAGGGGGTCGTGAGGGGCCTCTTCCGCCCATCGAAGGAGCGTGGTTTCTGTCCCGCGACTTCGATCTCCCTCTTCAAGCCGAAGCAAGGCCACATATCGAGGGGTGGTAGTACTGGTCATCACGGTGGCGAGGAGACGGTATCCTCCGGGAAGCAACAAGAGAGAAAGGACCACGATGCCCCAGAGGAGGCGTTCCCGACCCTTCAAGTAGATTCCCAGGGGTAAGAGAGAAAGTAACACGACCGGCAGGAGGCCGAACCCAAGAGCGAGGGGAAGCAGGTACACCGCAAAAGGGAGGAAAACTTCGGTGGCAGGAGAAAGTCTTCGACGTCTCCATTCTGCCAGATCGTGCCGGAACAGAGGCGTGACTCGCATGAGGAGTACCAATCCCACGAACACAACACTGAAGGGGATGACGATCAAGAGTGAGGCCACAACATTTGCCCAACGGTTGAGTCCATGAAAAGGCGAGGTGAAGCTGACCCACCAGCCCCTCATCAAGGCGAGGAAGCCGCGAGGGGAACCCTCCCGGAGGAGAATCCGGGCTTGGGCAAAGGAGACGCTCGGGGCAACGGAGTCAAAGTCTATCGCCAGCCTTAACGCCTCCTCCGCTGCCTGAGAATCATGGCGTGCGGCCAGTGCTTCGGCCGAATGAGCCAGGTGCCCCCCCAGATAGGCGATCCGATCGAGGCCCAACTGGTCCCGAATCTCTCGAATCCGTCGGATCTCCCGATCGGCCGCCTTTTTTTCCTTCAGTCGGAGAAACGTATGATAAAGCAGCCATCGGACTGCCACCCGGTCACCCGCCAGTTGCGAGGCCTTGGAGCCCTCCTTCCACACATCGCCCTGCTTGGTGAGAGTGAACAGGGCTCCCTTGGCCAAGGGGTGAAAGGGATTCGAGCCTTCCTGTCCGCTCAGGGCGTTCAGAGTCGCGTCGAGCGTTCCAAAACTCGAGGCGTCCGGTGCCTTGCCCCCTCGAATATATTGTTCGAGAGCCGGAACTCTCCCAAAGACGCGATGCCAGAGTCCCACGGCATCTCGCACTTCGGCGAAGCCTGCGGTCCCTCCCCGAGCCGGAATCGCAACGAAAAGAACCAACAGCAGTCCTACTTGTTTGAAATTCCTCATCAGCCTGATCACCGATACGTAGGTGAACACCCGATCCCGCCTGTATGCCCAGGCCGAAGTTTGCACAAAATATGCCAACCGAGTAAAACATTGACCGCAGCGGCTCCTCTGATATAATTCGCTCCCATCCCGGACAGAAAGGAATCCCCGTGCGTTTCAGCAGTCGGCTCGCATATCTGCTCATCGGTATCCTCGGACTCAGTGTGGTCGCCGCCCCCCTCATCAAGATACCGGTAGATTGGCTCGTCCACACCGTCCCCGAGACTACCCGACTCTTCGGACTCCACATGGCGCAAGGTATGTACGATTTTGGTCGGGTCTATCGCCGGATCCTCCTGTTGCTTACCCTCGTTCTTGGCTACCTCGCCAGAAGGTCGCTGGGGGCGATTTCCCTTGGAGGGTTCGGGGCCGGGACTCGTCCGGGATGCCAGTTTGGGAGTGGCTGGCTGCTCGGCATTTTGTCCTTTGGGATTTTCCTCGCTCTCCTGGTCATTCTCGGCGAGCGTTCCATACTTCTGAAGACACCCGCCGATTGGCCGCTGCGCATCGGCTTGGCCCTTGGGAGCGGTCTCCTCGTCGGCATCATCGAAGAAACGATCTTCCGTGGCTTCCTCCTGGGAGGGCTCCTTCGCGAATGGTCGAGACTCGTGGCCGTCCTGCTCAGCAGCACCTTGTTCTCCGCAGTTCATTTCCTCCATGCGAAGATTCCGGTCACCTCCCGCTTCGACCTTGACGTAGGCCTTCGGGCCCTCGTCGCGCATGTCCGCCCGCTTGCCCAGCCTTCGACTTTGTTACCTTTCATTGGCCTGGTTCTCGTTGGTGTCGCCCTTGCCTACGCGTATCTCTGGACGGACTCCCTCCCATTTGCCATCGGCTTGCACGCCGGTTGGATTTTCCTGGGGAAGATTGACGGTTTCCTCCTTCGCGAACGAACCAGCGTCCAATGGCTCTACGGCCAGCAGGGAATTCTTGCCGGTGTCCTGGGATGGGCCTTTCTCTTACTGATGCTTCCCCTACTCCGGCTTTGGACTGCCCGCGGTCGATGATCGATCACCGATTACCGATGTCCGGTCAAGGGGTTCACAGTTCACTGTTCATGGTTCACGGAAATTCGAATTTCGAAATTCGAAATTGAAAATACCTGCAGTCAGCGGCCGCGCCGCCTTTCTCCCCCTTCCACGCGAACCGTTGCGCCTCGTCCGACCTTCAGAACGGAGGCCGCACTTCTTTGGTTGCAGAAGATTTCCAGGTAGCCGGCACTGCCAAGAATGGCTCCCATCTCCCCCCTCTTGAGACTCTCATAGCTGCTGACCAGTCCAAGGATCTCCTTGCCCTTGATCGAGATCTTAATCCCTTTCTCCCGCTGAAGGGTTGAGATCTCGCGTGAGGAGAGATTGGTAATCAGATTACCGAACCGGTCCACATGGAGCACGGAGCCTTTAAGTACTCCTTCACCCGTTTTCGTGGGCGTGGGCAGGTCCAGTCGCCGGTACCTTGTAGTGACCCGACCGAAGCGATCAATGGCTCTGCCACGCGAAAGATGCGCCGCGACCGGCGCAAAGATATCGCGTCCATGAAAGGTCCGACTCACCGGATGGAGGAAGGTGGCGTCCGCAGTGATCTCCACGACCTGCTGGATTTCCCCCGACGCGAAGAGGTAGCTCAGGACTCCATTGTCTGGGGCGATATAATACCCACAGATTCCCTCGGCCAAGAGGGGCCTGCGCTTTCCCCCAACGCCGGGATCAACCACCACGACGTGAATGGTGCCCTTGGGAAAGTACCGATACGAACAGTGGAGGAGAAAGGCAGCCCCAAGAACATCCTGCGGGGATACGCCGTGGCAGAGATCGACCACGTGCACCCGAGGGTTAATTCCGAAAATCACCCCCTTCATGATCCCAACAAAGGGATCAGCACTCCCAAAATCGGTCAACAGCGTAATAAGGGGTCGGGGTTGCATAGTCAGGTATTTAGCACACTTGGGAGTGCAAGGAAACGCAAAACCACGCAAACCGTAACGCGAATCCGCAACCTATAGGCAACCGAAAATCAGATCGGGGCCGCTGGGTGATTGACACCCAAACGCCCCCCCCCACCCTTCCCTTCGACCCCCATAGCCCCCCTTGAATGGGAACCCACTGTCCCGCAGGTCGGAGCTAAAATTGGCATGTGTGATCCCCGGTCATCTAGGGGCTGTCGCAGACTGCACGGTCTCATAGACAGGAGATGGGGGGAAGAGGAGAAGGACGACGCGGAGACCAGAGAAGGGGTGAGAATGGACCCTTGAGCCTCCGGCAGACTGCCTCCTCCCGCCGGGGACGCCGCCCGTCGTAAAACACCACGGGCGCCGAGGGTGCCCCCGACGCCCGTGGGGTGATTTTCGTCGGCTTACCGCTTCTTAGCTATATCGCAGGGGATGA